>DASZGO010000368.1:0-2329 GCA_035938755.1 Solirubrobacteraceae bacterium | reverse complement strand
GGCTGGAGCGCGCGCGGGAGCTGCTGGCCCCCTCCGGGACCCTGTACTTCCACATCGACTACCGCGAGGCCCACTATTGCAAGCTGCTGCTGGACGAGATCTTCGGCCGCGACGCGTTCCTCAACGAGCTGATCTGGTCCTACGACTACGGGGCCAAGCCTCGGCGACGCTGGCCGGCCAAGCACGACACGATCCTGGTCTACGTGCGCACACCCGGCGGCCATCACTTCGATGCCGACGCGGTCGAGCGCGAGCCCTACATGGCCCCCGGGCTGGTGTCGGCCGAGAAGGCGGCGCGGGGCAAACGGCCCACCGACGTGTGGTTTCACACCATCGTGCCCACCAACGGCTCAGAGAAGACGGGCTATCCCACCCAGAAGCCCGAAGGCGTCCTGCGCCGCATGGTGGCCGCCTCATCCCGGCCGGGCGGCTGGTGCCTGGATCCGTTCGCGGGATCAGGCACCCTGGGGGCCGTGTGCGCGGGGTTGGGGCGGCGGTTCGTGCTCGTGGATTCAAATCCGCTGGCCATCGAGGTGATGCGCCACCGCCTTGAGAAAGCTGGTCGCCCGGTGGCCGTAGAGGATTCGGTGGTCGCAGGCCAGGACCAGGTCGCGGAGCCCGGCGGTTAGCGCCCCGGCCTGTGGGGGCACCACCGGGATGCTGGCCGCCGCGAGCCCGTCTGCCGACGCGTTCCACACCGTGAACGTGGCGCCGGACAGGGCCGGCGAGGCCAGCCGGCCCGCCTCGGCCTGCTCCCGCAAGTCCGCGATCTCAGCCGACAGCTCCGGTAGCCCTTTGCCATCCGCGTCCAGCACGGTGGGGATCACGTAGGCCCGCTCGGTGGCGACCAGCACGCCGACGTTGACCTGCGAGTGCAGCTCGAACTGGCCGTCCCGGTACGACGCGTTGGCCCGCGGGTGTTCGCGCAGGGCGAGAGCGCAGGCCTTGACCACCACCTCCGTGGGCAGCGCGTCCCCGGAGGCGGGTGAGGCGAGGCTCAGCTCCAGCACCGGGACCGTGGCACGCGACTCGGCGGCGCGCCGGATCACCGCCCGCTCGGCTGGGGACGGCTCTTCGATCCGCGTCTCTCCCTTGCTCACTGATCGCTCTCTGCGTCGGCGTCCATCCACTTGTCCAGGAACTCCTCGGCCTCCAGTCCAGCCAGATCGGCCCGCAGCTCCTTGAGCACCCGGGCGGCCAGCTTGACCGGCAGGTTCCAGAACAGCACCACTTCGCCGTCGTCCACCGACACGACCTCGACCCGGTCCAGCCGGTCCGGATCGGCCAGGAAGGCCGGCTCGATCCCCTCCCGGGCGGAGATCAGGCGGTAGGTCCGGTTCGCTCTCATCCCGCTCCCACCACGGTCGGCAGCGCCGTGACTCCGTCTCGCCGGGCCCGTTCGGTGGCTGCGGCCAGGGCCTGGGTGGTGGTCCGGAGGCCCATCCCCTTGATCAGCGCGCTGGGGTGCATCTCGCAGGCCGCGCCGGCGATCAGCACCGTGTCTTCCTCACCCAGGTCGCGCCCGCCCGCGAACGCCTGGCGGAACGCGGCCAGCGAGAAGGCCACGCCGCGGCCGATCCGCTTGGCATAGGTGGCGGCCAGCATCGCCCGGCTCGTGTCCGGTGGCCACGGCGTCGGCCAGTGGACGGGTTGCAGGCCTAGCTCGCGGACCCGGCGCTCGATCTGGGTCCGGTCCGGCTCGCCCCCCGCCAGCCCCAGCTGGCTCGCCAGCACCGGCTCCCATTCGGCCTGGCCCTTCAGCTCCTCGGCCGTCAGGTAGCACTCCGGATCCCCGAGGTCGTAGTAGAAGACCGGCAGCGCCGCCACTGGCTAGCCGTGGATCAGCCAGCCGTCCGCCGCGCGCCCGGCCTCCATCACCGCCTCGGACAGCGTGGGGTGGCCGTGGATGGTCCGGGCCAGCTCCGGGAAGCCGCCCTCCATGGCTCTCAGGTTCACCAGCTCCTGGACCAGCTCGGTGGCCCGCGAACCCACGATGTGGCCGCCCAAGAGCTCGCCGTAGCGCTTATCACCCACGACCTTGACCATGCCGGTCCGGTCGCCGTACACGGTTCCGGCGCCCACGGCGCCGTACTGCACCTTGCCCACCACCACGTCGTAGCCCTGGTCGCGTGCCTGTTGCTCGGTCAGCCCGAAGCTGCCCACGTTCGGCTGGCAGAACGTGGCCCGGGGAACGTCGACGTACTCGATCGGGTGGGTGGTTAGCCCGGCCGCGTCCTCCACCGCGATCACCCCCTCGTCCGAGGCCTTGTGGGCCAGCGCGGGACCCAGGACGAGATCGCCGATCGCGTACACCCCGTCCGCGGTGGTG
>DASZGO010000367.1:0-2107 GCA_035938755.1 Solirubrobacteraceae bacterium | reverse complement strand
GGCGGATAGGCACGTTTGGTGCCAAACGTGCGGAATGCGCTGTTAGGACGCTCGCGACCAGCGAACGAACTCCGGCGAGACCCGCTTCTCCAGCGAGCCTTCGACCGCCAGCGCCTGCAAGTGCGCCAACCCCTCCTGGAGGGCGAGCCGCTTCTCGTACAGCTGTTTCCGCGGACCCCACAGCTGGAGCGCGACCTCCCATCCGTTCATCTCGCCGTCCGCGAGGATCGACATCACGCGCTCCATCCTCCGGCGGTGGTGCTCCGCCAACGCCTCGACCCTGCCGGCCGCGTCTGTGAACGGCCGTCCGTGCGCGGGCAGGATCAACCGGGGCTTGAGCGCCGCCATCCGGCGCAGCCCGTCGAGATATTCGTGCAGGGGGTCCGGAGTGCTCTGCGGATGCAGGCCGATGTTCGGCGAAAGCTCCGGCAGCATGTGATCGCCGGCGAACAGCAGGCCGCCCTCCGCGGCGTAGAGGCAGATGTGGCCCGGCGAGTGGCCCGGCGTCCACTCGACCCGCAGCGACGTGCGCCCCATCACCAACGTCTCGGCTCCATCGAGCTGCACGGCCGGCTCGGCGGGCGCCACGACGTCGCTCAGCGCGCGCTGCGAGTTGCTGAGCAGCTCGGCCTCGTCGGCCGGCACGCCGTTGACGAGCAGATACTTGCGGACCTCGATCACGAGCTGCTCCAGCTCGACATACCGTGGGTGCACGAGCGGAACCTCGAGGCGGTGCAGGTAAAGGTCCGCTTGGCCCGGACCGGCGAGGATGCCGGCCGCTCCGTAGTGGTCGGGGTGGATGTGCGTGACCACGAGCTTGCGCAGGCGCTTGCCCCCGAGGTCCGAAATCGTCGAGCGGATGAGCTCGACCGACTCGCCAGAGTTCATGCCGCAATCGAGCAGATCGACCTCGTCACCGTCGACAAACAGAAAGGTGTTGACCAGGCCGTCCTCGAAGGGGATCGGCAGGCGCAGCTCGAAGATCCCGTCGGCGACCTCCGACCACGCACTCACGCCGAGATTGTCGCGTAGCCTCTGCCCGCACCGTCCGGCGCGCCCACGGACCGGTACTCGCGCGGGCTAAGATGGCAAGAAGCGCCGACGCGCGGGCTGCGACTCATTTTCATTAGGAGGACCCGATGTCTGACGTCCAGATATCCCCCCAGCAGATCTTCGACCAGATGCCCAATGCCTTGGTACCGGAGAAGGCGGGCAGCACCAAGGCGATGATCCAGTTCGACCTTTCCGGCGACCAGGGCGGCCGCTGGTGGGTGAAGATCCACGACGGCAAGGCCGAGTCCGGACAGGGCGACGCGCCCGAGACGCCGCAGCTGACGCTGATGGCCGACGCGGGCGACTACATCAAGATCTCGCTCGGTCAGCTCGACGGCACCGCCGCCTTCATGCAGGGCAAGCTGAAGATCAAGGGCGACATGGGGTTGGCGATCAAGATGGCCAGCCTCTTCAAGCGCCCGAGCTAGCCCCGCCCGAGTACCGACCTCTCACCCACCGTCTCCCTCCCCTAAGAAGGAGGGAGGCGGCCCAATTTCGGGGGTCTCGGGCCTCAGAAGCTGAACTTCCAGGTGTCGAGGCGCACCGACATGTTCGACTCCAGATCGAGGTTACCCGAACCCGCGCGCAGATCCAGGACCACCACGTGGTGCTCCGTGAGCGCGATCCTGCGGCCATCTTTGAACCTCCCCGCCTCGACAGCGTTGCCCCACGCGATGGGCTGGAACGCCGGCCCCGGGACGCGAGCTCCGGTCGCGGTCGTGAAGCTCAGGTTGGTCTGAATCCACCCCGCAAGGCTGGTGGAATCCCCACGCTCGTAAGTCGAGATGATCATGTAGGCGAAGAGGCCCGCGCCCGCAGAGCAAACAGGCCTTGGCGAGCCCTGGCCGGGCACTGGCGAGGGCGAGGTGCAGGGCACGTCGGTGATGTCAAACCCGATATCGAGCCCGGGAGGGTTGGCGCTGGTGTTGGCGCGCACGTTGTACTTCCAGGTGCCCGGGTAGCAGAAACCCCAGCCCGCCTGGATGTCCTCGAACGCATGATCCCCCTGCGGACACTTGAGATCTGCTCCGATCTGGTTGACACTAGGCACCGG
>DASZGO010000366.1:0-4947 GCA_035938755.1 Solirubrobacteraceae bacterium | reverse complement strand
GAGCTGAAAGGTGTCCCGGGCGAGTGGCGCCTGTACGCGCTGGCTAATCCCCTCCCTGTTCCCAGCTGAACCCGCGCACGGCCAGCAGGATCCCCAAGAGCGACCAGCCGGCGATCACGCCCAGCGCGCTGATGTTCGTGCCCAGGCCGGTGCCCTTGACCATCGCGCCCGACAGCCCGTCGATGAGATGGGTAAGCGGCAGGACCTGGGCGATGCCCTTGATGAAGCCGGGAATGTGCTTGACGTCGTAGAACACCCCGGAGATCAGGATCACGGGGAGGAACACTGCGTTGACGTAGGCCGAGGTGGACTCGAAGTTGGGGATGATGTGGGAGAAGGCCACACCCAGCGAGGCGAAGCAGACCACGCCGGTAGCCACGAACAGGACCAGCTCGCCCCAGTCCCGCGGCCAGCCCGTGCCGAAGAAGATCCGGCCGGCGACCACGATGATCGCGATCTGCAAGGCGGCGTTGGTGACCGCGTTACCAGCGATGGCGGATAGGTAGGAGGTCCCCGACATCGGCGTGCCGCGGATCCGCTTCAGCACGCCCTCCTCACGCAGGAAGGTCATGTTGTAGGACAGTGCGACGAACGTGGTCGACATCACGCTCATCCCGGCGATGCCCGGCACGAGCACATTGAGATCGTGCTGGTTGCCGTGGAGGATGGCGCCGAACAGGGCCAGGAACAACAGCGGCAGAAGGAAGTTGAAGAACGCGGCGCTGGGGTTGCGCCAGAACAGCCGGCGCTCCAGCCGGTACTGCCGCCAGGCCAGGACCGCGAAGGACCTAGTCATCGAGGTCGCTCTCGACGGAGGTGAGCTCCAGATAGACGTCCTCGAGCGTCGGCCGGGTGACGGTCAGCCCCTCCAGGCGCTCGCCCCGGGACAGCGCGGCCTCGGTGAGCTCATGCAGCAGCCGGGTGGGATCGTCGGTCCGGTGCTCGATCAGCTCGCCGCTGCCGTTGTGGTAGGCCACCAGATAGGACACCGCACCCTCGCCTGCCCCCAGCTCGGCAGGGGAGCCCTCGACTGCGATCCGGCCGTCCTTGATGATCGCCACGCGGTCGGCCAGGGACTGGGCCTCGTCCAGATAGTGCGTGGTCAGCAGGACCGTCTTGCCCAGGCGCTTCAACGAGCCGATGGTCTCCCAGGCCGTGCGTCGGGCCGCCGGATCAAAGCCCGTGGTCGGCTCGTCCAGGAAGATGAGCTCCGGATCGCCCACCAAGGCCAGGGCCAGATCGAGCCGCCGCTTCTGACCCCCGGACAGGGTGCGGACCATGGCCTGCTCCTTACCCTCAAGGCCGGTGAGCCGGATGACCTCCTCGACGTCACGGGGGTGGGGGTACATCGCCCCGAAGTGGGCGATCGCCTCGCGGACCCGGATGTGCCGGTACAGGCCGGTTGTCTGGAGCACGATCCCGATGCGAGCCCGCAGCTCCGGCGAGCGCTGGCCGGGATCGAAGCCCAGCACGCTGATCTCACCCGCGGTTCGCTTGCGGTAGCCCTCCAGGATCTCCACCGTGGTGGTCTTGCCCGCCCCGTTGGGACCCAGCAGGCCGAAGATCTCTCCTCGCCGGACATCGAAGTCGATCCCGCGGACCGCGGCGAAAGACTGGTAGGTCTTGCGCAGGCCGCGCACTTGAATAGCTAGGTCGGACACAGGCCGATGATGCCAACGTTAGAGTCCGTCAGCGGGGTCCCACCCGGTGCGCTGCGCCTGTATCGATATCGGCTCGAATACGACCCGCCTCCTGGTGGCGGATCGGATCGACACGCGCCTGGAGCGGATCTACGAGCAGCGCGTGTTTACCCACATCGGCCGCGACGTCCGCGGCGCGGGCCGGCTCAGCGAGAGCAAGAGTCTCGAGATCTGTGAGGTCGTCTCGGGGATGCTGGCTCGGGCCCAGGAGCTCGGGGCCCAGCAGGTGAGGGGGGTGGCCACCGCGGCGATCCGCCAGGCGGCGAACGGGCCGTCCCTGGTGGAGGAGGTGCGGGCGGCCTGCGGGGTGGAGATCGAGATCCTCTCGCCGGAGGACGAGGCCCGGCTGGCCTTCCTCGGGGCGGCACGCACACTGGACCGCGTGCCGGACGGCGACCTGGGTGTGGTCGACGTGGGGGGCGGGTCGTCCGAGCTGGTGGTGGGGGCGTTCCCGGACCAGGTGTCCTGGTTTGCCTCGTTCGGGCTGGGATCCAGCGAGCTGGCCCACGCCTGCCTGGTTTCCGATCCTCCGTCGGGGGATGAGATCTCCGACGCCCGGAGCAGGGTGACCAACGTGTTCAACGGGCTGACCGCGCCGCAGCCGGTTGAGGCGGTGGCCGTGGGGGGCAGCGCCACGTCGCTCAGCCGGCTGGCCGGAGCGCTGCTTGACGCCGACGCGTTTACGCGCTCGCTGGCGCTGCTGGCCGAACGCCCAGCCCAGGAGGTGGCGCATCTGTTCGGCCTGGAGGTCGAGCGGGTGCGGCTGCTGCCCGCCGGGCTGCTCATCCTTCAGGCGGCCTCGCAGTGCCTCGGCTCGCCGCTGCGGGTAGCCAACGGCGGACTCCGCGAGGGTGTGCTGCTCGAGGGCTGCCATGGCTAACCCACCACCGGTTCCGCCCCGCGAAGCCATCGCCGAGATGCGGCTTCGGGTGCCGACCCGGGGAAACCGGCGCCTGGAGCGGCTGCTGGACGCGGTCAACCACGACCCCCAGGTGAAGGCCTGGTGGCACGTGTCGGCGGTCAACGCCTCCCGGCGGCTGGGCATGAGCGATCACAGCTGGGTGCACATCCAGATCGTGCTGAACATCGCTCTGCGCCTGTCTCGCCTGCTGTTCCGCCGGGGCGTTGCCCCCAGCCTGGCAACGGATTACGGGATGACCGAGCACGACGCCGAGGTGGTGATCGCCGCCGGCTGCCTCCTGCACTGCGTCGGGATGTCGATTCACCGAACCGACCACGAGCGGTTCAGCCTGTTCCTGGCCGCCGACAAGCTTCCCCAGCTGCTTGCCGACGTGTACGACGAGCCCGAGCGCACGATCGTCGCCTCCGAGGCACTGCACGCGATCATCGGCCACCGCCGCCTGGGTGAGCCGTTCACCGTGGAGGCCGGCATCGTGCGGGTGGCGGATGCGCTGGACATGGCCCGCGGCCGTTCACGGGTTCCGTTCGAAGCCGGTCATCAGAACATCCATTCCCTGTCGGCCTATGCGATCGAGGAGGTCAAGATCTCGCCCGGGCGCGAGCACGCGGTACGGGTGGAGATCTCGATGTCCAACAGTGCCGGCATCTTCCAGGTCGACGAGCTGCTCGCCACCAAGCTTCGGGGATCCGGCCTGGAGGAGCACATCGAGGTGATCGCCCGGATCGAGGCCGAGCACGAGCAGCGGCTGATCCCGGTGTTCCGGATCTAGGGGATCTTCAGCCCGTCGTACTGGCGCTTGCCTCCCATCGCGGACCGCGGCGCGCAGGGCGCAGGCAGTCCGCGATGGGATGTCAGCTCGCCAAGCCCCTAGAAGAGCCTTCCTTAGCCTTAGTGTCCCCGGTTGGCCCTGAGGCAGTGCCGCAGGGCCCTGCGGTCCTGGTGGATCTGATGCTCGTGGGAGCGCCGCGTCCTGCGGTCGCTGCGCCACTGGGCCAGGTCCGCCTTGAGCTTGGCCTTGTCAGCCGCCACGGCCGCCGAATCGCCAGCGGCGCGATCCTTGCGCAGCTGGGCGCGGTCCGCCTTGATCGCGTCCCGATCCGCCTTCAACTTGGTGCGGTCGGCCTGAAGCGCCGCTCGGTCCGCCTTGACCGAGGCCTGCTGGGACGCGCAGGCTCCGGGGGCGGCCACCGCCGGCGCGGCAGCCGGAGCGATGACTCCGGCCGCTGCTGTGACGGCGATGAGATGTTTGATCGTCAGCATGGCCCTAACAACAGCTGACGGAGGCTGAAGTAGCGGTGGACTCCCATCGCCCCCGCCGGCGACGGGAGTCCAGCGCGTAGAACTGCTACTGCCGCGGCTCGTGAGCCCGGCGACAGGCCCGCAGTGCCTTCCGATCCATCCGGTACTTGTCTCGGTCAGCCCGCTCCTGCTTGCGGTCGGCGTCCAGCTGGGCCTCGT
Source organism: Solirubrobacteraceae bacterium (assembly GCA_035938755.1). Lineage (GTDB taxonomy): Bacteria > Actinomycetota > Thermoleophilia > Solirubrobacterales > Solirubrobacteraceae > Palsa-465. The sequence continues at coordinate 867 of DASZGO010000366.1, read as the reverse complement.
CGGCCTGCAGCTTGGTCTTGTCCGCGGCGACCGCGCCGGGGTTGCCGGCCTCACGGTCATCCTGGAGCTGCTCGCGGTCGGCGGCGACCGTCTTGCGATCGCTGTCAACCTTGGCCTCGTCGGTCTTCAGCTGGGCCACGTCGGCCTGCAGCTTGGACTTGTCCGCAGCCAGGGCGGCCGAGTTGTCGGCCTGCTGGTCGTCCTGGAGCTGCTCGCGGTCGGCGGCGACCGTCTTGCGATCGCCGTCAACCTTGGCCTCGTCGGTCTTCAGCTGAGCCAGGTCGGCCTGCAGCTTGGATTGGTCGGCCGCGATCGCGGCCGAGTTGCCCTCAACGCGATCGCGCCGGAGCTGCTCGCGGTCCGATTGGATCACCTTCTGATCGCTGTCCACCTTCGCCTCGTCGGCCCTGAGCTGAACGCGATCCGCCTTCACGGCGGCTGCCTGGCTAGCGCAAGCTCCCGAGTTGGCCGCGGCCAAGCTGGCTGCGGGACCGAGAACTCCAGCCACCACAGCTGCGGCAATTAGGCGCTTCATGGTTCCTCCTGCCCGTCGATTTGCACGTACCGCCTACGAAGAACAGATGACAAGCCGAGAAGTCGCGGTCTGATCTGCTGGGTCACGTGTTATTTACAACGAGCGCCAATGCACCGACGCCAGCGGCTCCTCGCGCTACGCGCCGGAACCGGACTGCTCGCGCTCGAGCCGAAGCCGGGAAGGGCGGTGGCGGCGCGCCGCAGTCCGGGCCGGCCGCCAGCGCCCTCTCTACCAGCCCCCGCGCCAGTCCACGTTGGCTGCGCGCCGCTTGTCGGCCACCAGCCTGGCGTGCTTGCGCTTCTCCAGCCGTCCCTGGATGATCGAGAACACGA
>DASZGO010000365.1:0-5179 GCA_035938755.1 Solirubrobacteraceae bacterium | reverse complement strand
CTACAGCGAGGACGACCTGATGACGGCCATCGACGCCGGGGCGCTGGACATCTCGCTCGACGACGACGTGTTCGAGGTGATCACCGAGCCCGGGGATCTGGTCGCGGTTCGGAGCGCGCTCGAGCAGGCCGGGGTGGAGATTGAGAGCGCCGAGCTGGCCGAGTTGCCCAAGTCACGCGTCCCGGTGGAGGAAGGCGACGCGGCCCGGCTGATGAAGCTGATCGACGCCCTCGAGGAGTCCGATGATGTGTCCTCGGTCCACGCCAACTTCGACGTGGATTCCGCCGTGCTCGAACGCATGGCGTCCTAGCAAGCGGCCGGTTTCGCTACTCTCCTGCGCTCGATGAGCAAGCGAATCGTTCCCCTGGCCGGCGCGCTCGCCGCCGCCGCGGCGCTGGCGGCCTGTGGCGGCAGCTCCAAAGCCCCCGGTGTCCAGCTGGCCCCGGGCGGTCCGACCGTAGCTTCGACCCCCACGACTCCGAAGCCGCCGCCCGCCCTGGCCACCAAGCCGGTGGTCACCGCGCCCAAGGGCCCGGCGCCCAAGAACCTCGTGATCAAGGACCTGGTCAAGGGCACGGGCCAGCCGGTGGCGCCGGGCCAGCAGGTCACGGTCAACTACGTGGGGGTGCTCTACAACACCGGCGCCGAGTTTGATTCGTCGTGGAAGCGCAACCAGCCGTTCACGACGGCACTGTCGGCGGGCAGCGTGATCCCGGGATGGGTCAAGGGCCTCACGGGCCAGCGCGTGGGCTCGCGGGTCGAGCTGATCATCCCGCCCAACCTGGCCTACGGCAAGGCGGGTCAGCCGCCGACGATTCCGGCCAACTCCACGTTGGTCTTCGTCATCGACGTCCTGTCGGCCCAGTAGCTATTCCGGCAGCCGCCGGGCGCGGTACAGCGGCACCGCGTCGCCGATTCCCTTCAGCCGATGACGGCGGGCGAACCTCCACTCGAAGCGGTCGCCAGCCGCTTCGTGGACCTCCTCGGTGCAGAGAACGCTCCCCGGCCGGGCCACTCCGGTGACCCGGCTGGCCAGGTTGACCGCGTAGCCGTACAGGTCACCGGCCCGAGGGACCACGCTCCCGTAGGCCACTCCGGCGCGCAGGCTGGGCAGGTCGGCCTGCTCGGCTGCCTCCAGCAGGTCTAGCGCCGAATCGACCAGCCGGTCGGGCTCGCTGGACGCGAACATGGCGGCGTCGCCGATCGTCTTGACCAGCCGGACTCGCGCTCCGGCCACCTTGGTGGCCAGCGCGCCGAAGGTCGAGACCACCTCGTCCAGCTCGCCCGCCTCGAGCTCGCCGCCCAGCCGGGTGAACCCCACCAGGTCGGCAAACGACACGGCCATGTCCATCTGGCCCGCCAGCTGTCCCGCCGCCAGCTCGTCGGGGCTCAGCATCGCCACCCGGACCCATTCCCGCAGATGGGCGCGATACGCGGCGGTGAGCACCGGGTAGAACGCGGGCACGAGCTTCCGGGACAGCTCGGCGAACCGCCAGGCCACCTCTTGCTCGGTGTCTCCGGGCTTCAGGAACGCCTTTCCGAATCCCCGGACCGTGGCATTGCTGACCCGAGCCATCGCCTCGCCCAGCACGCGGTTGAGCTCGTCGATGGACTTCTCGCTGAACCCGGCGTCCAGGAACTTCCGCACCGCCTGCGCGGCGGCCACATCCTCTTCGGTGAAGACAGGCTCGTCGGGATCGGCATCCGGCAGGCCCAGCTGCCGCTGGAGGCTGAGCATCAGCTCCACGGGCACGCCGGCTCGCTGCTCGAACTCCTCCCCGGTGTACTGACCGCCCAGCGCCCGCTCCACGGGTAGTAGGGCCAGCCGGTTCTCGGCTGCCGCGGCCACCATCTCCTCCAGCGAGAAACCCTCGTCGGCCAGCCCTTCGAGATAGCGCAGCCGGTCCTCTCGCTGCTTGCCCTTCAGGCCGTCGAGCAGCCCGGCACCGGCAAAGTCCATGCCCTGCATCCTCTCTGAAACCCGGAGGGTTCGCTAGCATCCGCGCGTCCTCGCGGGCCGCCGGTCGGTCGCGTTCCGCCTCATTACCCCTTACGCACGCGCCCATGCTCTCGATTCTGATGCCGGTCTACAACGAACGCGAACGCGTCGAGCGCGCGATCGACGAGGTGCTGGGCACGGAGCTGCCGACCGAGTTCGAGCTGATCGTGGTCGACGACGGGTCGACCGACGGGTCCCTGGACATCCTGCGCGGCCGGGATTGGGGCTCGCGCGTGCGGCTGGTCGAGCACCCACAGAACCGGGGCAAGGGCGCGGCCGTACAGACCGCGCTGGCCCAGGCCGAGGGCGAGTACTCGGCCATCTTTGACGCCGATCTGGAGTACGACCCCGCCGACCTGGCGCTGCTCATGCCCCCGTTGCTGGACGGCCGCGCCAACGCCTGCTTCGGGGTGCGCGCGTTCGACGGCTACACCAGCCACTCGTTCCTTTATGTCCTAGGGAACAAGGGCGTTACTCTCGCCTGCAACCTGCTGTTCAACGTGTACCTGCACGACATCATGACCATGCACAAGATGATTCGGACCGATCTGTTCCGCAGCCTGCCGCTGCAGGCCCAAGGCTTCGCCATCGAGCCCGAGATCACCGCGCGGCTGGTCCAGCACCGGGAGCGCATCTTCGAGGTGCCCGTCCACTACCGAGCGCGGTCGACGGACGAGGGCAAGAAGCTGAACGCGACGGACGGCTTTCGCGTGATCGCCACCCTGTTGCGCTGCCGGTTCAGCGCCAGCTGAGGAAGGCCTCGATGGAGGCGCACACCCTGAGCGAGCGCAAGACGGGATCCGCGCCGAGCGCCCCCGGTCCCGAGCCGGGTGGCGGGCAGACCGAGCCGCCGTGGCGCGAGTGGCTTCGCTCCCCGCTGACTATTTCCACTGCCGCCTGTGTGGCTCTGGCCGCGCTGTCGGTGGCGGTGCTGCCCACGGTGCCGAGCTATGACCCATGGTCGTGGGTGGTGTGGGGACGCGAGGTCGTCGATCCGCACCTGAGCTTCTCGCTGGGCGGCGGCCCGTCCTGGAAGCCGCTGCCGGTGATCTTCACGACGGTGTTCGGCCTGTTCGGGGGCGCGGCGCCCACTCTCTGGGTGGCCGCCGCCCGGGCCGGGGGCCTCCTGGCCCTGCCCGCCGCCTACCGCCTGGCTCGGCGTCTGCTGCCCGGCGCTCCCGCTTGGGCCGGGGTGACCGCCGGGCTGATTGCCGTAGCCGGAGTCGTGCTGACCCAGGATTGGTTCTATTACATGTACCGCGGCACGTCCGAGCCGCTGCTGATCGCCACCTCGCTGTGGGCTGTCGACCGGCACCTGGCCGGACACCGGGAATCGGCGTTCGTGCTCGGGGTGGCCACCTCGCTGATGCGTCCTGAGGCCTGGCCGTTCCTGGGCATCTACGCCATCTGGTTGTGGCTGCGCGAGCCTTCGCTGCGCACGCGGGCGCTGCTGGTGCTCGGGCTGGCAGCGGTTGCCTTCTTCTGGTTCGTGCCGCCCTGGATCAGCACCGGACACCCGTTCCTGGCTGCCTCGCATGCCCACCAGTACAACGGGCATCTGGGGTCGAGCCCGTTCATCACCGTCCTGCACCGCGGGGTGGACATCCAGGTGCTGCCGGCGCTGATCGCTGCGGTGGCGGCAATCGGTCTCGCCTGGTGGCGGCGGGTGGATCGGCTGGTGCTCTGGCTGGCCGGGCTGGTGATGGCCTGGTGGGTGGTGGTCGTGGGCATGACCCTGGTCGGCTATCCCGGGCTCGAGCGCTTCTATCTGCCGGCCGCGGCGCTGATCTGCGTGCTGGCCGGGGTGGGCGTGGTGGGCCTGGCTCAACTCGGCGGGGAGCTTGTGCGCGGGCGGCTCGCGACGCCGCGGCGGGTGGACTGGGCGGTCCCGGCGGCCCTGGCCCTGGTGCTGGTCGGAGTGTCGGTCGGGGTTCCGGCCACCAGGAGTCGAGCCACCCAGGTCAGGACCCAGGAGCGGATCGCCTCGCGGGCGGTGACGAGGCTGGATCAGCTGTCAGCCGCCGTGGCGGCGGTGGGTGGCCACCGTGGCGTGTATCCCTGCCGCTCGAGCTTCGCCTCGGTCAACCACTCGGCGCAGACCGCGCTGGCGTTCAAGCTGCACGTCACCCTGGGCCGGGTGGGCACCGCCATGCGCCATCAAGGTCTGCTGTTCCTGGGGCCCCACGACTCGATCGACGGTGGAGCCCCGGCCATCAACCGCCGGCTCACTCGGCGCCAGCTGATCGCGACTGTGGGCGCGTGGCAGGTCTACCGGCTCACCGTCCCGGGCGCGTCGACGCGGTGCGTGGGCGGCCGTAGGTTGGCCGCCCAGGCCGCGGCCGGGGCGTAGCCGACCGGCGCTGGCCGCCGAGGGTCGGCCGGGGTTCCGGTCCGTTCGGCGGTCCGTTCGGCGGTCCGTTCGGCGATCCGTTGGCCGGGCGCGCCTCGCCGTTCGCCGGGGGGGCTGGCTGCGCGGCGGGACGGGCCCGCCACAGGCGCGTGGTCGCGTGGTCGCGTGGTCGTGTGGTCGTGTGGTCGCGTGGTCGCGTGGTCGCGTGGTCGCGTGGTCGCGTGGACGATTTTCCTGGAATGTCCAGGACTTTTGACATCGCGCCACAGTCAGCGTCTCGTACACGGGGCGCATGGTCGAGTTTGCACGCTATGCGTAGGTTTTTGACTGCGACCGCTCGGCCGTGCGACCGCGCCTCGGCCGCGTCCCGCGCGAAACGAAGCGGCCCTAAACGCTCACCACGCCCGCCTGGCGCCGGCCGTACAAGTGGCCGATCAGAGCGGCGGTGACGGCCGGGTCGAACTGGCTGCCCGAGCCCTGGCTCAGCTCGTCAATCGCGTCGGCGTGCGAGCGGGCGGCGCGGTACGGCCGGTCGGAGGTGATGGCGTGGTAGGTGTCGGCGGCCAAGATGATCCGGCTGCCCAGCGGGATCTGCTCGCCGGCCAGCCGGTCGGGATAGCCGGTGCCATCCCAGCGTTCGTGCTCGTGGCGGACGATGCGGGCCACCACGCCCATGCCGGGCAGGGCGCGCAGGATGCGCTCGCCGATCACGGGGTGCTGCCTCATCAGACCCCACTCGGCGTCGCTGAGCGGCCCGGGCTTGTGCAGGATCTCGTCGGGGATGGCCACCTTGCCGATGTCGTGCAGCAGCGCCGCGGAGCGGATCCAAT
>DASZGO010000364.1:0-3917 GCA_035938755.1 Solirubrobacteraceae bacterium | reverse complement strand
TCAAACTGCTCGTCGGCCTGCCGGAACAGGCGGTTCAGCAGCCGCCCGGCAAACAACGCGACCAGCACGGCCAGAACCGCCAGCACCGCCGCCGCGATGGCCACCGCGGTGGCGGTCGAGGCGTTCGAGTCGGCCTTAGCCACGGCCTGGGCCGACTGGGTCTCCTGATTGGCGATCTCCTTGTCCAGAGTTTCCTCGAGCTGGGTGATCGCTGCGTCGAACACCTTGGTCGGCCCGATGGCCTGTGGAGTGCCGGCCACGGGTTGCACAGTCGACGTGAACAGGTTGTCGAGATTGGTCTGTCCCTTCTGGATCGCCTGGACCGCCTGGTGGTCGCCGGAGTCGGTTCCGGGCGTGGCCAGCAACGCCTGGAGGTGGCTACTCAGCTCCGCCCGGCGCGCGGCCAGGTCAGCCAGTCCAGAGGAGCTGGGATGGGTCGCGTAGGTAGCCACGATCCCTCCCTCGTCGGTGATCGCGTTACGTGCGCCCAGGGAGTGGATCTCGATCTGGCGCTGGTTCAGCGCGTTCTTGTCGGCGTTGCGGGACACGGCGTAGCGCCAGATAGACACCCCGACCATGACCGCCGACAGTGACACCACGACCGTGACGACCACGCTGGCCGCTCTGCCACCCAGCCTACCCCCGACGCGCTTCACGAGCCCATGCTTCCTCTCCTTGGTATCTCGGTGATCGTACCGCCAGCGCAGGCCGACTTCATAGCCATCGGCCTCCGGGCGGGCCCCTTGCGCGGCCGATGACCGCAGCCGGGGTAACCACCGACGCTTCACCTTGTATACCGTGCCTGTTTGTTAAGTTCGGACGGGAAGGTCAAGCTGAATATGAGGACGCGTAGCTCAGGGTCGCCCGCGCAGGCGAACGGCGGGAGCGTGGCCGTGCAGCCGTTGCCGTCCGGCGACGCGGCCGGGGCGTGGCTGGCCGGCGCCGCCGAACGAGCCCTGGCCGGGGCGACCGAGCATTTGCGCTCGCTCCAGCACCCGGATGGTCACTGGCGGGGCCTGCTCGAGACCAACGTGACGATGGACGCCGAGGACATGCTGCTCCGCGAGTTCCTGGGGATCCGCGAAGCTGACCGCTCACAGGGTTCGGCCAACCGGATCCGCAGCCACCAGTCCGCCGACGGCAGCTGGCCGAAGTTCGCCGGTGGGCCGGGCGACGTGTCGACCACGACCGAGGCCTACTGGGCCCTGAAGCTGGCCGGGGACGATCCCCAGGCCGAGCACATGCAGCGCGCCGCGGCCTGGACCCGGGAGCACGGGGGACCCCGAGCCGCGCGCGTGTTCACTCATATCTGGATGGCGCTGTTCGGGCTCTGGCCCTGGTCGGAGGTGCCGGCCCTCCCCCCCGAGCTGATCCTCCTGCCTAGCTGGTCTCCCCTCAATCCCTATGCCTTCGCCTGCTGGGCCCGCCAGACAATCGTCGCGCTGACCATCGTCCGCTCCCACCGTCCGGTCCGCTCGCTGCCGTTCGATCTGGCCGAGCTGGGCCCCGCTGCGCCGCCGGCCCCGCTGCGACCCGACACGCGCAACGGACGCCTGCTGGTGGCCCTGGACAAGCTGGCGCGGCTGTACGAGCGCAGGCCGCCGCGACGGTTGCGCAGGGCCGCCTTGGCGGCGGCCGAGCGCTGGGTGATCGCGCGCCAGGAGGCAGACGGTGGGTGGGGCGGGATCCAGCCGCCTTGGGTGTACTCGCTCATCGCCCTCTCGCTCCAGGGCTATCCGCTCGACCATCCGGTGATGAGGACGGCCCTGGACGGGCTCGAGGGCTTCACCGTCCACGAGGGCGAGATGACCTGGCTGGAGGCCTGTCAGTCGCCGGTGTGGGACACCGCGCTGGCCCTACTGGCGCTGCTGGACACGGGGGCCGATGCTTCCGACCCTGAGCTCGTCCGGGCCGGTGACTGGCTGCTGGATCGCCAGATGACCGAGCCGGCGGGCGACTGGCCGGTGCGCCGGCCGCGCGTCAGAGCCGGCGGCTGGGCGTTCGAGTACCACAACCGCAACTACCCCGACATGGACGACACCGCGGTGGTGGCGCTGGCCCTACGCCGCTTGGGCCATCCCGACTCTGCGCGTGCCCAGGCCGCGCTGGAGCGGGCGGCCGATTGGATGATCGGCATGCAGTCCAAGAACGGTGGCTGGGGCGCGTTCGACGTCGACAACGCCCGGGCCCTGTGCCGCGATCTGCCGTTCTGCGACTTCGGCGAGGTCATCGACCCGCCCAGCGCCGACGTCACCGCCCACGCGGTCGAGCTGCTGGCCGCCGAGACCCACCCCGGGGCTCGGGCCAGCGCGGCCCGCGGATTGCGCTACCTGGAGCTCGAGCAGGAGGCGGATGGCTCCTGGTTCGGGCGCTGGGGAGTGAACCATGTCTACGGGACCTGGGCGGTACTGTGTGCCCTCGTGGCCGGCGGACTCTCCGGGGAGGATCCGAGCGTCAAGCAGGGCGCCGATTGGTTGACGGCGCACCAGAACGAGGACGGCGGCTGGGGCGAGGACTGCCGGTCCTACGTGGACCCGGCCTGGATCGGCCGCGGCGACAGCACGGCGTCCCAGACCGCCTGGGCGCTGCTAGGACTCCAGATCGCGGGCCGGGGCTCCTCGGAGGCGGTGGCCCGCGGCGTGCGCTGGCTGTGTGAGACCCAACGCGACGACGGGACCTGGGATGAGCCCCAATTCACCGGCACCGGGTTCCCCGGCGACTTCTACATCAACTACCACCTGTACCGGCTGGTGTTCCCGGTGATGGCACTCGGGCGATGCCTGGGAGAGCTAGAGACGTGACCGTGGCGGGTCGCGCGTGACCGTGGCCGAGACGGCGCCGCTACCCAGCCCCGCGGTCGTGATGGGGCAGGCGCGGCGGGAGAACTTTCCCGTGGCCGGCCTGCTGCTCCCGCGCCGCGCCCGCGCGCATCTGCTCGCCGTGTACGGCTTCGCCCGGCTGGTGGACGACGTGGGCGACGAGGTCACCGGCGACCGGTTGGCTCTGCTGGATCAGATCGAGGCCGACCTGGACCGGCTGTGGGACGGTGGGACGCCGCGGCAGACGCTGATCGCGCGCCTGGCCCCGGCGGTGGCCGAGCACTCGCTGCCCAGCGATCCATTCAAGAAGCTGATCGAGGCCAACCGTCGTGACCAGGTGGTCCACCGCTACGCCACATTCGAGGAACTCGAGTCCTATTGCCAGCTCTCGGCCAACCCGGTGGGCGAGCTCGTGTTGCGCATCTTCGGGGCAGCCACACCCGAGCGGATGGTGCTGTCCGACAAGGTGTGCACCGCGCTTCAGCTGACCGAGCACTGCCAGGACGTGGCCGAGGACTACACCGCCGGCCGGGTCTACCTGCCGGCCGAGGACCTGGCGCGGTTCGGCGTCTCTGAGTCGGACCTGGCGGCGGCCAGCGCGCCGCCCAGCCTGCGTGCGCTGATGGCGTTCGAGGTCCGCCGGGCCCGCGAGCTAATCGACGCCGGGGCGCCCCTGGCGGCCACGTTGCGCGGGCGGGCGGCGTTTGCGGTCCGGGCGTTCGTGGCCGGAGGGCGCTCGGCCCTGCACGCAATCGAGCGCGCCGACTACGACGTACTGGGATCGACGCCCCGGGCCGGCCGGGCTGAGCGCGCCCGGCAGTTGATGCTGACGCTGCTCCGGGAGCGGCGACGATGACCCTGACTGCGCCTCCCGAGTCCGTGGTCCTGGAGGGTTACCGGGCCTGCGAGGCGCTGACCCGCTCCGAGGCGGCGAACTTCTACTACGGGATCCGCCTATTGCCGACGGCCAAGCGCCGGGCCATGTGCGCGGTGTACGCGTTCGCCCGCCAGGTGGACGACATCGGCGACGGGGAAGCTGCGGCCGCGGACAAGCTGGCCCATCTGGCGTCGGCGCGAGACGACCTGGACGGCGTGAAC
>DASZGO010000363.1:0-4349 GCA_035938755.1 Solirubrobacteraceae bacterium | reverse complement strand
GCTCGCGCGCGCCGCGTCCCGCCGCACGCTCGTCGTCCGGCTCCCGCTCGCCACGAGCCAACCGCTCCAGCCGAACCAACACCGCTCGACTCGGTCCGTGCTTGCGCGGGTGAGGATCGAGCACGACGCCCCCCCCGAGCGTGTCCGGCGGCGCGATCTGCCTGATCACCAGCCGATCGCCGGAGGTGGGCACGAGTGCCCGCTCGAGCCGGAGCTGCCAGAAGGGTCCTCCGAGGTGAGCCGTGCGGGCGGGGGTCTCGCGAGTCCCGTGATGCACCTGGACGCGGGCGCTGGACTGGTGGTCCAGCTTGGCGTCGATCAGGTAGGTGGGAGCCAGGGCCGAGTCCTTGGCGGCCAGGACGTCGCCGCGCTCCACCTGGTCGACCGCCACACCGACCAGGTTCACGGCCACGCGCTGCCCGGCGGCCGCACGGTCCTGCGCCTCGTCATGCACCTCGACGGCCCGGACCCGAACCCGCCGCCCATCGGGCAGCAGCACCAGCTCGTCGCCGCGTCCGATCGAGCCCGCCCACAGCGTCCCGGTGACCACGGTCCCGGCGCCGCGGATGCTGAAGGCGCGGTCGATGTGCAGGCGGGCTGACCCGGCGGCCTGCGCCCGGCTGGGCAGCGAAGCGCTCACGCGGTCCAGCCCAGCCCGCAACTCGTCCAGGCCGGCGCCGGTGCGGGCCGACACGGCGACGATCTCGGCTTTCGGGAGCAGCTCGGCGGCCGCGGCGATCGCGCTCTCTGGGTCGGTCAGGTCGCTCTTGGTCACAGCGACCACGCCGCGCTCGACCTCCAACGCTCCGAGCACCCTGGCGTGCTCGCGGGTCTGCGGCATCACGCCGTCATCGGCGGCCACGACCATCAGATACAGATCGACTCCGGTGGCCCCCGCCACCATCGTGCGCACGAACCGCTCGTGGCCCGGGACGTCGATCACCGACAGCCGCCGCCCCGAGGGAAGGCTCAGCTGGGCGTAGCCCAGCTCGATCGAGATGCCCCGGGCGCGCTCCGCCGGAAGCCGGTCGGTCTCGGTGCCGGTGAGCACCCGGACCAGCGCCGTCTTGCCGTGGTCGATGTGGCCCGCCGTACCCAGCGTCAGCGGCGCACTCACTGCTGGCCCAGGGCCGTCCGGACCGCCTGGGCGACCTCGTCGACCTCGCTATCGGTCAGGGTGCGCGGATCGAGCAGCACCCGGCCGTCGCGGATCCGGGCGATCACCGGTGGGTCAGCCCGGCGCAGCGCGGCGGCCAGGCGGTCGGCGCCGGCCGACTCCTGCAGCGCGACCACCGGTCCCTCGAGTTCGAGCAGAGGCAGCGATCCTCCCCCGGCCCGGGCACTGGCCCGCGCGACCTCCGCGTCCGGGCCGATGGCGGTGCGCAGTGTCTCGGCCCGGCGCTGGAGCTCGGCCTCGCCTGCGGCCAGCATGGCCAGTGCCGGCACGGCCGTCAGCGCGCGCTCGGGTTCTCGGTAGATCCGCAGCGTGGCCTCGAGTCCGGCCAGCGAGAGCTTGTCGATCCGCAGCGGGCGGGCCAGGGGATGCTGGCGCGCGGCGGCGATCGCCTCAGCCGAGCCGACCATGAGCCCGGCCTGCGGACCGCCCAGAAGCTTGTCGGCCGAGGAGCAGACGATTGCCGCGCCGGCCATGACCGAGCGGCTAAGCGCCGGCTCGTCGCCCAGCTCGGGCAGCGGAGCTGGATCGCTCAGCACGCCTGATCCCACGTCGTCGATCACCGGCACGCCCAGTTGGCACAGCGCCTCGATCTCCACCTCCTCGACAAAGCCCAATGTCCTGAAGTTGGATTGGTGGACCCGGAGGAGCGTGGCCCCCTCGCCGGCGGCCGCCACCGCCTGCTCGTAGTCGGCCAGCCGCGTCCGGTTGGTGGTGCCCACCTCCACCAGCCGGGCGCCCGAGTAGGCGATCACCTCGGGGATCCGGAAACCGCCGCCGATCTCCACCAGCTGGCCCCGGGAGACCACGACCGGCTGCCCGGGAACGTTCAGCGCCGCCACGGCCAGCAGGACGGCCGACGCCCCGTTGTTCACCAGCATCGCGGCCGCGGCGCCGGTGAGCTCGCAGAGCAGATTCTCCACGTGGCCGTGCCGGGTCCCGCGCTCACCGGTCTCCAGCTCGTATTCCAGGTTGCTGTACCCAGCGGCCTCAGCCACCGCGCGGCGCGCCTCGGCGGCCAGCGGCGCCCGACCCAGGTTCGTGTGCAGCACCACGCCGGTGGCGTTGATCACGCGCCGCAGCGAAGGCCGCGTCAGCTCGGCCAACAGCTCCCGGGCCCGATCGTGCACCGATCCCGGCGCCGGCTGGCCGTTCCGCACCGAGGCCCGATGCTCCTCGATCGCGCGCCGGGCGGCTGCGACGGCCAAGCGGTGCGGGGCGTCAAGCCGAGCCGCGACCTCGTGTACCGCCGGGAGCTCGCTCAGGCGGGCTTCGGCGTCGGGGGGGCGGGACGGGCGGGCGGGACGCATTACACCCACTCGCCCTCCTCCTTCTTCCATACCGGCACCCGGGCCTTGATCTCGTCGATGATCTCCCGCGCACCGGCGAACGCGGCGTCGCGATGTGGAGCCGACGCGGCCACGCTCACCGACGGCTCGGACAGCGGCACGGTTCCCACCCGGTGCTCGGCCGCTGCGGCGCAGAGCGCGTGCGCCTCCACCGCCTGTCGGACGATCTCGGCCATCTGCCGCTCCGCCATCTCCACGTAGGCCTCGTACTGGAGCTCCGATACCTCGCGTGTCATTCCCAGGAACGTGACCACGGCCCCGGCGCGCGGATCCCGGACCCGCGCGATCAACGGCTCGAGCTGCAGAGGCTGGTCGGTGACGCGGACGTGCAGGGAGCCGACCGAGCCGCCGGACACCGGCGGGATCAGTGCCACCTCGTCACCCTCGTGCAGTCGGGCGTCCGTATCGGCGTACTCGTGGTTGACCGCCATCACCACTGGAACTCCGTTGGTCACGGTCTCCAGACGCTGCAGCGCGTCGGCCACGCGCGCGCCCTCGGGCAGTTCGAGTTCCACCACGTCGCGTCCCGCCCGCTCGCGGAGCGCTGCGAACAGTCGCACGCGGACCTCCATGTGCACAAGGCTAGGGGAACTGTGGCTTGTGGCTCTAAGGGTCCAAGGTAACCTGCCGCGTATGGCCACCACCCCTGAGCACCGCACGATCGCCCCGATCGTCGGCCCGGACGACCCGCGCCGGTTCACCGACTCGGGCATCGAGATCAAGCCGCTCTACACCGACGACGATCTCCCTGACGATCTCGCGGCCCGCCTGGGCGAGCCCGGCGAGTACCCGTACACGCGCGGAGTGCACCGGGAGATGTACCGCAAGCAGCTGTGGACGATGCGCCAGTACGCCGGTTATGCGTCGGCCAAGGAGTCCAACGAGCGCTACCGCTATCTGCTGTCCAAGGGGTCCACCGGGCTGAGCATGGCCTTTGACCTGCCCACCCAGCTGGGCCTGGACTCCGACGACCCGCGCTGCCTGGGCGAGGTGGGCCGCACCGGGGTGGCCATCGACTCGATCGACGACATGCGCATCGCGTTCGACGAGATCCCCCTGGACCGGGTCTCCACCTCGATGACCATCAACGCGCCGGCCAGCGTGCTGCTGCTGCTGTATGAGCTGGTCGGCGAGGAGCAGGGCGTGGCCGCAGATCAGCTCCGCGGCACCACCCAGAACGACATCCTCAAGGAATACATCGCGCGCGGGAACTTCATCTACCCGCCGGCCGGGGCGATCCGGCTGACCACCGATCTGTTCGCGTACTGCCAGGAGCGGATCCCCAAGTGGAACACGATCTCCATCTCCGGCTACCACTTCCGGGAGAAGGGCTGCTCGGCGGTCCAGGAGGTGGCGTTCACGCTGGCCAACGGAACCGCCTACGTGCAGGCAGCCCTCGACGCCGGCCTGGCCGTGGATGAGTTTGCGCCGCGGCTGGCTTTCTTCTTCAACGGCCACAACAACGTGTTCCAGGAGGTGGCCAAGTTCCGGGCCGCCCGGCGCATGTGGGCCGAGATCATGCGAGAGCGCTTCGGGGCCAACGACGAGCGGTCCTGGCGACTGCGCTTCCACACCCAGACCGGCGGGGTGACCCTCACCGCCCAGCAGCCTGAGAACAACATCGTCCGGGTGGCGCTTCAGGGATTCGCCGCGGTGTGCGGCGGCACCCAGTCGCTGCACACCAACGGGTTCGACGAGGCGCTGGCGCTGCCCACCGAGCGGGCGGCCAAGATCGCGTTGCGCACCCAGCAGATCATCGGTCACGAGTCCGGAGCCGCGGACACTGTCGATCCGTTCGCCGGCTCCTACTTCGTCGAGGCGCTGAC
>DASZGO010000362.1:0-4073 GCA_035938755.1 Solirubrobacteraceae bacterium | reverse complement strand
CATCCGTTCGAGCAGCAGGGCCGGCTGTTCGCCCACAACGGGGTGATCGAGGACCTGCCGGCGCTGGAGCAGGAGCTGGGCCCCGCCATGGCCGGCGTACAGGGAGAGACCGACTCCGAGCGGTTCTTCGCGCTGATCACCCGGGAGATCGAGCGGGCACAGGACATCGGCCAGGGCATCGCCCAGGCGGCGCGGTGGGTGGCCGAGCACCTGCCGGTGTTCGCCCTGAACCTGGTGCTGATCACCGAGCGGGAGCTGTGGGCGCTGCGCTACCCCGAGGTCCACGAGCTGTTCTACCTCGAGCGTGCGGCCGGCGGCCCGACCGGCCACCGTCACCTGGAGCACGCCAGCGCCCGGGGAAGCATCCGCGTCCGGTCCGGCGATCTGAGCGGGCTGCCCGCGGTGGTGGTGGCGACCGAGCCGATGGACGAGGACGCGGGCTGGCGCGGGCTGCAATCAGGGCAGCTCCTGCACGTGGGGCCAGATCTGAAAATCGGTCTCAGCCGGCCGCTGTCAGACCCGCCGGCGCACCAGCTCAGCCTGGCCGACCTGGGCAGCCAAGCCGCGGCCTCACAGGCCCCGGCCGCACCGCGATGAGCGACACCAGCCTGATCTACCGCAGCGCCTTCGGCTACGAGCTCATCATGCGTGCCCTGTACGGGCGCCACTACGACGAGCGGATGCGCGCCGTGGCGGCGGAGGTCCCGCACGGCTCGTCGGTGCTGGAGCTGTGCTGCGGACCGGGGACGCTGTACAAGCGCTACCTGCGGCCCCGGACCAGCGTGTACATCGGCCTGGACGTGAACGAGCACTTTGTCCACACGCTCCGGGCCGAGGGCATCGATGCGCGGCAGGTCGACCTCAAAACCTCCACCGACCCGCTGCCCCGGGCTGACGTGGCGCTGATGCAGGCCAGCCTGTACCACTTCCTGCCCCACGCCGAGCGGATCGTCGACCGGATGCTCGGCGCCGCGCTGCACCGGGTGATCATCTCCGAGCCGATCCGCAATCTGACCTCCAGCGAGCATCCCCTGATCCGGCGCCTGAGCGGCCGGGCCTCAGACCCCGGAGTGGGAGGCAGCGAGGACCGATTCACCGAGAAGACGCTGGACGAGCTGCTGGAGCGCTGCTCCCACCAGGTGATGCGGAGCTTCCTGATCCCCGGGGGACGCGAGAAGGTCTACGTACTGCGGAGTGGGTGATCGAGCTCGACCGGCTCGGAGGCCGCGGGCTGTGCGGCCGCGGGCCCATCGGCCTGGGCGTCGATCAGATACAGCGGCCGGTCCTTGACCTGCTCGAAGATCCGGCCCACGTACAGGCCGACGACGCCCACGCTGACGATGATGAACCCGGCCAGCACCAGCACCAGCACGGCCAGGCTGGTGTAGCCGGGCACGGTTTTGTTGGGGCCCTCGAAGTACTCGACGACCTCGAAGATGGCCACGCCCACCCCGGCCACCGCGACCAGGAACCCGAGCAGCACGACCAGCTTGAGCAGCACGGTGCTGCGGAAGAACATCCCGTCCAGGGCGACGCGAATAAGCCGCTCGAACGTGTAGCCGCTGCGCCCGGCGTGGCGGTCGTGGTGGTCGATCTCGACCGCCGTGGCGTCGAAGCCCAGCCAGTCCAGGGCGATCATGTACTCCCGGTCGCGGTCGCGCAGGCGCAGGAAAGCCTCGATCACCTGCCGGGAGATCAGGCTCAGAGTGCTGTAGTCCGGACGGACGTCGGTCTCCAGCGTGAGCTTGCGGTAGACCCGGCTGGCCCAGCGCTTGAGCCGGGGGTGATGGCGCTGGCGCCGGATCGTTCGCACCACCTCGTAGCCCTCGCCGGCGGCCGCCCACAGACGGGGGATCTCCTCCGGCGACTCCTGGAGGTCGCAGTCCATGACCACCGCCCACCGGCCCCGGGCCTGCGACAGGCCGGCGGTGATCGCCGCGTGCTGGCCGAAGTTCCGGCTCAGCCGGAACGCCCTGACCCGGGGGTCGCGCTCGGCGATCCGCTGCAGGACCTCCCAGCCGCCGTCCACGCTGCGGTCGTCCACCAGCACGAGCTCGTAGCTGTCGGTGACCTGCTCCACGGAGCGGACTAGGCGGTCGTGCAGGGCAACCAGGCAGCTCGCACACCCGTACACGGGGATCACCACGCTCAACTGCACGTCTTGCGCTGTGGCTACAGCGTCACCGGCCATGGCCAGTAATTGTGACTCAGCGGCCGGGCCTCTGGAAGATGACCAGCAGATCGCGCGGGGCATGATGGAAGAAGCGGCGCGCCATCGCGTACACCTGGACGTAGCTCAGTCGGGTCGGCCGGAGCAGCTCGAACTGGGCCACGACCCAGTTGTGCAGGGGGAACCGGCGGACCAATACCGCCTCCGGCGGCGCGAACCGAGCCGGGAGCGGCGCGCCCATCGGCGTCCGCCGGCGCCGCTTGCCAAAGCGCGCCACGTCGGCCTTGCTGGTGGGGGCCAACAGGGCCAGCCGTTTGATCGCGCCGACCACGTAGATCTCCTGGACCGGCATCTTCCGGTACAGGGGCTCGCTCCACAGGGCGTGCGGGAGGTAGATCTTCAGCGGATCAGCGGTGGTTCCGTTGGCGGCCAGGATGACCCGCGGCGCCGCGGCCGGCCCGATCGCGTCGGCCACCGAGCGCCAATTGGGCCGCTCCAGATAGGGATGGGTCTGGACCCGGATGGCCGACCAGCAGAACAACCCCAGCAGCACGCCCGCCAGCACGCCCCCGAACACCCGGGTGCGCGGAGCCAGGCAGGCCGCCGCCAGGAGCACGGCAGCGGGCACGATCGCCGGCATCACGTTGCGGGACAGGAAAAAGTCCTCGTGCACCACCTTCAGGGCCATGGGCACCAGCCACACGGCCGCGACCATGAACGTCAGCACCCAGGCGGAGGTCTTGGTTCGGCGGTCGCCACCCACCAGGACGAACAGGGCGATCAGCGCCACCAGCAGCGCCCCCAGGGCGAACGCGGTCGAGACCGGCGTGCGGCGGAACATGATGCTGACCCCCCACTCGGCGATCGCGTTGCCCACCCGGTTGTGCAATGGGATTCGGCCCACCCAGTCGGTGCCGTGGGCGGCGTCGGAGGCAGCAAACGGGATCATCGCCACCTGAACCAGGGCCAGAGCGGCAGCGGCCACCAGCATCAGGCGACCGCGGTTCAGCCACAACAGCCACAGCGCCTCGCCGGCCACCAGGAACCCGGCGAAGAAGTGGGTCATGAGCGCCAGCGCCGACCACACGACCCACAACACGACGTGGCGGCGGCTGGGGTCGCGGCGAGCCCGCAGGAACCACAGGAACGAGGCTCCGCACAGCGCGGTCAGCAGCATGTAGGACCGGGCCTCCTGCGAGTACCAGATCAGGAACGGGTTCACCGTCACGAACGCGGCGGCCAGCAGACCGACGCGCCGCGACACCAGCTCGCGCCCGCATTGGTAGGCCAGCGGCACCAGAAGGATTCCCGCGATCACCGACACCGACCGCAGCGCAATCACGCTGGTGCCGAAGATCTTGGCCCACACCCAGATCAGCCCGAAGTACAGCGGCGGCGTGGTCTCGATGTTCAGCACCACGTGGACCATCGACCCGAACGGCAGCCGGGCCTCGTAGGCGGTCAGCGCCTCATCGGTCCAGATGCTCTGGTTGTTGATGACCAGGATCCGGATCGCGGTGGCCACCGCGATCAGCCCCAGCAGGCACCAGACCTCCCAGGGCAGCGGGCGCACCCGCTCCTTCCACCACTGGCCGAGCAGCTCCCGCCCCCGCGTTGCCGGGAACTCGGCCGTGCTCACGGCGCCAGGACCTCCCGGAGCGCCGCCACCACGTCGTCCTGGTCGGCGTCGGAGATCTTGGGGCTCAGCGGCAGGCTGAGCGTGCGATCGGAGATGTCAGAGGCCACCGGGAAGTCCGACGGCTCCAGACCGTACTTGTCTCGGTAATAGGGATGCAGGTGAACGCCGCGGTAGTGCACCCCGGTGCCGATGCGCCGCGCGTTCAAAGCGCTCAGGAGCTCGTCGCGGGATACCGGAGCCTCGGGGCTGACCAGCACCTGGTAG
>DASZGO010000361.1:0-2264 GCA_035938755.1 Solirubrobacteraceae bacterium | reverse complement strand
CTCGGTGGCCGTTTCCTGCCAAGGAGGCACCGTGCACGCCGGGCAGGTCGTGATCTGCAGCGCGCTGGCCACCGCGGGCCGGGGCTACCGAGTCACGGTGAAGCTTCCGTGCTGGACCGCGACGTTCAACGGGACGCTCATCGAAGGTCCCGGAGTCGTGCCATCTCAGCGTCCCAAGCCGGGCAAACCGCAGATCGCGCCCACTCCGACCGGCCCCACTCCCCGGCCCACGAACCTTCCGGACTCCTTCTCCGGCTGCGTCAAGTAGTCCGACGTGCGGATCTCAGCCAAAGCGGACTACGCGGTTCGCGCTGTCGTGGAGCTGGCCGCGAGCCCGGACGCGACCCCAGTGACGGCTGAGCGGGTGGCCACGGCCCAGGGGATCCCCCTGAACTTCCTGGAGAACATCCTGGGGGAGCTGCGCCACGCGGGGATCGTGCGCAGCCAGCGGGGTGCCGAGGGCGGCTTCCGGCTGGCCAAGCCGGCCGATCAGATAAGCGTCGCTGACGTAATCCGGGCCGTCGAGGGTCCGCTGGCCACAGTGCGGGGCGGCCCGCCCGAGGAGTCGGCCTACCCCGGCGCCGCCGCCGAGTTGCCCAAGGTCTGGATCGCGGTGCGCAAGAACCTGCGTGACGTGGTGGAACGAGTCACCGTGGCCGACGTGGCCTCGGGACGCCTGCCCCGAGCGATCGCAAAGCTGAGCCAGGATCCGGAGGCCTGGGTTACGCGGTGAGCTCGGCGCTGGTTGCCACTGGCGGCCTGACGTAGACGATGTCGCCGTCCGACAGCTCGAGCTGATTCGCCTCGCCGCGGGTCAGCTGAGCCCGCGCGGTCGCGCCGCCGGCCAGCTCCAGCTCGACCCGCACCTCAAACCCAAGGTGCACGACCCTCGTGACCATGGCCTCGATCGCGCGGTCTTCTGGCTCGAGCGTCAGCCGCAGATCGTGTGGGCGCACCAGCTGGCCCTCCAGGTCCACGGCCGGGCCGAGGAAGCTCATGACGAAGTCGGTAGCGGGCCGGTCATAGACATCGCGGGGAGCGCCGGTCTGCTCGATCCGGCCCTCATGCATGACCGCGATGGTGTCGGCCACTTCCATGGCCTCCTCCTGGTCATGGGTAACCAGCACGGTGGTCACACCCTGCTCGTCATGCAGGCGCCGGAGCCACTGGCGCAGCTCGGCCCGCACCTTGGCGTCCAGGGCGCCGAACGGCTCATCCAGCAGCAGGACCCGGGGCTCCACGGCCAGCGCTCGGGCCAGGGCCATGCGCTGCCGCTGGCCGCCTGACAGCTGCGCCGGGCGCTGCCCCGACCACGCGGTCAGGCCCACGAGTTTCAGCAACTCGTCTACCCGGGCCTGCACCTCCGGCTTCGGCAGCTTGCGGATGCGCAACCCGAACGCGACGTTCTCCCGCACGCTCATGTGGTTGAACGCCGCGTAGTGCTGAAACACGAAGCCGATACCCCGATCCTGGGGTCGGGCCCGAGTCACGTCCTGGCCGTCGATCAGCACCTGGCCTGAGTCCGGCGTCTCCAGGCCGGCGACTATCCGCAGCAGCGTGGACTTCCCTGACCCGCTGGGTCCCAGCAACGCGGTCAGAGATCCCTCCGCCACCCGCAGCGAAACGCCGGTCAGCGCGGTGAACTCTCCGAACTGCTTGCCCACATCGACAACCTCGATCCTCATTTCGTGACCTCCCGGCGTGAGCCCAATAGCGTCATCAGCAACAGCACGGCCAGAGATAGGACGATCAGCTCCGTGGCCGCGGCGTAGGCACCAGTGATGGCCTGCGGCCCCAACTGGGAGTCGCGCTGATAGACCAGGAGCGGCAGCGTGAGGGTCGAGCCGGCGACGTTGGAAGAGACCACCAGTACGGCCCCGATCTCGCCCAGCGCCCGCGCCGTGGTCAGCACCACGCCGTAGGCCACGCCCCAGCGGATGGAGGGCAGCGTGACCCGCCAGAACGTTTGCCAGCCGGAGGCTCCCAGGGTCGCCGCGGCCTCCTCCTGCTCCTCGCCCACCTCCATCAGGATCGGCGCCACCTCACGGACCACAAACGGAAGCGACACGAACACGGTGGCGATCACGATTCCGGCCGGCGCGTAGATGATCCGGATGCCGTTGTTCAGGAACCAGTTGCCGAACCAGCCGTCCTGCCCGTAGACCAGGATCAGCGCCAGCCCGACGATCACCGGCGAGACGACGAACGGCAGGTCGATCATCGAGTCCAAAATCGCCCGGCCCCGCGCCTTGCCGCGGACCAGG
>DASZGO010000360.1:0-2728 GCA_035938755.1 Solirubrobacteraceae bacterium | reverse complement strand
GAACGGCGACTTCGGCGCGTGGTTCACCGCGCACACCGAATACCACCGGGTCTGCACCGCGGCGGCGGGCGAGACCATGCAGCGCCAGCTGCGGGCGTTCGCCGACCGGACCACCCGCTACATCCGCATCTACCAGCTGTCAGAGCCCAACAGCTGGCAGGCGGCCGGCGATGTCGAGCACGCCGCGATCCTGGAGGCGCTGATCGCGGGCGACGAGCAGGGCGCGCTCGCCGAGATGGCGCACCACCTGGCCCGCACGGCGCTGCGGGTGCTGACCGACTGCGCGCCGGACTTCGTACCGGTGGCGGTGCCGCACGCGGTGTCCCTGATCGACCGCCAGCCGCCCACGGTCCTGCGTCTGACCGGAGCAAGCTGAGAGCGGCCCGAGCGGCCATGCGATTGAGGGGCGGCGCCGACCTATAGTCGATCTCGGGAAAGAGTCAGACATGGGTCCAGTTCGAATCGCGCTCGCTGCCGCCGCCGTCGCGGTGGCGGTCACCGCGTGCTCCGGGCCCGCTACGTCGGCACGGTCGCACGTGGCGGCTCCCCCGGCCAGCTATTACCTGGCCCTGGGTGATTCGCTGTCCCAGGGCGTCCAGCCCGACGCGGCCGGAACCAGCGTCGAGACTGGACAGGGCTATCCCGATCAGCTCTACGCGATGCTCCGCCCCAGCCAGCCCACGCTGCAGCTGGTCAAGCTGGGCTGCCCGGGCGAGACGACCGCCACCATGATCCACGGCGGGATCTGTCACTATCCGGGCGGTTCCCAGCTGGCCGCCGCGGTGGCGTTCCTGACCGCTCATCGCGGGCACGTACGTCTGGTCACCATCGACATCGGCGCCAACGACCCCGAGGACTGCGGCAGCTGGGCCAGCCTGCGGATCATCACGCACTGCGTGGGAACCGATTTCCCGGATGCGGTCAGCAACCTGAACACGATCCTGACGCGGGTGCGAGCGGCCGCGGGACCCGACGTCCGCATCGTCGGGATGAGCTACTACCTGCCCTCTCTGGCCGAATGGCGTAACGGCCTGCCAGGCCAGGCTGTCGCCTGGCTCAGCGAGAAGCTGGCCGTCGGCTACAACGACCTGCTCGATAACGCCTACGCCAAGTCGGACGTCCGGGTGGCGAACGTGTTCGGCGCCTTCCAGACCTCGGACTTCTCTGGTCATGTGACGGTGCCGGGGGTCGGCACGGTCCCGCGCAACGTGGCCCTGATCTGCCAGTGGACCTGGGAGTGCGCGAGCCCGCCGCGCGGGCCGAACCAGCACGCGAACCAGGCCGGCTACGGCGCGATCGCCCGGGCGTTCCTCAGCGCGGGCCTTAGGTGATCGGAGCGGACCTGCGGCTGGGTGATGGGCCGGGTGGTCGGGCCGAGCCACATGTCGATCGAGCCTGGTTCGTCCGGGTCGAACGTGCGGGGCACCCAGCTGGCCTCGTCCTCGATCCGGCGCACACCGAACGAGTACTCGTAGGTGAACTGTTCCGGTCCTTGGAAGTATAGGAAGATCGCGGTGGACTGCGGGTGGCGGCCCGTGCCCATCTCGATCTCGACTCCTTGCGAACGCAGAAAGTGCCAGTTCCTGAACAGGTCGTCGATGGTGGCCACCTGGAAGTTCATGTGGCACAGGCCGGGTTCGTCGCCGCGGAAGACGGCGAGCTTGTGGTGCACGGGATCGATGCGCATCAGGCAGGCGGCGTCGCCGATCCAGTCGGACACCCGGGCGTTGAAGCGCGTGCTCCAGAACCGGTAGGCCTCGTGCACGTCGGGTGCGTCCAGGCACAGGTGGCCGAACTCGGTGATCCCGGCGGCGCGGCTGAACGCCACCGGCCGGCCCACGGTCTCCTGCTGGCTGACCAGCTCGATCCGGTTGCCGAACGGGTCGTCGAAGGCGATGAACTCGCGGACACGCCGGGACCGGGCCTCCGCCGCCGAGCCACGACGGACGGCCAGCCCGGAGCGCTCGAGCTCGGTTTCCGCGTCCTCGAGCGCGTCCGAGTCGGCCACGGTGAAGCCAGAGGCGATCACCCCGGACGGGCCCTCGACCAGGGCCAGGCAGTGGTGGCGGTGATCGGCGCGCAGGTGCGCGACGCCTGGCTCACTTGGCGCGGTCAGCTCCAGGCCGACGATCTCGGTCGCGAACCGGATGGCGGCGCCGAGATCGGCCGCGCCGGACCGCACGTAGGCGACGTCGGTAAGGATGATCATGGGGCGTAGACGGGGGCGACGTCGATGTAGATCTGCCAGTCCCGAACCAGATCGCCCTCGAAGATGAGGATGTCGGCGTTGGGCACGGTGACGGTCTTGCCGTCCTTGCGGCGGTACTCCACGTCGATCTGGACGATGGTGGTGTCGCCGAAATCCCACGAATTGAGAATGTGGTGGGTGAGGCCGTCGATGGTGGCCCAGAAGCCCTCCACTCCCTCCCTGACGGCCGCGGGCCCGATGGCCGGGTCGGCGTTGGCGAAGCGGAACCTCACGTCCGGCGTGAGGTGCGCGATGAACTTGTCGGCGACCATGGCGTCGATGTCGGCGAAGATGGGGGCTACGTCGCGGCTCATTGTGCGCTCCTTGGCTCTTGGTTGTTGAGGAAGGTCTCGGGTGGCGGGGTGCCCCACAGGTGCGGGGGGACGTCCCAGTCGTTGGCCACCCAGCAGTCGTCGATCTGGTCGATGTCGGAGAACCACTCGATCCACGAGCCCCACGGATCGGGGTTGTAGTGGAAGA
>DASZGO010000359.1:0-5162 GCA_035938755.1 Solirubrobacteraceae bacterium | reverse complement strand
CAGGACCAGGAACGCGACCATCGTGACCTTGACCTCATCCTGCTCGGCGTTCAGCTGCTTGCGCCACGCCTCGAGCTCGGTGATATCGGCGTCGTCATGGTGCGTGACGTGCGGAATGAGCGCCCAGTTTCGAGCCAGGTTGGGAGCAGCGATCTTCTGGATGCGTGTGCGGGGTACGCGTTCGGTAGGCCCCTGCTTTGAAAAGTCCAATGACGGCCAGGGCGCCATGCCAGCGGCGGGGGCTGCTGGTGAGGGCGCCGCGGTTGGCCGCTCCACGTCCTCACGGGTGATGCGCCCCTTGCGACCGGTGCCGATGATGGCGCTGAGGTCAACGCCCAGTTCTCGCGCCCGCCGACGGACCGATGGACTGGCATACACCGGCTCGGAACCATCAGTAGAGGTGGGCTGTTCCGAGGCGGTCACTCGCGCCCCATCGTTCTCTTCGCGCGAAGCAGCCGGAAGCGCGCTGGTGACCGAATCGGAACGGCTCACCTCCTCAGCTTGAGCGGCGGCATGGATAGCGTTTGGGGCCTCCACGGCCTCAGTGGGCTCAAGTCGCACCAGCGGAGTCCCTTCGGACACCTCGGCGCCGAGCGAGATCAGCACCTCGACGACCCGTCCCGCCGCCGGTGCCGGCACGTCCATCGTCGCTTTGTCGGACTCCAGCGTGACCAGCGGGTCTTCGACGGCCACGGCGTCGCCGGGGGAGACGTGCACTTCGATGATCGGGACGTCGGTGAAGTCCCCGATGTCGGGAACCGCGACGGTCATCACCGAGGTGGCCGTCATACGGTCGTGGGCATCGGCGCGTCGGGATCGATCTGGTAGCGCTTGATCGCCTCGGCGGCTCGCTTGGGGTCGATCTCACGCAGCGCCGCGACGACCACGTGGTGGCGGTCCACCTCGAAGAATCGCCTCAGCGCACGGCGGGTGTCCGAGCGCCCGTAGCCATCGGTGCCCAGCACGCGGTAGGGCCCGGGCACCCACTGGCGAATCTGGTCCGGGAAGGCGCGGATGTAATCGGTCGCGGCCACGGTGGGCGCATCTGACAGCTGCTGGGTCACGTATGCCTGCCGCGGCTCCTGGAGCGGGTGCAGCCTATTCCAGCGCTCGACCTCCAGACCGTCCCGCCGCAGCTCGGTGAACGAGGTCGCGCTCCACACGTCGGCCGGAACTCCCCAGTCCGATTCCAGCAGCTCGGCGCCGGCCCGCACCTCATTGAGGATCGTGCCGGAGCCCAGCAGCTGCACCTCCGAAGCGGGGGCCTCACGCAAGCGGTACATGCCGCGCAGGATCCCTTCCAGTGCCCCGTCGGGCATGGCCGGGTGATGGTAGTTCTCGTTCATCAGCGTGATGTAGAAGAACACGTCCTCCTGCTCGCCGGCCATACGCCGCAGGCCCTCGTGGATGATTACGGCGAGCTCATAAGAGAAGGTCGGGTCGTAGGCGCGGACATTGGGCACCACCTGGAAGAGCACATGGCTGTGACCATCTTGGTGCTGGAGTCCCTCGCCATTGAGTGTGGTCCGTCCCGCGGTACCGCCGAGCATGAACCCCCGTGTGCGCTGATCGCCGGCGGCCCACACGAGGTCTCCCACCCGCTGGTAACCGAACATCGAGTAGTAGATGTAGAACGGGATCATCGGCACGCCGTGGGCCGAGTAGGAGGTGCCGGCCGCGATGAACGAGGAGATCGAGCCGGCCTCGGTGATCCCCTCCTCGAGGATCTGTCCGTGTTCGTCCTCCTTGTAGAACATGAGCTGATCGGCGTCCTCCGGCTGGTACTGCTGCCCGACCGGCGAGTAGATGCCCACTTGGCGGAACAGCCCCTCCATGCCGAACGTGCGTGACTCGTCGGGGATGATCGGGACCACGTGGCGGCCGATCTGCTTGTCCCGGAGCAACGCGGCCAGGATGCGGACGAACGCCATCGTGGTCGAGATCTCGCGCTCGCCGGTGCCCTGCAGCTGAGACGAGAACAGCTCGAGCTCAGGTACCGCCAGCGGCTCGGCCTGGCGGCGGCGCGCCGGTAGGCTGCCGCCCAGGTGCTCCCGGCACTCACGTAGGTAGCGCATCTCCGGGGAGTCATCGGGCGGCTTGTAGTACTCCGCCGCGCGCACCTGCTCGTCGGTCAGGGGTAGCTCGAACCGGTCTCGGAAAGCCAGCAGGGCCTGCTCGGTCATCTTCTTGGCCTGGTGGGTGACCATCTGCCCCTCGCCGGAGGCGCCCATCCCGTAGCCCTTGATCGTCTTGGCCAGGATCACCGTGGGCTGGCCGCGGTGCCGGATTGCTTCGTGGTAGGCGGCGTAGACCTTCTGCTGATCCAGGCCACCGCGATTCAGCAGCCATATCTCGTCATCCGACATGTCGGACACGCGCTCCAGCAGCACCGGGTCCTTGCCGAAGAAGTGCTCTCGCACGTACGCCCCATCCCGCGACTTGTAGGTCTGGTACTCGCCATCGACCGATTCCTCCATCACCCGGACCAGGCGGCCATCGGTGTCGGCGGTCAGCAGCGGGTCCCACTTCGATCCCCAGACCACCTTGATCACGTTCCAGCCGGCGCCCCGGAAGTCCGACTCCAGCTCCTGGATGATCTTGCCGTTGCCCCGCACCGGCCCGTCCAGGCGCTGGAGGTTGCAGTTGACCACCCAGATCAGGTTGTCCAGCTGCTCGCGGCCGGCCAGCCCGATCGACCCCATCGTCTCCGGCTCGTCCACCTCACCGTCGCCTACGAACGACCACACCTTCCGCGTGTGCGTGTCAGCGATGCCCCGCGCCTCCAGGTACTTCATGAACCGGGCCTGGTAGATCGAGGTGATCGGTCCGATGCCCAGGGCCACCGTGGGGAACTGCCAGAAGTCAGGCATCAGCCAGGGGTGCGGATAGGAGGCCAGGCCGTCGGGTTTCGAAACCTCCTGCCGGAAGCCGTCGAGCTGCTGCTCGGTCAACCGGCCCTCCAGATACGCGCGCGCGTAGTTGCCTGGGGAGGAGTGACCCTGGAAGTACACGAGGTCGCCACCCGCACCGCTCGCCTTGGCCCCTCCGCCCGGCCCGCGCCAGAAGTGGTTGAAACCGACCTCGTACAGGGTGGCCAGCGATTGATAGGTCGCGATGTGCCCTCCCAGCTCCGACGACTCCTGGTTGGCCCGCACCACGATGGCCATCGCGTTCCAGCGCACGATCGACCGCAGGCGGCGCTCGAGCGCGGGATCGCCGGGGAGCTTTGCCTCCTGGTCGACTGGGATGGTGTTGACGTACGGCGTGTTGAGCGTGGCGATCGGCCCGGTCCCCGCGTGCTGGGCCCGCTCCACCACCCGCTGGAGAAGGTGACGGGCCCGCTCGGGCCCGTCGTGTGCCACCACCGCGTCCAGAGCCTCAAGCCACTCGCTGGTCTCGACGGCGTCGATATCCGCCCCGGCGCCATTGGCCCGCCCGTTGACTGTCTGGACTCGATCCGTCATCCCGTATGCGATGGTACGCGCGTGACCGCGACACATGAAGGAGCTGCGTTCGACGCCATCGAGGTTCTGGCCGAGCGGGTGCGGTCCAACCAGGTCCACCCGCGTGAGCTGGTGGAGGCCTCACTGCGGCAGATTGAGGAGCTCGACCCCCGGCTGAACGCGTTCCGGGTCACGCTGGCCGACGAAGCGCTGGCTGCGGCCGACGCTGCGGCGTCCTCCGACGGCCTCCTGGCCGGTGTCCCGATCGCGATCAAGGATGAGATGCCGGTGGCAGGCCAAGTGCCGACGGCCGGCTCGCGCACCTATGGTCCTCCAGCTACCAAGGACTCTGAGGTCGTGCGGCGGCTCCGGGCGGCTGGCGCGATCCCGATCGGCATCACCAACGTCCCCGAGCTGACGATCTGGCCCTGGACGGCCAGCGACGCCAATGGCATCACCCGGAATCCCTGGGATCTGACCCGTACCCCGGGTGGCTCCTCCGGCGGCTCCGCCGCCGCGGTGGCGGCGGGGATGGTGTCTGGGGCGAGCGGCTCCGACGGCGGCGGCTCGATCCGTATCCCGGCCGCCTGCTGCGGCTTGGTGGGGATGAAGCCGACCCGCGGGCGCGTGTCGGTCGCGCCGGCGCCGGAGCACTGGCTGGGGCTGACCGCTTACGGGCCGTTGGCTCGCACCGTGGCCGATAGCGCGCTGATGCTCGATGTGATGCACGGGAACATCGCCGGCGACGCCGACGTGCTGCCGCCGTTTGACGGCAGCTACCGCCAGGCGGCCGCCTCGCCGCCGGCCAAGCTCCGGATCGCCATGTCGAAGAAGCTGCCGCCGGGCACGATGAGCCCACTCTCAGCTGACCAGCGCGGGGCCTGGGAGGCCACCGCAGCGCTGACGGCCGAGCTCGGGCACGACGTGATCGAACGCGATCCGCCGTACCGCGCGGCCTCGTTCCAGTTCAGCCAGCTGTGGCTGCGCGGCGTCTACGAGGACACGCTCGAGGTGCCGGAGACAGACAAGCTCGAGCCGGTGACCCGTCAGATGGCGAACTTGGGGCGGCGGCTGGTGTCAGACCGGCGTGCCGAGCGCCTGCGTTTAGCCGCGCGAGCCACAAGCGCCCGGATGCACGAGCTGTGGGAGGACGTGGACGTGCTGATCACGCCCGGGCTGGCCAGCACGGCGATCGCCGCCGAAGGCGGCTACGGCAAGTCCCTGATGTACGCGTTCAACCTGGCGGGCCGGTTCACGCCGTGGACTGCGCCGTTCAACGTCACCGGCCAGCCCGCGATGACCCTGCCGGCGGGCTTCGGCTCCGACGGGTTGCCGCTGAGTGTGCAGCTGGTCGGGCGCCTGGGGTGCGAGGACATTCTGTACGCGCTGGGCAGTCAGATCGAGGCGGCTCGACCCGGGGCCGACCAGCGGCCGGAGTTACGGTAGGGCCGTGGCCCAGATTCGGGTGTCGGCCGACCGCGCGATCGAGGCCCCGGCCGAGTTCGTCTACCGCCTGATCGCCGACCATCACGAGCATCACCCGCGGTTCCTTCCCGACAACTTCTCGGACTTCAAGGTGGAGTCAGGCGGCGTGGGCGCGGGGACCGTCACCACCTTCAAGATCACCGCGGGTGGTCGCACGCGCGAGTACCGGATGCGGGTCGCAGAGCCGGAGCCCGGGCGCGTGATGACCGAGTCCGATGCCGAATCCAGCCTGGT
>DASZGO010000358.1:0-6016 GCA_035938755.1 Solirubrobacteraceae bacterium | reverse complement strand
AGCCCCCACTTGAGGGCTGGCTGCTGGCCGGCCAGCCCCCACGCCGCCAGCAGCAGGATGGCCACCACCAGCGGCAGGAAGCCCAGCGGGCCGGGGAGCCCGAAGAAATAGTTGAACGGCAGGAAATGACCCAGGTCGCCGCCCCACGGCCACAGGCTGGTCCCGGGCGCCAGCACCTTGGCCGCGCCGATCGACTTGTCGACCACGCCCACCACCGGTACGGCGAGCAGGATGCCCAGCGGGATCAGCCACACCAGGCTGCGGGCTCCCCGGTACAAGTTGCGCACCCGCCACACCTGCGCCCCGCCGGCGACCCGCCGCCGGCGCTCGAGGACGGCGAATACGAGAATCGGGACCGCCGGGATGGGCGCGGCCAGCGGGTAGGCGAACACCAGAACGAGCGCGAACAGGGCCAGCAGGCCGACGGTGGCCTCTCGCGAGCGACGCGACAGCCCCGGCTGCACCGCCCACCAGCCCAGCACCAGCGTGAACGGGAGCATTACGAAGCCCCAGGTCTGGTTGAAGTACGGGTTGAGCACCGTGAACATGGCGATCCGGTCCAGGGCAGCGGCGGCCATGGCCACCACGGCGATTCCGGTGGGCAGGCCCAGGACCTGCCGGGCGAACAGGAAGAAGCCCACCGCGGCGATGGCCAGCAGCGCCGCCGCCAGAACGGGCAGGACCTGGAAGGTGGCCAGCCCGGACACGGTCGAGACGCCGGCGAACGCGTAGTAGATCGGGTACTTGGACTGCCAGGTGGAGGGCACCTGATTGATCGGCAGGTGGATATCGACGCCGGTGGGGTAGCCGTGCTGGAGGAACAGGGCGGTGCCCGCGGCCACGTGGGAGTCCGACCCGGTGCCCACGGGTGAGAGGAAGTGCTGCACCGAGAGGACCGGGATCAGCATCACGACCAGGACCACGAACGCCATCAGCGACGGCCAGGCCAGCCGTCGGACCTCCAGCCGCGGCCAGCCGCGCCGGCGCACCGCCCAGGCGCCGAGAGCCAGCCCCGACGCGGCGACCAGCCCCAACGACACCGGGTAGGGGACGTGGGCAAAGCTCAGCAGCGTCATCAGGATGCCCACCGCGCACGCGCCGGTGGGCAGGACCCACAGCAGCTCGTAGTCGCGCAGCGCCTGAGGAAGCAGCAGGCGCACCAGCCCGAAGCCGCCGACCCCGAATAGGGCGACGGTGGCCGCCAGGCCCCGAGCCGTGTTCGGGACCGGGTTCAGGATGTCGGCCCGCGGCCGGCGGTCGAAGTGGAACACCATCAGCGCCAGCGCCAGCAACAGCCCGGCGCCCACCAGGCGCCGCACTCGGACGTCGCCGAAGAGGGCGGTGAGCCGGGTTAGCCGGCTCGGCGTTTGGTCTCGGTCAGCACCCGACGCAGGAACACCAGGTTCCCCGGCAGGTATGGGCGCCACATCCGCTGGGGCTCGATCGCGAGTCTGAAGGTCCATAAGTTAACTTCGCCCGCCGCGGTCCACCACGGGATCATTGGTTGGGAACGTGTCGGCTGCTCTGGTGCTTGGCCTCGGTCAGCACCCGGCGCAGGAACACCGGGTTCCCGAGCAGGTAGCGACGCCACATCCGCTGAGGCTCGATCGCGAGTCTGAAGATCCACTCAAGGCCGTTGTCGGCTATCCACCGCGGGGCTCGCGGAACGTGTCCCGAGACGTAGTCGAACAGCGCGCCAACAGTCCACACGACCGCGCCGTTCAGCCGGTCAGCGTAGCGGTCGACCCACAGCTCCTGCTTGGGGGTTCCCATCCCCACCAGCACGATCCGCGGACGGTGGCTGTTGATGTCTTCGATCACGCGCTCGTTGTGCGGGCTGTCCAGGTGAAAGAACCCATGGTGCGTGCCGGCCACGTCGAGCTGGGGGTAGAAGCGCTTCAGACGCGCCGCAGCCTCGCGCGACAGGGGTGGCTCGGAGCCCAGGAGGTAAATCGGGTGGCCGGCGAGCTCGCACAGCCGCGCGAGCCCCCAGATCCAGTCGGCGCCCGTCATCCGGTGCGGGACGGGACGGTTCAGCACACGCGCCGCCAGCCGCACCCCGTAGCCGTCGCAGTACACGAGGTCAGCCCGCCGCAGGGCCTCGGCGAGCCCGGGTGTCGAGCGCGACTGATTCACCACGTGCGCGTTGACGTACATCACCCGGCGCGTGTACCCCGCGGCTGCCCAGGTCGTGATCGTCCGCAATAGCTCCGACGGCTGAGCCAGGTCGATCGGGATGTCGAACAGCTCCGCAGCCGGGCGCGTCGGCAGCTCGAGGGCGGTTGCGGTCACCGGCCAAGGATGTCATCCCCGTGCCAACCTTGTACCGGTGACAGCCCAAGTCAGCGTGGTCGTCCGCGCGCGGGACGAGGCGGAACGCATCGGGCGCTGCCTGCAGCTGATGCGCGATCAGCGGCTCGACGGGCCAGAACCGCAGCTAATCGTCGTCGACAATGGCTCGCGGGACCAGACGGCCGAGATCGCGCGGGAACATGGAGCCGAGGTCCTCGCGCTGCCGCGGGAGTCGTTCTCGTTCGGGCGCGCGCTCAACCTGGGAGCCAGCCATGCCGCCGGCGCGGTCGTCGCAGCCCTATCGGCTGACGCGTTCGTCACGGATCCGACCTGGCTCGCGCGGCTGATGGCTTGGTTCGCCGATCCCCAGGTGGCCTGCGCTTCCGGCGACCGCTACGACGCCGCCGGGCGACCACTATCTGAGCCGGTCAGACAGGATCACGCGATGGCTCAGCGATGTCCGGGGTGGGGTTACTCCAACGCCGCGGGCGCGTTCCGCGCTGAGCTGTGGCGCGGGAGGGCGTTCCGCGAGGATCTCCCCGGCTGCGAGGACAAGGAGTGGTCGCAGCACTGGTTGGCCCGGGGCTATGGCTGCTTAATCGATCCGCGGCTCGTCGTCGAGCACGACCACACTCATGACAGCGTTGTCGGCATCTACCGGCGCGCGCGCCGCGAGGCCGAGGGGCTGGCGGCGCTCGGAGACGGCGTAGCGCCGCCGCCCCAAGGGCTCGTCGCCCAGTGGTGGTCTGACACCCGCTTCTACTCCTCGCCGTTGCGGGCGCGGCTCAGCCACCGGCGTGCGGCGCGGCTGCTTGGCGAGCGCTCAGGACGCCGCCGCGCCCACGGCTGATCATGGCTCAGCTGATCGCCATCGACGCGCGGGACGCCGCCGCGAGCCAGCTTCGCGGCTGGGGCAGGTATGCGGCGTGCCTGATTCGGGCGCTGCCCGCGGCGCTTCCGGCCGGTCTGACGCTTGAGCTGGTGGACGGGGGGTGGCCGGGGCCGGAGGTCGCGTTCGAGCAGCTGGTGCTGCCGGTGCACCTGAAGCGTCGGCGAGCGGCCCTGGTTCACGTGTGCAACTGCTTTCTGCCGCTGGTCCGACCATGCCCCGGGGTCGTCACGATCCACGATCTGGCGTTTGAGGCGTGGCCGTCGGACTTCTCGCGGAGGACCGGGCTGAAGTACCGGAAACTGACCCCGCGGGCCGCCCGCTCGGCCGAACGCGTGATCTGCCCGTCGGCGTTCACCGCTCGCGACCTCGCTGAGCGGTACGGGATCGACCCGGGCAAGGTGAGGGTGATCCCCGAGGCGCCCGCGCTGGCGCTGGGCGAGGCTCCCGTGCCCGCGGGCCCATACCTCCTGGCGGTGGGGGACCTGCGCCAGAAGAAGAACCTGGGTGCGCTGGTGCGGGCGTTTGCCGCGCTGAGCCGGGCGGGGGCGATCCCGCACCGGCTCGTGCTGGCCGGAGTGGACTCGGGCGAGGGAGCCCACCTGCGGGCGCTCGCCGGCCAGGCGCCGCTCGAGCTGACCGGGTACGTGGACGACGCCCGTCTGGACGCGCTGATCCGGGGTGCCGACCTGCTCGTCAACCCGAGCCTGTACGAAGGGTTTGGCCTGGTGGTGCTCGAGGCGATGGTCCGCGGCACTCCGGTGCTGGCGGTGCGGGCAGGATCGCTGCCCGACACCGGTGGGGACGCCGCCGAATACTTCGAGCCTGGCGATCCCGACGCACTCGCCGCGGCGCTGGCCAAGCTGCTGTCCTCCCCGGAGATCCGCGCCGAGCTCGGGCAGCGCGGCCGCGAGTGGGGGGCGCGCTTCTCCTGGGAGCGAACCGCCCGGGAGACTGTCGCGGTCTACCGGGAGTTGCTCGAATGAGGACGACGATCCTGCTGCTGAGCGTCGACGAGGCGGCGATGCTCGAGCACTCCCTCCCCGCGGCGGTGGCCCAGGGACCGGGTACCGAGGTGGTGGTCATCGACAACGGATGTGCCGACGCGACCTCCGAGCTGGCGGCGCGGCATGGCGCAGGACTCCTCCGGCTGGGCTCACGCCACTCGTACGCCGCGGCCATGAACTATGCGCTCGCCCGCACCGGGGGCGACGCGGTGCTGCTCCTGAACGCCGACTGCTTCCTGGCGCCAGGGTTTGTGGCCGCCGCGCTCCCGCGTCTGGCCAATGGCGGCGTGGGCTCGGTCGCGCCCAAGCTTGTGCGTGTGAGCGCGCCCGGAGTCGAGCTCGAGCAGGTCGACGCGGCCGGGATGTTCATCGACCGGCTGCGCAAGAACGGCCTCGTGGGCTTTGGGCGCCCGAGCCGCGAGTTCTCGGTCCCCGGCGAGTGCTTTGGCCCCGACGGGGCGGCGGCGCTGTACCGGCGCCGGGCACTCGAGGACTGCGCATTGGGCCCGGAGGTGCTCGACGAGGACATGGAGCTGTGGGCCTCAGACGCCGATCTGGCCTGGCGCGCGCAGCTAATGGGCTGGCGCTGCGCTTACGAGCCGGGGGCGGTGGCCGGCCACATACGCACCTACAGCCCCGCGACGCGATCGGGGCTGAGCGAGCGCGACCGGCAGATCCAGTTCCGCAATCGCTACCTGATGATGGCCAAGAACGAGACAGCGAGTTCACTTCTCCGTCACGGGCTGTGGATCGCCGCCTACGAGCTGCTAGCGCTGGGCCACGTGCTGTCGCGCGAGCGGCACCTGCTGAAGGCCTACCGTCAGGCCTGGCGCATGCTGCCCGCCGCGCGTCGCCGACGACGCCTGGTCCAGGCCCGGGCCCGCGTGAGGGTGCCGCCATTCGGCCTTCGGCCTAGTGCCGGCTCATGAGCCTGCGCCCGCGGCGGCGATCCGGGGCGCGGACCGCCTCGGCGTAGACCTCCCAGGTGTCCCGGGCGGCCTGTTGCCAGGTCCAGTCCGGCGGCGCGGGTGAGGGGCGTTGGGCTGCCTCAGCCGCGGCGATCAGCCCGTCGAGGTCGTCCACGGGGCTGAAGCTGGCCCGGTGCTGCAGCACTTCTCGCAGCGCTGGGAGGTCACACGCTGCCACGGGTGTCCCGCAGGCCAGTGCCTCGACCGGGGTGAGCCCGAAGCCCTCCTCGTCGCTTGACACCACCAGCGCGTGGGCCGCGGTGTAGATCGCCGCCAGCTCGTCGTCTGAGACCTCGCCGGTTACGGTGACGTTCTCTAATTCCCGGGCCCATTGGCCAGCCGGCCCGACCAGCACCAGCGGCATCATTCGCTTGGCCTTGGCCATCTCCGCCACGCGCTTTCGCGGGTCGGGCAAGCGCAGCCCCCCCACCCACAGCAGATAGCTCTCGGGGAGCCCGTAGGACTCGCGTACCCGCTCCACCTCGGCTTGCGAGCGCGGGTAGAAGGCGGGCGCCGCCGCCTCGGGGATCACCGCCAGCTGCTCGGCCGGGATGTTGAGCGAATCGCGCGCGTCCGATGCCACCGACTTCGTGGGCACGATCACGCGGGCTGCCCGCTCCACCGCCAGGTAGCGCAGCTTGAAGCGCAGGCCGGTCCGCAGGTACTCGCCGCGGCGCTTGAGCGGCACCAGGTCGTGGACGGTGACGACCATGGGCACCGGCGAGCGCAGCATCGCCCCGTCGATCCACGGGGCGTGGTAGACGTCGCAGCGCCGCGGGTCGTGCGTTTCGACGATTTCACCCAGCTCGCCCTCACGCAGCGCTGCCAGCAGGCAACGGGCGTACCGGCCGATTCCCCGC
>DASZGO010000357.1:0-20494 GCA_035938755.1 Solirubrobacteraceae bacterium | reverse complement strand
CGACATCCCGGGCGATCACGGGCACCCCGAAGTGGAACGCCTCAAGCAGGGGAATACAGAACCCCTCGTGCTCGGACAGGCACAGGAAGGCGTGAGCGCGACCGTAGTACGCGGTCAGCTGCTCGCCGGAGATCCCACCCGTGTGAAACCCCACCGCCCCGGGCGCCAGCCGATCAGCCAGCCGCCGCAGCTCGGCCTCGAACTCTTGGTTCAGCGAGGTGCCAACGAGGACCAGCCGGGCGTCGGGCTGGCGGCGACGAAACCCGGCGAACGCCTCGATGACCAGATCCTGGCGCTTATGCGGCGCCAGGCGACCGACGAACAGAACGGTCGGTGCCCCGGGCGCGGGCTCGGGCCCGGCCGCGGGGAGCGCCGAGTCCTCGAACAGCACCGGGATGACGCCCGCGTCGCGTCCGCTCAGCGCGCTGAGCTCGTGGGCGTTGTACTCGGACACGCCGGCCAGGGCACCGGCCCGACGTCCCAGCTGAGCCAGCTGGTCGCGGGCCAGCGTGGAGCGCGCCGCGTCCACCGGCTGATAGGCCCAGAAGAAGCGGGCGGGAGTGACGTTGTGGGACACCAGCAGGGTGCGTCCGTTTACCGCGTCCTCCAGCCCGCTGGCGTGGCCCGAGTAATGCAGGACGACGGGTTCCCCGGCGGGCTGATAATCGCGCAGCGGTCGCAGGATCCGCGGGGTCACACCCGGAGCGACGTTGGCCACGTATTCCTCTCCCTCCCAACCCCAGGCCTGAAACCGACGCCGCCAGGCGAGCGCCTGGTTGGTCACGGCATCGACTGGCCCCCCGGCGCACAGGATCTGCGAGACCTTCATTCGCGCGCGCGGCGCTCTAGCTCGGCTACTCGCTCTTCGAGCGCCAGCACCTGCGCGGCCACCGCCGCGTTGAACCGGCTCTGTTGGGCGCCGACCTCGTTCAGGTACTGGGCCAGGAACCGGATCAGGAAGCGCTTGAGCAGGGTGATCGGCCGGCCGAAGCGTCGGGTGGAGTAGACCGGCGCGCGATCGGGATCGATGATGGCCCACTCCACCAGACGGCGGCTCGCGGTGCTCGGATCTTCGAGCTCCCAGGCCGCACCGCCCGGCTCAGGATCGGCGGCCGCGGCGCGGCGAGCCGCGTCGAGGGCCTCCTCAGGCGTGGTCATGACGTCGGCACCCTGGCCAGCGAGGTCCAGGTTCCGCGCAGGTCGACGATCCCGTCGGCCGGCTGTTCGCTGGCCACGGAGAACCGCACGGTTCGCTCCAGGGAACCGTCCGCGCCGCCCAGGGCCAGGTCGTAGTCGCCACCGAGCAGCGGAAGCTCAGGCACGTCGAACGCCAGCTGGGCGCTCCCGGCCGGGACCGGGTTTACCGAGCGATACACCCGGGTTCCTTCCTGGGCGCGCAGTTCTAGCGCCAGCGACCCCGGCCGGCGCGCGCGTACCTCGACCACGACCTGGAACGCGCCCCCGGATCGGAACACGGCCGTGGTGCGCCCCGCGGCGTCGCGCAGCTCCACGTCGGCCACCTCGACCGCTCGCTCGCCGGCCTGGCGCAGGGACTCGCCGCCGCCGTGCTCGGTGCCCATCAGCCGGTGGTAGTGCAACAGCCCGTCGGCCGTGGGGCCGTCGAAGATCACCTGCCCGGCATCCAGCACCACCACCCGGTCGCAGACCCGCTCGATGGCTCCGGGATCGTGCGAGACCAGCACCACCGTGGCCCCGGCGGCGATCTGCTCGGAGATGCGGCGCAGGCACTTGCGCTGAAAGCCCTCATCGCCCACCGCCAGCACCTCGTCGATCAACACCACGTCGGCGTCCAGGTGGGCGGCGATCGAGAAGCCCAGGCGGAGCATCATGCCACTGGAGTAGGTCTTGACCGGCACGTCGATGAAGTGCTCGAGCTCGGAGAAGGCGATGATCTGGGGTAGGCGCCGATCGAGCTCAGGCTTGGCCAGCCCGTACAGCGCGCCCTGGAGGTAGATGTTCTCCCGGCCGGAGAAGTCACGGCTGAAACCGGCGCCCAGCTCGAGCAGCGAGACCACACGGCCGCCACAGGCCGCGCGGCCGGATTGCAGCGGGATGATCCCGGCCAGCACGCGCAGGGTGGAGGTCTTGCCCGCCCCGTTGCGTCCCACGATGCCCACCGTCTCACCCGGCGCGATGTGCAGCGTGACGCCTCGGAGCGCGGGCACCGGCTCCGGCCCGGGGGCCCGGGAGCGCACGAACAGTCCCTTCAGCGTGCGGGCCTGATCGGCCCGGATGCTGAAGAACCGGGTGGCGTCCTGGAGGACGATTTCCCCCTTTACCGGGGCCGGGGTC
This sequence comes from Solirubrobacteraceae bacterium, assembly GCA_035938755.1. Classification (GTDB taxonomy): domain Bacteria; phylum Actinomycetota; class Thermoleophilia; order Solirubrobacterales; family Solirubrobacteraceae; genus Palsa-465. The sequence goes on along the minus strand of DASZGO010000357.1, from coordinate 18,181 downwards.
ACACGACCACCGCCAGCTCGCCCTCCATGCGCCGGAACACCAGCCACCCAACCGCCAAACCGAGCGTCCCGGCGACCAGGACATAAACCAGGTGGCCCCAGTCGGGGGCCGCCCCATAAAACAGAATCGAGCGCAGGACGTCGATGAACGGCGCCATCGGGTTCACCCAGTTCAGCAGCGTGCTCACCCAGGCGTGGTGCTGGACGAACGACAGTGTGTCGGGCTGGAAGAAGATCGGGGTGAGGAAGAACCAGGGCAGCAGCGCGGCGGTGAGGATCGGCCCCACGTCCCGGAAGTAGGCGTGGAGCACCGCCACGATCAGCCCGCAGCCCAGCACGAAGCAGAAAAACAGGACGACCACCAAGGGGAGGTACAGGAGCGCCGGGTGCAGGGAGCCGCGGAGCGCGATGGCCAGCGGGGCGACGATGACCAGGATGGCCAGGAACGTGATCAGCTGGACCGCCACCGTGGAGGCGGGGATCGACTCCCGGGGAAATCGCGCCTTGCGCACCAGCGCCCCCTGGTCGATCAGCGACTCGGACGACGCCATCAGCGACTGCTGAAAGAACGTCCAGGCCATGATCCCGATCATCAGAAAGATTGGGAAGTCGGGCGTGCGGGGCACCTTCAGCACGTACCCGAACATCAGCGTGTAGGCCCCCAGCAGCACCAGCGGGTTGACCAGGTACCACAGTACGCCCAGGCTCGAGCCCTTGTACTTGCGCCGCAGCTCCCGGGACACGAGCTGGTGGAACAGATAGCGATAGGCCGCCATTGCGGGGGATTATCCCGGGGGTGGCGGCGCAGCGGAGCGGGGCGGGGGCTACGCCCGCTCCGGGCTCTCCACCAGCAGCGTCACCGGCCCGTCGCCCGTCAGCTCGACCTGCATCAGCGCCCCGAACACGCCGCGCCGGGCGCCGGTCAGCTCGCAGAAGTGCTCGTACAGCGGCTCGGCCGCCTCGGGCGGGGCCGCCCGGGTGTAGCTGGGCCGGTTGCCCCGGCGGGCGTCGCCGTAGAGCGTGAACTGCGAGACGCACAGCAGCTCGCGGTCGCCCAACGGCTCGTTCATCCGCCCCTCGGCGTCCGGGAACACGCGCAGCACCCGGATCTTGTCAGCCAGCCACTCGGCGTCCGGTTCGGTGTCATCTCTCGATACGGCCAGCAGCACGAGCAGCCCCGGGCCGATGGCCGACACGACCTCCCCGTCGACGCTCACGGACGCCCTCGACACGCGCTGGACCAGGGCTCGCACTACGCCTCCCGCAGATCGGCCGCCGCCTGCTCCGGGGCCAGGATGTTCAGGTGCACGCCGGCACCCATCTCCAGCCCGGCGAAGTGCGTCAGCCGGGGGAGGATGTCGATCCGCCAGCAGAAGCGCTCGGCGTCGCGCGGGGCCGTGCGGACCCAGAGGTTGAGCGGTGGGCTGGCGCCCAGGCGGCGGGCCAGCCGGGTGAGCGCGTCGTAGAGCATCGCGGCGCCGGCCGGGCCCTCGTCCTCGTAGCGCGCCCGAGGGGTGCGGGGGGCAATGAGCAGCTGGAACGGGACGCGAGCCCCGTAGGGCGCCATCAGCACGGTCTCGTCGTCGATGGCCACCACCCGCTCGCGGCGCCGGACCTCCTCCTGGACCAGATCAGCCAGCAGATTCCCGCCCATGGTCCGGGTGGCGTAGGCGCTGAAGCGCTCTCGCTCACGGGCCACGGCGGCGGGCACGAAGTCCAGCGCGTACAGCTGGGCGTGGGTGTGGGGCAGCGACGCTCCCGCCTCGCGCCGTTCGTTGACGCTGAGATGGACGTATGCGGCGCCGGCATGGCCCCGCATCCGGTCTCGCCACACCTCGACCGCGCCGGCGACCTGGGCGACGCTCAGCTCGGACAGGGAGACCACGGGGTCGGGGGCGTTGACGATGACCTCGTGAGCCCCGCGGGCCGGCGCGGCCCAGAACAGATCCCGGTTGGCCTCGGGTGGCGGCTCGGGAGCGTCGGGCCGCAGGGCGGGGTACAGGTTGGGCACGACCCGGACCGTCCAGCCGCGAGAGTCCGGCGGGCCTCCGCCGGGCCGGACGGCGAACAGCTCGGGTGGGGTGCGATCCTCGTGGCCCTCGGCGAACGGGTCCGAATCGGGATCGATCGGCGCCGCGACGTCGACCCGGAGCTCCCCGCCGGGACGCCCCGCCCGGTCGCCCGCGATGATCGCCCGCTGTCCGGTCAGCGGGTCGATCCGCAGCTCAGGCAACTTGGCGGCCGCTCCCGACTACGGGAGCTCCTTCTCCATCGCCACGTGCTCGATCCCGGCTTCCCGGAACAGGCTGCCCCGGGCCCGGTATCCCGCGTGCTCGTACAGGGTTCGAGCGTAAGTCTGGGCGTGCAGGACCAAGCGCCGGGCCCCGGCCTCGGTGCCCTCGGTCTCGGCGGCCTCGAGCAGTGCGGTGGCGATCCCCCGCCGGCGCACGGCCGGATGCACGGCCAGCCGGCTGAACTGCACGGTGCGACCGATCAACAGCAGCCGGCAGGTCCCGAGCAGCCGTCCGGCCGCCACCGCCACCAGGTGGATACCGTCGGGGTCGCGCCCGTCCACCTCCTCGCGCTCGGGCACTCCCTGCTCGACGCAGAACACGTCGTGGCGCAGCTTGAGCGCCGCCTTCATCTCCCATTCGTTGCGCACCCGGCGCACCTGGTAGCCGACGGTCGCTGCCACAGCTCCAGAGCTTGCCACAAGCGATGTGGACGCTCCCGGCACAACGCGTCCGGATCTAGGCGCTAAGATAGTCTTTACCAGGTAGGAACTGGTTAGGCGAGGGGCCGTGGGCGACTAAGGCTGTTCGCCGGTCAAGTTTCTACTGAGTCTTTCTGAGCCGCTACGACTTATAGCTGCGGCTCGCACACCAGACGCGAAAGCCCGTTAATACCATGGGTGCTTCCACCCCGTTTCCCAATCCTGCGGCGATTGCGCGCGCAGAACTGTTCACGCGTGAACGGTTCGTCCACGAGGGCGAGGCCCTCGAAGAAGCGCTGGCTCCCGGCTCGCCCCGTCGCCGGGCGCTCGACGCTGCGCTGAGCGAGATCGAGGCCGGAAACCGAATTCCCTCAATCGAGTGGCGGCGTTCGTTCTCCCTGCTGCTGGGGCTGGAGCGCCTGCTGTCAGAGGACGAGCCCCACCTGGCCGATGGGGCCGTGCTGTCGGCCCACCAGGTCGACGCGCTGTCCGGCACGCTGACCGCGCTGCTGGCCGAAATCCAGCGCACCGGCAACGGCGCAAACGGCAATGGGGCCGTCACGGACATCCCCGAGCCGGCGGAGCTCGCCTCCGCCGCGATTCCCGGCGAGGAGGACCTTGAGCTGGACGAGAACGGCGACCGCGAGGCCGCCGACGACGAGGAGCCGCTGGACTGGGAGGACTCGGAGGCCGAGCTCGACGAAGACGTTCAGCTGGACGAGCAGCCGGAGGATCCCAACGCGGGCAAGCGGTTCTGGTTCGAGCACGCCACCGGGGCCGGCAAGACCGTGGCCGCGATGGGCTTCGTCGAGGCCTCGCGCACCGGCGGGATCCTGATCCTCACCCACCGGCGCAACCTGGTGGATCAGTTCATCGGCGAGATCCGCGACCGCGGGTATCGCGACCGGCTGCACGCGCCGCTGCTCGAAGGCCAAGACGCGGCCAACGGCCCGGTCACGGTGGAGACCTACCAATGGTTCGTGCGCAACGCGGGCAAGATTGCCGACACCTACACGATCGTGATCTGCGACGAGGCCCACACCGCGCTGGGCGAGAAGACCTCGGCGGCCATCCGCCGCTGGTCAGGCCCGATCTTCATCGGGATGACGGCCACCGGCGCGCTGATCGCGCGGCACGTCACCGACCTGTTCCCCACCCAGACCTCGCGCTTCGATCTGGCCCAGGCGGCCCGGCGCGGCGTGATCGCGCCGCTGCGCTGCATCCGCATACCCCCCGGCCCGGGGGTGCGAACGATCGCCAAGGTGCCGCTGCGCCGGGGCGAGGTGGATACCGAGTTCGACCAGGAGATGCTGGCCGAGTTGCTGGACCAGACGCCGTTCAACGTCGCCGTGGCCGACCTGTACAAGACCCGCTTTAACGGCATTCCCGGCGTCGTGTACGCCGCGGGCGTGCGCCACGCCAACAATGTGGCCGATGCGTTCGTCGCAGAAGGCATGAAGGCCAAGGCGGTATCCGGCGAGACCCCCAAGCGCCAGCTGGCCCGGATCCTGGCCGACTACGAGTCGGGCAAGATCGACGTGCTGGTCAACGCGATGCTGCTGGCCGAGGGATGGAACAGTCCCCGGGCCACGATCTGTATGCACCTGGCGCCCACGGCGTCCAAGCGCGTGTACCAGCAGCGAGTGGGTCGCGTGACCCGGCGCCACCCCGGCAAGGAGGCCGGGATCGTGATCGACTTCGTCCACCCCGCGACCAAGCACGATGACCCGGTGGTCACGCTGCACTCGCTTTTGGATAGGGACGTCTACCGCGGGGGCGCGATCGTGGTCGGCCCGGTTCGCCGGGGCCGCGGACGCCGGGTGCGGGTGGAGCGCCGCGTGCTCCCAGTGACCCCGGATCCCGACCGGCGGGCGCAGGTGTTCGAGCGTGAGCTGTGGCGGATCGCGGTCGAGCACCTCGATTACGGGGAGCAGCACGTGTGGGCGGCGCTGGCTGGGGCCCGGGTCGCGCCCAACGGGTGGCGGCGGGCCAAGGCCATGCTCCACTTCGACCGCCAGGGCGAGCTCAAGCGCCGGTTCCTGCTGACCGCGGTGCAGCGCAACCGGAGCTCGCAGTTGCGGTTGCGGGCTTTGCAAGAGATCGCGACGTCCAAGGATGCCGATGCGTTCGACACCGCGATTGACATCATGGCCGGCTGGCCACGCGACGAGCGCCGCGAGGGCGTGAAGATCATGCTCCAGGCCCTGGCCGACCGGCGGATCGGCCGGCGGGACCAGGCCAACGCCTGGATCTGGCGGATGGCCGAGTACACGCGTGAGGTGCACGAGGAGTACGCAGTGCAGCGCTGGCCCGAGACCAAGCGACTCCTGGGGCTGCTGGTCAACTCTTCCGGGCAAGCCCACGCGCGGAACGCGCGGCGCCTGGTCCACGCGGCGCGCAAGGAGGACCGCCGTCTGTCGGCGGCTCTATTGGCGGCGGCTTTGGCGCACACCCCGGAGGCCGAGGAGGCGCTGCGCGGCGCGCGGACCCGTATGGCCCGCAAGCCCGCCGCGCTGGCCCGCGAGCTGTTGCGCAACTTCCCCAAGGGCCGTCGCGGCAAGGGCCGGCGCAAGCCGCGCCGGGGGCCAGCAGCCGGGGAGGCCGCGCCGGCGGCCCAGGGCGGTGGCACTCGCACGGCGGGCTCGGTCGAGGCGGTGGCGGTGGATGAGATCGAAGCGCCCGAGGAGTCGGTGCACGGGGATTCGGTCGACGGGCAGTCGGTCGAGGGGGAGTCGGTCGAGGCGGATTCGGTCGAGGCGGATTCGCCGACAGACGAAAAGCAAGACGAGCGCGAGGCTGAGGCCGCGGCGTAGGGCCGCGCTGGCGGGCGGGTGGTCGGCGGCTGCCTCGACTGGGCGGCGGAGCGACTAAACCACGGCACACGTCCTCGACAGGCGGGGGGTGCGTCGTGCGATAGCCGTTCACGGCCTCGCCGGCGCGGCCGTCGCCCGTCGGCAACAGTTCTGAGCCCCCTCGGTCGTTGACTATGCCCTCGGTAGGGCTACGCGGCGGGAAGTCCCGCCGGGTAGCCCTGCGCTTCTTGTTGATCGGAGGTAGTTGATGCTGAAGCCGCTTCGCCGGGCCGTCACGACGGTTCTGGTGCTCCTGAGCTTCGCGCTGGTGTTCCTGGTCCTGAGCATCCCCAGCGCTCTGGCCTGGAGCCCTGCCCGGCCGCTACCCGCTCAACCCAGGGTCACCGCCACGGCCGCTAGCGCGGCCCGGTGGGCATTAGCGCCCGGGAACTGCCTGAGCACGTGCAGCACGTGGCCCCGGCGCGGCCGGTGCCGCCTGACCACGCGTCCGAGGCGGCAGTTGGTTCGGGCTAGCGACGCCCGGACCTGCCCCAGGGTCCGGTGCCCCAGTCGCGGCACGAGGCACGGCGCCAGCGGGAATTGGGCCAGACCGGCGTCATCGAGCTGTACCCCCGGGCCGGCCGGTGTCCGCAGGCGCTGGCCCTGACCGAACAGCCAGTGCTGGCGGGAAGGCAGCCCCTGGACCAGCGTGCCGTCGGCCGGGCTCTGGTTCAGGTGGGCTAGCGGGTTGTCGGGATTGCTCACGTCCCAGGTGTCGATCTCGACCGGATTCGCGGAGGCGAACAGCGACGTCTGGGTGATGGGGAACGCGAATCCGCCGGCCACCCGATACAGGCTCCCGGACGGGGTCTCGAGGAACGTGCCGTCGAGCGGCACCGCGTTCAGGGCGTTGTACTCGTTCAGGGTCACGGGCGTGAATGACTGAGGGTTGCCCAGCGAACTCGGGTCGTTGACGTACAGCGGGGCGCCGCCGGCCATGCGGAACACCTGCCCGGTCGAGGTGAGCTGGATGAACGTGCCGTCGGGGATCAGGGCGGTCGCCTGGCCAGCGGTGGCGGTCAACCCGTCCACCGAGTCCGAATCGATGTTCAGTGTTACGCCGCCGAACGTCTCGTTGTGGTCACCCGCGTACTGGTGCAGCCGGTGGTGGCCGGCCCAATCGGCGCTGGGGATGTACGACGTGCTGGTCGACCGGCTCCCGTTCCATTCGGCGAACCAGATGTTGTCTGGCTCGACATAGGAGGTCCCGTAACGACCCACCAAATCCTTGATCCCCGAGGCCGAGCTCGAGTAGACGCCCGACTTGTAACCGGCGGCGTGCAGCTGGTTGGTCCAGCCGGCCAGGAAGCTGAGCACGGCCGACGTGTTGGTGGAGGTGAGGTTGTAGGCCTCCATATCCATGTAGATGGGGTTGCCGGCTCCCAGGCCCAGTGCGCCGGCTCGGCCGGAGGCGTCGCTGGCCGCGGCCCGGCCCTGGCTGGCCGCCTGCCCGGGACTGATCGAGGCACAGCCGCACGAGTTGGCGGGCGCCTGCAACCCCACGTAGATGAGGATGAAGTGCCAGCCCGCCGCCGTCCGCTGGCTGACCCAGGGTGCCGTCAGATTGGGTTGCGAGCAGGCCATGTTGGTCCCGCCGATGTAGACGCCGATCGCCCGGTACGGCGAGCTCCGCCAGCGGTTCATGGTGCCGGCGCTGGGCGTGGAGCAGGCGTCGAAGCCCAGCCCGGTGTAGGTGGCCGCCGCGGGCCTGGCCCGGGCACGGGCCAGACCGGCCCGGGGCCCCGGCGCGATCGTGTCCCCGGCCCGGCGCACTACGGCCGCCCCGCGACCCCGGGGCTCGAGTAGGAGGGCCTCCGGGCGCCCGGCGCGGGCCGGGGGGCACCTCTGGTCAGCGCTCGGACGCCCGAGGTACACCGCGGGCCGGTCGAAGCGCACGCAGGTCTGCGGGTGAGCTCGCAGGTCGAACACCGGCCAGCTGGCCGGCACGTTCACGCTCGTGCCGCGGAACTCCACAGTCTTGGCCAGCGCGGAGCCGGCGGTCACGTTCACAACCACCAGCAGCGCGGTGCCCATGATTCTCAACCGTGCGGTCATTTCCGCGACGCAGCCCCGCAGGCCAGCTCCCCAGCTGACCGGCCAGATGTTAGCCGCAGGCGGTCACAATCGGGCCACCACGGCCCCCACCGCCAAGAGCACCACCGCGATCCACAGTGCCGACAGCGCACCTTCCAGCGGCCCGGCCAGCTGGGCGCTGTCGAGCTCGACCACGGTCCCGTCGGTCAATGTCTGCTGGCCGTGAACGTCCATGGTCCGGCGGCGCAAGACCCGAACCGGCGTGCTGAGCCGCCGCTGGGCCAGGCTGAGCAGAAAGCACGCGCCGGTCACGAGCAGACCGGCGGGCCTCACCTGGAGGGCTTGCACGAAGTAGCCGGTAAAGGCGGGAAACGCCCCCCAGGCCGCGGCGAACCACCAGTCGGAATGAAACCGACCGCCGGCCAGCTCAAGGTTGTAGGCCACGACCAGGAGGCCGCCCAGGACGACCAGCGGAGTCAAGAGGGGCGACACGATAACTGCGCCGAGCGCTCCGATGCCCAGCGCCCCGGCCAGGCCACCTACCGCGAGCCCGGTTAGGACCCTCCGGCTGAGCAAGGTCTTCAGCGGCCGGCCCTGAAGCTCGTCCAGGGCGTGGGCGCTGATTCCCACGGCCAGGAAGAACGCGCCGAGCGCTGCGCCCAGCCGGTCCAGGTGAAACGCCGGGGTCACGGCCGCCCCGAGCGCGACGTAGCTGAGGTGCCAGGCCGTGTACGGCGGGTGCAGCAACGTCACCAGGTCGCGCCAGCCACCCGGGGAGAGCGCGTAGAAGGCGGGCCGCACCTCACGTGGGGCAGTGGTCACCGCTTGACCCCCCACATGACCAGCCCGGCCCCGAAGCTCATCCGCCGCTCCATGACATGGTCGATCCCGGCCCGGCGCCACAGGCCGCCGAGATCGTCTTCGCGCGTGTGGAACTCCTCGATGTTGGGACCGAGGAAGCGACCGACCTCGTACCAGGCCGGAGACACCAGGCGGCCGATCAGCGGAAGGCCCACGCGGGTGTGCAGCCGCCAGAGCGCCCGCAGCGGCCCGGGTGGCGGGACCGCGAACTCGAGCATCCCGATGCGCCCCCCCGGCTTGAGCACGCGCACCAGCTCCGCCATCGTCTGGGCCGGGTCATCGACATACCGGAGCAGATAGGTGAAGGTCAGGGCATCGAACGAGTCATCGTCAAACGGCAAGTGCTCGGCCTCGCCCCGGACGAATCTGACACCGCCGCGGAGCGGCCCCAGCGCCGCTTGCCGGGTCCGGGCGCCGAACAGCATGTCCTCGCTCTGGTCAAGGCCCACCACCTCGGCACCGCACCGGGCCAACGCGAATGCGACCAGACCGGTGCCGGTAGCCACGTCGAGCACGCGCTGACCGGGGGCGGGTGCGATGGCTGAGACCATCGCCGCCCGCCAGCGCGGGTCCTGACCGAAGCTCAGCACCGCGCCCATCCGGTCATAGCGGCCGGGCAGCCCGGCAAATAGCTCCAGCGCGTGCTGCTTACGTTGCGACAAGATGCACCTCGCCCGCCTCCAGGGCCACGTGGCCGTCGGCCGTGACCACGATCAGCCGACCCTCGCCGTCGATCCCGGCTGCGTCGCCTTCGCCCTCCGCCCACCGCACCCGATGGCCGCGGAGCGCGTCACGTGATCTCACGGCTTCGAGCACTCGGTCCGATCCGGCCGCACACCATCGCTCGAGGCTATCCATCAGCCGCTCGAGCGTGGGCTCGACATCCTGCGCCTGGAGACCCAGAGTGCCGGCCCGGTCGTGCAGCTCGGCCGGGAGCTGGTCGAGGCTTACGGCCACGTTGATCCCCACTCCCACGACCGCCCAGCCCTCCTGCAATCGCCCCTCGACCAGGATGCCCGCCACCTTGCGCCCGCCGATCAGCACGTCGTTGGGCCATTTGAGCTGGGCCTCGGGGCCGGCCACCTCGGCCACCGCGACGCCCGCGGCCAGGGGGAGCAGGCGGGGTGGGTCACGGACCACCACCGAACAGAGCAAGGCGCTGCCCGGGGGACCGGTCCAGGTCCGGCCCTGGCGGCCGCGGCCGGCCGACTGCTCGCGGGCCGTTATCACCGTCCCGTGCGGCGCACCCCGGGCCGCCAGCTCACGCGCTCGCTGGTTGGTCGAGTCGACCACGCGGTAGTGGAGCCGGGGTTGGCCGAAGCTCACGCCGGCCGGATTCTGAGCTCGTCGCCGACGCCCACGGCCAGCCGAATGGCCGCGTTCCCGTGGCTCACGGCCAGCGCCAGGCGGCGATAGGCGTCCTCGTACACCAGCAGGCCGCCTGCGGGCACGTCGGCGAACGTCCGCGCGTACTGGGCAGTGGCCTTGTCCCCGGTAGGTGTCTGAAGCTCGACCGCGCGACCCAGTCTCAGCCCCGCGGCAGCCAGGTGCTCGTGGCCAGCGTCGAGCGCCGCGTTGCCGAACCGGTCCACATGGACCACGTGAGCCAGCAGGGTGCCGTCATGCACCGCCGGCTGGGGCAGCTCGAGCGCCACCAGCTCATCCGGGTCCAGCGGTTCGCCCGCCTCGGCCAGCGATGCCCCGCCGGCCAACCGGGCGGCCACCGGAGCAAAGATGTCCCGCCCATGAAACGTGGCTGACACCGGCTCCAGGCGAAACGGTGAGCGGGCGATGTCCACCGCCTCCACCACTCCGCCGGCCTGCTCGGCGGCCAGCCACAGCAGGCCGTTGTCGGGTCCCACCAGCCTGCGCTCGTCGGCCAGGCGAAGGGCCACCGCCCGCCGCTCGGCGCCCACGTCCGGATCCACCACCGCCAGATGCACCCCGACCGGGAGGTAGGGCAGCGCCCCGGCCAGGGTGATCGCCCCGGCCAGTGCGTCGTGGCGGCGAACCCCGTGGGTCAGATCGATGATCCGGGCCTCCGGGCACAGCCGGGCCATGACGCCGTGACAGATGCCCACGAAGTCGTCCTGGAGTCCGTAGTCGGACAGGAAGGTGATCACCGGGAGGGATTCGGCCATTTGGGTGCGTCAAATACTTCCATCCCTCGCTAAGCTCGGGCGCTCCCTCTCAGAGCCCCCGCCGCAACCCTCGGTGGGGGAGCGTGTTATTGAACGCGAGCCCGAGTGGGACCGAGGGTTACGGCAAGCGTCTCGAAAGGAGCTGACATGACGAGCACCTTCCTGCGCAGGACCACTTCCGTGGCCGTGCTGCTGGGCGCGCTAGCGCTGACGGCCGTCGCGGTGGCGGCTTCGAACACCACGGTCACCACGCACAAGACTTCGCAGGGCAAGGTCCTGGCCAACTCCAAGGGGTTCTCGCTGTACAACTTCCCCAAGGACACGCAGGGCGGTAAGGGCAAGGCCCCCAAGATCACCTGCTATGGCAAGTGCGCCACCGCCTGGCCCCCGCTCCTGGTCAAGAAGGGGGCCAAGGTCGTGGCCGGGCCGCGTTCCGGGGTCAACTCGAAAATGCTGGGCACGACCAAGCGCCGTGACGGGAGCCTCCAGGTCACCTACAACGGCTGGCCGCTGTACACCTACGGGGGAGACAGCAATGCCGGGGACAGCACCGGCGAGGGGGTAAAGCAGTTCGGCGCGGCTTGGTACGTGATGAAGACCAATGGCCAGCAGGTCAAGTGTCCTCAGGGCCAGGCTCCGTCGACGTCTGGGTGTTTGCCGCAAAGCTACTAGCGGCGCTGGGGGCCGCCGCGGTCGCCCTCGCGAACGCGGCGGCAGCCGCCCCAGCGGCTTCGGCCGCGGTCGCCGTGTACCCCAGCCCGCGGACCAGCAACGCCCTGCCGCAAACCCAGATCACCTTCCGCGGGGTCACCCCGCAAGCCATCGGGCTGGTGGTGGTCAAGGGGTCATCGACTGGAGCGCACACCGGTCACATCGAGGGTGACTCCGACGGCCAGGGAGGGAGCTTTCTGGTCGACAAGCCGTTCGCCAAGGGCGAAACCGTCACGGTCAACACCGGCCTGAGCATCATCGGCGGCTCCGGCGGGACGTTTGCGTTCAAGGTGGGCAATCCGGCGTTTGCCATCAACGCCATGCCGCTGCCGGTCGTGCCGGCCGGCGCCAACGGGGTGATGCGCTTCCGCTCACGGCCTGACCTGACGCCTGGGTCGGTCACGATCAGCAAGAACTCCGCGCCGAGCTCTCAGGGCGACATCTTCCTGACCCCGCAGTTCGGACCGCTGCAGAACGGCCCGATGATCATCGACTCGCGGGGCAACCTGGTGTGGTTTCACCCCGCCCCGGTCTCTCAGCAAACGATCGCCAGCGACTTCCGCGTCCAGCGCTACAACGGTGCCCCGGTGCTCACATGGTTCGAGGGCATAACGAACCACGGCAGCGGCCGCGGTCAGGGCGTGATCTTCGACCAGAAATACGTTCAGATCGCGACCGTGCACGCCGGCAACGGGCTGGACATGGACCTGCACGAATTCCTGATCTCCGGCGGCAGCGCCTGGATCGCGGCGGTTCAACCCTCGAGCGTGCCCGGAGTCGGTAAGCCGACGATGGACGACGTCATCCAGGAGATCGACATCAAGACGGGACTGGTCATGTTCGAGTGGCATGCGCTCGACCACATCGCGACTGGCGACACCTACTTCCCCCCTAGGTCCGCCGGGTTCGTGTTCGACCCCTACCACACCAACACGGTCGAGCCGCTGAAGGACGGCACGGTGCTGATCTCGATGCGCAACACCTCAGCGGTCTACAAGATCGACCCGAACACGGGCCGGGTCCTGTGGACCCTGGGCGGGAAGCATTCGAGCTTCAAGTTCGGCTCGGGGGCCAGCTTCGCCTTCCAGCACACCGTGTTGCAGCAGCCGGACGGGACGCTGACCGTCTTCGACGACGGTGGCGGGCCGCCGTACCCCCACAGCCGCTCGCGCGGGATCCGCCTGTCCCTGGATACCCGGCACATGCGGGCCAACCTGGCCAAGGAGTACGACCACGCCCCGAACATCCAGGCCAACTTCGAGGGCGGGGTGCAGGACCTCTCCGGGGGCGACGTGTTCCTGGGTTGGGGCCAGCAGCCCTACTTCTCCGAGGACAACGCCAGTGGCCAGCAGATCTTCGACGGGCGGTTCACGGTTCCCACCTCGAGCTACCGGGCCTACCGGTTCGCCTGGAGCGCCCAGCCGCCCACCCAGCCCGCGCTGGCCGTGGGCGCTGCCGGGGACGGGACCAGCCGGCTGTACGCCAGCTGGAACGGGGCCACCGACGTGGCGTCATGGCAGGTAATGGCCGGCTCCATCCCCAACGCGCTGGTTCCGCTGGGCAGCACGCGGAATGCCGGGTTTGAGACCGCCATCGACGCCAACTCCAACGCGCCGTACTTCGCCGTGCGGGCCCTGAGCGCCTCAGGCCGGGTCCTCGCGAGCTCGCCGGTGGCCGCCACCCCGGCCCACGTCGCCGTATACGGGCATAGCGCGTTCGTATCGCCCCAGGGCACGGGCGCGGTTCCGGCCAGCTGCGCGGCCAACCACCCGTGCAGCGTGGACACCACGATCACCGCCGGACGCACGGTGGTGGCCACGGCGGGCCGCGAACGCTTGGCCGCGGCCAGCGGCGGGCTGTTGTTCTTCCGCCTAAACCAGGCCGGACGGTCGCTGCTGAACAAGGCGTCCAACCGCCGGCTCGGGGTGCAGGTGTCGATTCACGACGCCTCCGGCACTCGAGGCACGGCGGGGATGGACCTGATCAAGTTCTCGGCCGGCGGGGCCGGGCCCAAGCGCAGCGTGGTCCAGTCGCCCAAGCTCCAGCTCATCGGGCTGACCGACTTCGTCAATTCCAAGGGCACGGGGGGGATTCTCGCCGGCTGCTTTGCCGCCGCCCCGTGCCGAGTGACCACGACCGTGTCAGTCGGACGCACTGTGATCGCGCGCACCGGCCGGGAGTACCTGGGGCCCAGCACGCTCGGCTACCTGTTCTTCCAGCTGAACGGCACCGGCCAGTCGATGCTGGCCCACGCCTCGGGCAACCAGCTCGGCGCCCAGGTAGGGCTCAGCTCGAGCCAGGGCACGGCCAGCGGGCAGGTGGCGCTGGTCGGCTTCAGCTAGCGACGGGCCACGTCGTCCAGGAGCGCCTGCACCACCCCGTCGATGTCGTGGCGTGACGCCTCGACGTGCGGCTCCAGGCCGTGCTCGCGCAGGGTGGCGCTGGTGATCGGCCCGATGCTCACGATCCGCCCCTGGGGCGGCTGGCCACCGGTCGACTGAAGGAAGAACTTGACGGTCGAGGATGAGGTGAAGGTCACGTAGTCGGCCTGTCCGGCCGCGGCCCGCTGCTCCGCGGACAGCGGCTCGGCGACGGTCTCGTACAGGGGCAGCACGTCGACCTCGGCTCCCCGGTCGCGCAGCGTGTTCACCAGCACATCACGGGCCTCTGCGGCCCGGGCAACCAGCACGCGCTCGACCGGTTGGTCAGTCAGCGCTTCGAGCAGCCCCTCGGCCGTGAACTCCTCAGGGACCACGTCGGCAATCACGCCGTACTGGCGGAGCGCCGCCGCCGTGCCTGGCCCGATCGCCGCCACCCAGGCCGCTCCGAGCGCACGCGCGTCGCGCCCCACCGCGGCCAGCCGGTCGAATAGGAACCGGACCCCGTTGGGACTGGTCAGGCAAACCAGGTCGTAGGGCTCCAGATCCGGCACCGGGCCGTCGATCGGCTCAATCCGGATGGCCGGGGCCTCAAGCACGGCGGCGCCCAGCGACCGGAGCCGCGCCACCAGGCTGCTGGCCTGGGCCCGGGCCCGGGTCACGGCCACGCTCAGGCCGGCCAGGGGCAGCTGGTGACGGAGCGCCGCCACCGAGCCCAACACAGCGATCGCCGGGGCCCGGGCTCCCAATCGGCCGACGGTCCTCAGGGTGCCCTCCAGCACCCGCTGGTCGGGCAGGGTCCCGCGCTCGATCACCGCCGCCGGCTCGTCGGGCTCCCGGCCGCCCGAAATCAGCCGCTGGGCGATCGCCTCGAGCTGGCGGGCCCCCATATAGACGACCAGCGTGCCGGGGAACCGGGCCAGGGCATCCCAGTCGAGCGACGATTTGGTCCCTCCCACCTCCGCTTTGGCGGGGTCCTCGTGCCCGGTGACGAAGGCCACGGCCGAGGCGGCGCTGCGGTGCGTGACCGGGATCCCCGCGGCGGCCGGCGCCGCCACGCCGGCGGTCACCCCGGGCACGACATCGAACGGGATGCCGGCCGCCAGCAAGGCCTCCACCTCCTCCCCGCCTCGCCCGAACACGAACGGATCGCCTCCCTTGAGGCGGACCACCGTGCGCGAGCCGTGTTCGACCAGGAGCCGGTCGATCTCCTCCTGCGGAGTTGAGGACCCGCCACCGCGCTTGCCCACGTCGAGGATCAGGGCGTCGGGCCGGGCCTGGGCCAACAGTTCGGTGGGGATCAGCCGATCGTGGACGATCACCTCTGCCTGGGAGATCAGCTCGAGCCCCCGGCGGGTGATCAAGCCGGGGTCACCGGGTCCGGCGCCGACCAGGTACACCGTCACAGCAGGTCCTTCGCCCCGATGCTGAGCAGGCGCTCGGCGCATACGCGGCCCACCTCAGCGGCCGGGCCGGAGACGCGATCCTGCAGCCAGGCCGAGCCATCGGGGCGGCCCAGCCAGGCTTCCAGCTCCAGCTCCCCGCCGTCCACCCACCGGGCGTGGGCTCCGATCGGGGTGTTGCACGACGCGTCGAGGGCTCGGGTCAGGTCACGCTCGGCTCCGACGCAGGCCGCCGCGTCGGGGTCGTTCAGCCCGTCGAGCGGCCACTCGCCCGGTTTGGCCTCGATGGCCAGCGCACCCTGGCCGGCGGCGGGCACCAGCTGGCCCAGGATGCCGTCGGGCTGGCGGCCCAGCCGCTCCAGACCTGCCCCGGCCAGCACGATGGCGTCGAACTGGCCCTCGGCCAGCTTGCGCAGGCGGGTGTCCACGTTGCCGCGGACCGGCACCACCTCCAGGTCCTCGCGCAGCGCGCGAATCTGAGCCGTCCGGCGGAGGCTGCTGGTGCCCACCCGAGCCCCCGGGGAGAGCGCGTCGAGCGAGGTGGCCCCGCATATCGCGTCCCGGGCGTCGGCCCGGGGCGGGATGGCGACGAGTGCCAGATCGGCTGCGAGGTCGGCGGGCACGTCCTTGGCCGAGTGCACCGCGATGTCGATCCGGTCCTCGAGCAGTGCCCGCTCGAGTTCGGACACCCAGCGTGACTTGTCCTGCGTGTCCACCCCCCGGTCGCCCGCCGTGGTCACGGTCACCAGCTCGGTCTCGTCGTCGATCCGTTCGGCCACCCAGTGGGCCTGGGCCAGGGCGAGTGCGCTGCCGCGCGTTCCGACGCGGATCAACGCCGGCGGAGCTCGCGGACCTCGGCCAGCGGACCACGGGCTTCGCCCACGGTGCCCGGCTCGGCCCTGGCGGGCGGCTCGATCTCCTGCGCCGCTACCTCCTCGGCGGGCAGGTCGAACAGGTCGCGCAGGAAGGCCATGCGGGCGTGTACCCGGTCGTCGTGCAGCTCCTTCAGCCGCACCGTGGGCTCGTGCAACACCCGGTTGACGATGGCCCGGGCGATGGCCTGAACCCGCTCGCGGTCGCGCGGGGAGGCGGTCTCCCACTTGCCCTCGTTCTCCTGCACCACCTGCTCGGCGATTTCGGTGGCCTGCCGGCGCAGCGCGGCCAGCGTGGGCAACACCTCCAGCGAGCCCAGCCAGACCGCGAACTGCTGAATCTCCTCCTCGATGATCCCCTCCGCCTTCCGGGCCTCGGCCAGGCGGACCTTGCGGTTGCGGGCGATCACCGACTCGAGGTCGTCGATGTCGTAGAGCGACACGTTCTCCAGCTGGCCGCACGCCGCGTCGATATCCCGCGGCACGGCCAGGTCGATCAGGAGCAGCGGGGTTTGCTCGCGCGCCTGCATGACCTCGGCCAGTTCCTCATCCTCGAGCAGCAGGTGCGGCGACGCGGTGGCCGCGACCACGATGTCCGCCGCCTGGAGGGCCAGCGGCAGCTCGTCGAAGCTGACACTGCTGCCGCCGTAGCGCTTGGCCAGGCTGATCGCTCGGTCGCGGCGCCGACTGGCCACAAACACCGGCTCTGCCCCGCTGTCGGACAGCGCGCGGGCGGTCAGCTCACTGGTCTCGCCGGTACCCACGATCACCACCGATCGGCCTTCCAGCGAGCCCAATAGGTCACGGGCCAGGCCGACGGCCACCCCGGGGAGGCTGAGGTTGCGCTCGCCGATCCCGGTCTGCGAGCGGACCCGCTTTCCGGTGGCCAACGCGGCCTTGAACAGCCGCGTGGTGAGCGGACCCACCGCGTCGCCGGACAGCGCCGCCTCGTAGGCCCGCTTGACCTGCCCCTGGATCTCCGCTTCGCCCACCACCATCGACTCCAGGCCGGCGGTGACCCGGAACAGGTGCCGCGCGGCGTCGCAGTTGCGGTGCGAGTAGATGGTGTGGGACAGCTGGGTGGGCCGGATCCCGGCCAGAGTGGCCAGCATCGCCAGCACGCTGCCCTCGGCCTCCACCGGATCGCCTACCACCAGGTAGAGCTCGGTTCGGTTGCAGGTCGAGATGGCCACCGCCTCTTGCACATCGGCGGACCCGCGCAGGTCCCGGACGAACTCGCGGGCCTGGGCCTGAGGCAGGGCCAGGCGCTCCCGGATCTCCACTGGAGCGGTTTTGTGCGAGACGCCGATGGCCAGGAGCTCGCTCATACGGCCACGCGTTCCCGTTCGGGGTCTGGGTCGTCGGTCGGCTCGCGGCTGTCCAGCTCATCGCGCATGGCCACCACGTCCTTTTCGGTCCGCGACACGCGGAGAGCCAGGATGGCCACGTAAACCAGAATCAGCACCACAAACACAATGTAGGCCGCGGCGACGTACGGGCCGGCCTTATGGAGCGGCAGCGCGGGCGCCGCAGCGATCACGCTCATGACGGGGCCGCGCTCCGTCGCAAGGGTCGCACCGAGGCGTCACCCCGGACCTCGCGCCGCAGCCGGCGCACCTGCATGCGGGAACTCTTGGCCGCCAGCTCCAGCTTCCACAGGGTCACGTAGAGCAAGGCAATCCCGGTCAGCGACACCGCGAACGTGAGGCCCATCGACGGCGGCAGGTGCCCGGCGGCCAGCACCCGGGGGTGCACGTAGGCCTGGGCCAGGCGGACCGCGATGAAGTTCAGGGGCACGAACGCTCCGGCCACCACGGCGAACACGCTGGCGTAGCGGGCCTGGCGCTCGGGGTCCTCGATCGAGAAGCGGAGCGGCTGGTAGGTGGCGAACAGCAGCACCACGATGAGGTAGGAGACCAGCGTGGGCTCATCCCAGACCCACCAGTGGCCCCACGACGCCTTGGCCCAGATCGAGCCGGTGATCAGGCCGCCCACGGAGAAGATCAGCGCCATGTGGATGGCCACGTAGGAACGCATGTCCCACTTGCGATCGCCGGTCCGTAGGTGCCCGATGGCGAACAGCGCGCCCAGGATGTAGCCGGACAGCGACACGATGGCCAGCGGCACGTGTACGTAGAAGATCTTCTGGACGAAGCCCTGGTCGGCGTCCAGCGGCGCGTAGAAGAACACCAGCGCCAGGGCCACGCCGATGGTGGC
>DASZGO010000356.1:0-5254 GCA_035938755.1 Solirubrobacteraceae bacterium | reverse complement strand
GGCCGGGCTGACCAAGATCGACGGCGTGCGCCGGGTGAACATCAAGCCGCAGGTCGATGAATGGGTGTTCCCGGACGGCCACTCGGTGATCGTGCTCTCCGAAGGCCGGCTGCTCAACCTGGGCAACGCCACCGGGCACCCGAGCTTCGTGATGTCGAACTCATTCACCAATCAGGTGATCGCTCAGATCGAGCTGTTCGGTCACACCGACATCTACGAGAAGCGTGTGTACACGCTGCCCAAGCACCTGGACGAGAAGGTCGCGCGGCTTCACCTCACCGCGCTGGGAGCGAAGCTGACCCAGCTCAGCCCAGACCAGGCGGCCTACATCGGCGTGCCCCCGGAGGGGCCGTACAAGCCCGACCACTACCGGTACTAGAGCGTCCGCAGCGGACGTTGGCGTGTTGTGGACGATTTTCCTGACATAGCCATGAAAATCGTCCACGCGGCCGCGCGGCGGCCGCGCGGCGGATGGGCCGGCGGGTGGGCCGGCGGCCGGCGGGGGAGACGCGCAGGGCGCGTGGCCGCGGGCGGACGAAACACACGCGGCGCGGGGGCTCGACCCGCGCCCGCGCCCGTCCACGGGCTGACCGGGCCTAGCTGATGGCCCGCGCCTCGCTCCCACCTCACGAGGTCGCAGACCCTGGTCTGGCCCCGGACGGGGTGGCGCGGATCAGCTGGGCGTCGGGACAGATGCCGGTGCTGGCCCGGATCGCGGAGCGGTTTGCCGGTCAGCGTCCGCTGGACGGGGTGAGCATCGCCTGCTGCCTGCACGTAACCGCCGAGACGGCCAACCTGGCGATTGCGCTGAGCGGTGGGGGCGCGCGGGTGTCGCTGTGCTCGGCTAATCCGCTGTCGGTCCAGGACGACGTGGCGGCCGCGCTGGTGCGTGAGCACCAGGTCGAAGTCAGGGCGGTGCATGGCGAGGATCTCGACACCTACGCGCGGCACGTCCGGGCCACGCTGCAAGGTCACCCGCAGATCACGATCGACGACGGCGCGGACCTGATGGTGACCGCGCACGAGCTGGGTGAGGATCAGCTCGAGCCGCTGATCGGAGGGACCGAGGAGACGACCAGCGGACTGGTGCGGCTGCGCCGCCTAGAGGACGACGGCCGGTTGCGCTGCCCGGTGCTGGCGGTCAACGAGGCGCGCACCGAACGCGCGCTCAACGATCGGCATGGCACCGGGCAGTCCGCGCTCGACGGGATCATCCGGGCCAGCCACGTGCTGCTGGCCGGGCACACGGTGGTGGTGCTGGGCTACGGGTGGGCGGGCCAGGGGGTGGCGGAACGGGCCCGTGGCGCCGGAGCGCACGTGGTGGCATGCGAAGTCGACCCGTTGCGCGCGCTCGAGGCGCGGATGGCCGGGTACGAAGTGATGCCCGCGCTCCAGGCCGCCGAGCGCGGAGATGTGTTCATCACCGTCACCGGTACCCGGCGCGTATTGCGGGGCGAGCACTTTGAGCGGATGAAGGACGGAGCGCTGCTGGCCAACGCAGGCCACTTCGATGTGGAGCTCGACCTGAAGGAGCTGCACGCTCTGGCCCGGGCCGGGGTGCGGGACGTCCGGCCGCTGGTGCAGGAATTCGTGCTTTCCGATGGGCGCCGCCTCAACCTCATCGCCCACGGCCGGGTGGTCAACCTGGCCGCGGCCGAGGGTCATCCGGCGGCGGTGATGGACGTCTCGTTCGCACTGCAGGCTCTGTGTGTGGAAGAACTCGTCCGTTGTGGCGGGCAATGGGAGCCCGGGGTGCGCCCGGTTCCGGCCAAGATCGACCGAGAGGTGGGTCGCCTCAAGCTGGACGCACTGGGGGTCAAGATCGACGAGCCGACCCCCGAACAGGAGGACTACCGGGAGTCCTGGGCCTAGCAGTCCGCGCGATAACCACTAGCGCGGAGGGTCGGTGCTCTGTAAGGATGCGCCTATGCCGGCGGCAGCTGCGAGGGGAGGGATCGATCTAGGCGGGACCAAAATCGAGGCGGTCGTCGTGGACTCGGGCAACACCGTGCTCGGCTCCTCGCGCCGTCCCACCCCGACCGAGGGTGGTCCCGCGGACGTCGCCCAGCAGATGGCGGAGGCCATGAAGGCGGCCTGTGAGGCGGCCAGTCGAGAGTCGAGCGCGCTCGAGGGGGTAGGCGTCGGCTCGCCGGGGATCGTGGATCCGACCAGCGGTGCCGTTTCGAGCGCGCGGAACCTGCCCGGGTGGGACGGGAGCTTTGAGCTGGCCGCCACGCTGGAAAAAGGGCTGGGCACGAAAGTCCGGGTGGGAAACGACGTGCAGGTGGCCACCGACGCCGAGTTCCACCTGGGCGCCGGAAAGCCCTACCCATCTCTGCTCGGCGTGTTCTGGGGCACTGGCGTGGGTGGCGGGCTGATCCTCGACGGGAAGGCGTGGCTGGGCCGCGGCGGGGCGGGGGAGATCGGCCACATGGTGGTCAAGCTGGGCGGCGCCCGCTGCCCCTGCGGCCGCCGCGGTTGCATGGAGGCGTACGCCGGGCGGGCCGCGATGGAGGCGCGGGCCCGCAGGCAGGCCAAGAAGGGGAAGGACACGGTGTTGTTCAAGCTAATGGAAGAGCACGGACGCACACGGCTGACCAGCGCGATCTGGGCACATGCGCTGGAGCACAAGGACCAACTGGCCATAGACATCATCGACCGAGCGCTCAAAGCGCTCGGCGCGGGCGTGGCGTCGGCCATCAATCTGCTCGACGTCGAGGCGGTGATCATCGGTGGTGGTTTGGGGGTTCGGTTCGGCCAGCCGTTCGCCGACCGGATCGCGCACGCCATGCAGCCGCACCTGTTCAACGACGCGCATCCGCCGGACGTTCATGTCGCCGCGTTGGGTGACCTGGGAGGCGCCATCGGAGCCGCGCTGCTGGTCGACCAAACGGAGTCGTGACAGCGCCGTGCGATGTGCCTGGACCCCTACGGTTCCCACTGGCGCTCGCGACATATCTCTGACAACATCGTTCGCGCGCAGGGGCCGCGGGGTTGGCGCTGAAGTAATGAGGACGTTCTGAGGCGCCACGGGGCACCCAGGGAACCTGAGGCAAAGGAGAGGCTCGAAACGCAGGGAAATGGACCGTCTGGTCGTTCCAGCGTGGTGGCCCGCGCCGCCGCGGGCGGAGCGCTGCTCACGGCGGTCGTCGTGCTCGCCGTGCTGCTACTGACCAGCGGCTCGTCGTACACGCTGCGGCTCAACTTCCAGGACGCGGGCGGACTGGTGAACGGGAACCTGGTCCTGATCGGTCCGGCCTCGGTCGGGACGGTCAACGCCATCACCCTCACCCCCGATGGGCAGGCCCAGGTGGAGGTCAGCCTCAACTCCACCGCCACACCCATGCACGTGGGGACGGTGGCCCGCGTATTCGAGAACTCGCTGTCCGGGAACGCCAACCGGTACGTGGTCCTCGAGCCAGGGCCGAGGCAGGCCCCGGAGATTCCCAGTGGCGGACTGATCGGCTTGGATCACACCCACGCCTTCGTCAGCCTCGACCAGGTATTCGACGCGTTCAATCCTTTGACTCGGATAGGGCTGCGCGACTTCATTCGCGGTCAGGCGGCCAGCATCCAGGGCCGGGCTCAGCAGGCCCACCAGACGCTGCTCTACTTCGCGCCCGCGCTGTCCACCACGAGTGACTTCACCAAGGAGCTGGTCCGCGACGAGCCGGCGTTCGACGGCCTGCTGGTGCAGGGCGCCCAGGCCATGACCCTACTGGCCTCCCGCAGCCAGGAGCTGACCCAGCTGATCGCCAACGGCAACGTGGCCACCGGGGCGATCGCGCGCCAGGCCCAGGCGCTCCAGTCCGCCCTCCAGCAGTTCCCCAGCGCGCTGACCCGGTCCACCACCAGCTTCCAAGGCCTCAACACCACGCTGGACGCTCTCGATCCGCTGGTCAACGGGCTAAAGCAGGCCGTGGGCCCCGGTGGGCTGCCGTTCGTCAACTTCGCCACCGACCTCCGCTCGTTCGTGAACGTGTCGATTCCGACCGTGGCCCAGCTGAACGGGCTAATTCACAACCCGACGGGGGGCGGCGACCTGACCAAGCTGTTCCAGCAGGCGCCGGCCCTGGCCGACGTGGCCGTCAAGACCTTCCCGCGACTCATCAAGCAGATGAATGACTCGCAGGCGCAGCTCGACACCTTCCGCGAGTACACGCCTGACCTGGTCGCCGCGTTCTCCAACCTGGGCCAGGTGGGTGGCTACTACGACGCCAACGGCCACTACGCCCGCACTCAGCCCAACTTCTACGCGTTCAATCTCGATGCCGCCAACCAGCTGCAGGCGCGTAACCCGGCGAACCGCTACAACGGCCTCCAGAAGGTCCAAAACCGCTGCCCAGGTAGCGCCACGCAGGCCGCGCCCGACGGGTCGGCTCCCTGGCAGGTGCCGGGATGCAGTCTCACCGCGGTGCCGCCCGGCCCATGAAGCGGCTGGTACTCACGGCCCTTCTGCTGGCCGGCCTCGTCGCCGGGGCGATCGTCGCCACCGGTGCCTCGAGCGGCCAGCGAACAGGCCCGTACCAGATTCGGGCGATCTTCGACGACGCCTCGTTCGCGGTGGCCGGTGAGGATGTCCGGATCGCCGGAGCGCCGGTGGGCACGATCGGTTCACTGGACGTCACCGACCGCGGCGGCACGGGCCGGCCGTCCTCCTGCTCAAACCCGGGCAGTGGATGCAAGGCCGCCGTGACCTTCATCATCAACCGGCCCGGCTTCACTCCGTTCCACGCCGACGCGTCGTGCGCCATCCGGCCCCAGTCGCTTATCGGCGAGAAGTTCGTGGACTGCAACCCCGGAACGGCGGCGGCTCCGGCGCTGCAGCGGATCGGCAGTGGACCCGGGGCCGGGACGTATTTGCTCCCACTCACCCACACCAGCTCGCCGGTCGACACCGACCTGGTCAACGACATCTACCGCGAACCCGTGAGGCAGCAGTTCTCACTGATCCTCAACGAGCTCGGTACCGCACTGGCGGCTCGCGGTTCTGACCTCAATGATGTGATCCGCCGAGCCAACCCGGCCCTGCGGTACACGGACGAGGTGTTGAAGATCTTGGCCCAGCAGCACCGGGAGCTGGCCCAGCTAGCCCGGGACTCGAATACGGTGCTGACACCGCTGGCCCGGGACGAGCAGCAGATCTCCTCGTTTGTGACTCACGCCAACACCACGTCGGTGGCCACCGCCCAGCGCGCCAATGACACCGCCGCCGGGCTGCGGCTACTTCCCGGGTTCCTGCGCCAGCTGCGCC
>DASZGO010000355.1:0-13586 GCA_035938755.1 Solirubrobacteraceae bacterium | reverse complement strand
CCCGCGGGATTGCCATCCCGCTCGGCCAGGCAGGCGACCGAGACCCTGATGTGGGCCGACGGGGCGGCGGCCACGAACTGGCTCAGGAGCATCTCGGCGCCGCCCAGAGCAAGGTGATCGATCAAGGCCATGACGTGGAGTTCCGGAGGCGCTGCTGGCTCGGACATCAAACGAGGGCTTCGAGGGGCCGGCGTTGGATCGCCGCAGGGCTAGGGCTTGGTGGCGATCACGCCACCACCGGGGCTCAACAGCTTCATCACCAGCTTCCGCCCCTTCAGTCTCCGGCGGGTCGGGGCCGGAAGCGCTTCGAACACGGCCTCGGCGGCCGTGAATGGCGCCAACGGCACCACGGTCAGATGACCGCGCAGTTTCGCGATCGCACCGACCGAGGCGAAGCCGGCCTGGCTCATCAATCGACGCAGCTCACGGTTGTCGTACTCCCGGAGATGAAACCCCCGGGCCTCGTCACTCGAGAAGTACATCGAGATATCGGACGGCCCGAGCAGCCGGTTGGGCGTCAGGCAGATGTACCGGCCCCCCGGGCGCAGCGCTCGGAAGATCTGCTCGAGTTGCTCGGCGGCGTCATCTGGATGTAGGTGCTCCATGAGCTGGTTGCTGTAGACGAGGTCGACCGAGCCCGGCGGAACGGGGACGGATCGGCCGTCGGTGATCACCAGCTCAAAGTTTTCCGGCGCCGAGCCCAGGCTGGCGATCTCCTCCGAGACCTCGATCGCGTAGACCTTGCCGGCACGCGCGGCCATCGCAAAGGACATGGCGCAGTCGCCGGCGCCAACTTCCAGGAACGTTCCCGCCGCCGGTAGGAACCCCTCGAGCCGGTGCGCTTGTCGGGCAGCCGACGCGCGCCGCGACGCTTCATCCTGGCGCCAGAGGTTCTGGGGATGGTCGGGTACGCGCCGGAACAGCTCGTCGTAGACCACGCCATAGAGCTCTGCACGCTGGTTGCGGTCGGCCCGGCGAAGCCGGTCGGCCAGCTCCCGTTCGATCTCCCAGTGGGCCCGGAGCCGCTCAGCAGAACGCTCGGTCGCGATTCGGCTCCCTCTCCTCGCTCTGGACATCGTGCCAAGGATAAGGGCGGCCCGGGTTGGGCAGCTTCCGCCACCCGCCTCGATAAGCTCGCAGCGGAGCCAACGGGGTATGACTTCATCCGCCATGCACGCGCTCGGCCGGCTCCGCGGTCATCCAGCGCTGCTTCCGGCGCTGGTTGGTGTGGGGCTGATGCTCGTGTGGACGGCGCACAACGGAGGCTACGACGCCGACACGTGGTACTGGGGCGCGCTGGTCACCCTCTCCCTTCTGGCCACGGTCGTGGTCACGCTGGGCGTACGTCGGCTGCGACCGCCGCGACCGGTCTTGCTCGCGCTGGGTGCCTTTGCCCTGTACGTGGGATGGTCCTACCTGTCGATCGCGTGGGCGCAGTCGCCCGGGACCGCACTCGAGGGCTCAAACCGGGCGCTGCTCTACCTGATGCTGTTCGCGGTGTTCGCGATCCTGCCCTGGACGCTGCGCGCCGCTCTGGTTGTCCTGACCGCCTACGTCCTGGGCGTTGGGGCGATCGGCCTACTGACCCTGGCTCGGCTGGCCACCGGTCACGGGATCTCCCAGCTGATCAGCCAAGGCAGGCTCCTGTCCCCCACCGGCTATTTCAACTCCACGGCCGCGCTGTTCACGATCGATGCGCTGATGGCAATTGGGCTTTCGACCCGGCGCGCGTTCCCCATGCTGCTACGTGCAGCGCTGGTGGCGATCGCCGCGGCGGACGTCCAGCTCGCCATCCTGGCGCAGAGCCGCGGCTGGTTATTCACGCTGCCGTTGGTCATCCTGCTGGCGCTGGTGATCCTCCGAGACCGCCTGCGCATTGCCGTGGTCGGCGCAGTGGCCGCGGCAGCCGGATTGGCGCCCCTGCACCGGCTGCTCGCGGTGTACCGAGACGGCGCAGCCGTCGTGCCCCACAGCGCCGCCATAGCAGGACGGACGTGCCTGCTGCTCTGCTTGGGCATATTCGTGGCGGCAGCGCTGGCCGCTCGCGCCGAGACGCTCATTCAGCGACCCCGGCTGGCCAGGGTGCAGAGCCGGCGCGTGGGGACGCTGCTCGCAGTGGTGGCCGTTGCCGCGACCGCCGGTGGCTTCATAGCCGCCACCGGCGGCCATCCGTCCCGGTTCATCCAGCGACAGTGGCACGCGTTCGTCCGGGCCGCGCCACCGACCAAGTCCAGCTCCAACTTCGGTGTGGTTGGCAGCGGCCGTTATGACTTCTGGCGTGTAGCGGTGGACGCACTCGCCGCCCATCCGTTGGGTGGCCTCGGGCAGGACAACTTCGCCGATTACTACGTCACGCACCGCCACACCGCGGAGGAGCCTCAGTGGGTCCACAGCGTGGAAATGCGCCTGCTTGCGCACACCGGCCTGGTCGGCTTCGCTCTGTTCGCCGTGTTCATGGCTGCGGCCGTGGTCGCCGGGCTGCGCGCACGCCGGTCCGGCACCGCGCTTCAGCGCCGGCTGGCCGGGGTGGCGCTGGTGCCGCTGATCGTATGGGTGATCCACGGTTCGGTGGATTGGTTCTGGGAGGTGCCGGCCTTGACTGGGCCAACCCTGGGGTTCCTCGCAATGGCGGGCGGGATCGGCCGTCCGGCGACTGCGTCGGCTCACGATCCCGGGTCTTGGGACACGGTGGCCCGGGCTTGGTTCACCGCTGCTCCGCGGGCTCGGCGGGTGCTCGTGCACTCGGCGGCCATCATCGCGTTGCTGGTCGCCGGCACGGTCTTGGGCTTTCCCTATCTGTCCGTCCGCGAGACATCGGTAGCCGGTGGCCTGGCCTCGCGCAACCCGGCCGCAGCGCTCCAGGCCCTGTCGCAGGCCGCCCGCCTGAACCCGCTGAGCGCTGTCCCGGATCGGCTGGCCGGCACGATCGCCCTGCAGACCGGGAGCTATGCGCTGGCTGAGCAAAGGTTCAGCCGATCGATCACCCGCGAGCCGGGCGGCTGGTTCGCCTGGCTGGGCGCCGGCCTGGCCGCCTCGGAGCTCGGTGACCGGGCCCGGGCTCGTCACGATTTCGAGGTCGCCAACTCCATAAACTCACGCCAACCCGTCGTGCCCGCGGCGCTGCGACGCATCGACGGCCCCCATCCGCTCACGCCGGCGCAGGCGCTTAGACTTCTGTTTGTGGCGCATTGACCCGGGGATGGAGGCGGTGAGAAAGATCACCAACCGCCCGTCGCTCTGGATTGCAGAATTTCTGACGGAGATGAACATGCACTCGGGCAAGCGAATCAGTGCGCTGGCAGCCGGCCTCATGGTCGTCGCCATCCTCGCGCTGCCGGGCCAGGCGCTGGCAGCCGGAAGCTCGCAGTGCCAGGCCTACAACCCGCAGGTGGCATGCGAGCCGCCCGTCAACATCAGCCAGAGCCAAGCAGGGAACCTGCCGTTCACAGGCATCGACGTCGTGCTCCTGGCCTCCGGCGGCGCGGTCATGATCGCCGCGGGCGTGGGCATCCGCCTCCTTTCGCGGCGGTTGGGCCACGACTCCAAGGGCCACTGACGCGTCGCGGCGCGCGGGCGCGCTAGCCCAAGAGAACCTCCACTCGATTCTCCGGCATCGGCCGCCCGAACAGAAAGCCTTGGGCTCCGTCGAAGCCACAGGTCCGGAGGCCCGCTAGCTGAGACTCTGTCTCCACTCCTTCGGCGATCACCAGGAGCCCTAGCGCGTGACCGATCTCGACTAAGGCACCCACGATCGCTTCCTCGATAGGAGCTGTGCCTAGATCGGTGAGCAAGCTCTCGTGCACCTTCAGTAAGTCCACCGGCAGCCTGCGCAAGCTGGAGAGCAAAGCCGGTGCGGTGCCGAAGTCGTCGATCGCCACCGTCAAGTCAACCGCCTTCAGGCGCGCAAGGGCGTGAGATGCCTCCTGCGGGCGTTGAGTGAGCGCTGCCTCGGGGACCTCGACGCAGAGCGCGGCGGGATCCACTCCGGCGTGGCGCACCGTCTCGCTGAGCACCGACACCAGACCCGGGTCCACAAGCTGACCGGCGGAGAGGTTCACCGACACGGTGGCGTCCGGCTTGGAGCGCCGCCAGCGCTCGAGCACCCGAACGGCCTCACCGATCACGTAGTGACCGATCGGCTCCATCAACCGCAGCTCTTCGGCGAGCGGGATGAACTCTGCAGGCGCGAGCAGACCTCGCTCGGGGTGCTCCCAGCGCAGGAGTGCCTCCAAACCGACCACCGTGCGGCCCCCATTCAACGCCACGTTCGGCTGGTAGTACACGCGCAGCTCTGAGCGCTCCAGTGCCCGCTCCAGTGCTTCCTTCAGGTCAGCGCGGTCGCCGGCGTCCGGGCGCTCGGTCCGCTCAAACACCTGGTAGCGCGCACCCCTACGCTTCTTGGCCTGGTACATCGCGGCGTCGGCTTCCCGAATCACCACCTCGGGCCCCACGTTTGGATCTGTGACCAGTGCTATTCCGAGGCTGACCGCCACCGAGATTTCGTGGTCGCCCACCGGCACTTGCGCCCGGGCCGCGGCGATGACGCGCTCGGCGATTAGAGCCACCTCACGCTCAGTCTCCAGGCCCTCGACCAGGAACGTGAACTCGTCGCCGCCGAACCGTGCCACGGTGTCCATCGGACGCATCAGTCGCTTCAACCGTCCTGCCAGTTCCTCGAGGAACCGATCGCCAGCCGCGTGCCCCAGGCTGTCGTTTATCTCCTTGAAGTTATCCACGTCGAGGAACAGCACGGCGAGCGCCACTTGGCTTCGCTTTGCCCGGTCGAGCGCAACGCGGAGCCGGTCGAAGAACAGAGCGCGGTTGGGAAGGCCAGTCAGCTGATCGTGGAGCACCTGGTGGGCCAGCTGCGCCTCCGAGCGCTTGCGCTCGATCGAGTGCCTAAGGGCCCGGCCGAGACTGCGAGGCTCGATCTCTGCCTTGATCAGGCAGTCCTGAGCTCCGGCCTTGACCACGCTCAGCGCGAGATCCTCCCCTCCGTCGTCTGCCAGCGCCACGATCGGCACGTCGGGCGCGGCAGCGCGAATCTGAGAGACGCACTCCAGCTCACGGACCCCCGGCAGGCTCAGGTCGACGATGACGCACGTAGCGCCGTGGCGCAGCAGGTCTTCGAGCGCGGAGGCTAGCTGCTCGGTGTGCGTCAGCACCAATCCGTCGCCCCAGGTCGCCCTCAGCATCTCGCCGATCAGGATCGCCGTCCGGGGCTCGTGCTCCACAAGCAGGACACGCGTGTACGAGGTAGGTGCCGGTCCTGCATTGGTCATGGCAATCTCAGATTGTTAGGAAGATCAGCGTTCTGCCCCTGGCCACACCCCAATTGGCGTCTGCTGGAGTTAACGTCGCCGAGGCTCATTTTTTGCGTGCAATGGAAAACACGCCTATTTACTGGCGTATCGACGATATCCGCAGACGCGCGGATGCAGTGTTATGACTACTTAAGCCGCCCTGCCGCTCACATCCGCTCGAGCACCCAATCGATGCACGCGGTCAGCGCTTGTACCTCGGCCGGATCCGTAGCCGGGAACATGGCAATGCGCAGCTGGTTGCGACCGAGCTTGCGATATGGCTCGGTGTCCAGGATCCCGTTGGCGCGAAGCGTCGCGGCCAGAACGGCGGCGTCGACGTGATCGTCGAAGTCGATCGTTCCCACAACCAGCGACCGCTTGGCCGGATCGGCCACGAACGGGCTGGCGTCCGGGTGCTGCTCGGCCCAGCCGTACAAATATTTCGCGCTGGCGGTCGTGCGGGCCACCATCGCATCCAGGCCCCCCTGTTCGAGCATCCAATCGAGCTGGTCGACCAGCAGGAACAGGGTCGAGATCGCCGGGGTGTTATACGTCTGGTCCTTCAATGAGCTCTCAACCGCCGTGCGCAGCGAGAGGAACTCCGGAATCCACCGCGGCGAGTGCACCGAGGACCGCGAGTCGGCGACCTCCTGGATCCGCGCCAGCGCCGCCGGGCTGAGCGCGGCCAGCCACAGACCACCGTCGGAGGCAAATCCCTTCTGTGGAGCAAAGTAGTAGGCGTCGGCCTGGCTCACGTCGACCGGAAGACCGCCAGCAGCCGATGTGGCATCGATCAGGACCAGTGAATCGCCCGACCCCTGGGGCCGGTTGACGGGCACCATCACCCCAGTGGAGGTCTCGTTGTGGGCCCACGCGATCACGTCGGTGTCGGGGTGGGCGACCGGCTCCGGCGCGTGGCCGGGCTCGGCCTCGACGATCACCGGATCCTCAAGGAACGGCGCGCTGCGCGTGCACGCGGCAAATTTGGATGAAAATTCTCCAAAGGCCAGGTGGAGCGCCCGGCGGCGAACCAGCCCGCACGTCGCCGCGTCCCAGAAAGCCGTCGTCCCGCCGTTGCCCAGCACCACCTCGTAGCGGTCGGGCAGGGACAGCAGATCGCGCAACCCCTCCCGGACGCGGGACACGAGGTCCTTGACCGGCTTCTGGCGATGGGAGGTACCCATCACGGTCCCGCCTGTTGCGGCCAGCCGCTCGAGCGCACCCGGCCGCAGCCGGGACGGCCCCGAGCCGAACCGGCCGTCCGACGGCTTTAGCTCCGGCGGAATCTTCAATGAGATGGAAGTCTGGGCCATGCGCGCTCCTTGTCGGGATGTACATGCCCAGGCGCGCGGCGACACTGCGATGCCGCCGCTCCCCGGTGGTCAGTCCACCTTGCTCGCGCCAGTCACGACGGCCGGGGCCGAGTTTAGCGACCCTCAAGCCGCGCTCAACAGCCCCTTCTCGTACACGGCCCCGAGCGCTCGAACTGCGTCGGGCATGAACTGGCGACCGGATAGCTCGTGACACTCACGCACGGCGGTGTCGATGTCCTTCGGCTTGCTGTAGGCACGGGGAGCGGTCATCGCGTCGAACGCGTCGGCCATCGCTAGCAGTGCCGCCCCCTCTGAAAGGCTCGAGGCAAGCAGTCCGTTCGGGTAGCCCTGTCCATCCGGGCGCTCATGATGCGAGCGCACCCACTCGACCTGCTCGCTGGACAGCACCCCTTCGACGATCTGGGCGCCCAGTGAAGCGTGCTGCTTGATCACCTCATATTCTGCGGGCTCGAGCTTCCCAGGCTTGAGTAGGATCGCGTCCGGGACTCCGATCTTGCCCACGTCGTGGACAAGTGCGGCGCTCTCCAACAGCTCGACCCGCTCGGGGCTCCAGCGTTTGACCCCCGCCAGCCTCACGGCCAGGGCAGCCACTCGCTCGGAGTGCTCGCGGGTGAGCGGGTCCTTGGCGTCGATCGCGCGGGAGAGTGCCTGCAGGCCGGCGAGCGCGTGGCAGCGCTCGACCTCGGAGGCGTCCGGGTTGATGGCCGGCACCGGGACGATCGACGGGTCGTAGATCCAGCAGACATCGCGTCCGTGTGTCTTACCCCACTGGAGGGCGGCATCGGCCAGGCGGTAGAGCGAGCCTTCGCCCCCGGCGGTATCGATGTCACAGATGCCGGCGGTCAGCGTGACCGGTCCAACGCCGGCCGGCGGAGCGCTGGCCATCCGCTGGCGCGCGCGGTCCAGTACCACGAAGGCCGAGCGCTTGTCGGTCTCGGGAAGCAGCAGGCCGAACTCGTCCGCGCCCAACCGGGCCAGCAGGTCGCCCTTGCGGGTCAGCGCGTGGAGGGTGTGTGCCAGCTTGAGCAGGAGTCGATCCCCGATGTCATGGCCCATACGCTCATTGATCTGCCGGAAGAAGTCGACATCGACCAGGGCCAACGCCAGCGGGCGCCCGTGGCGCAGCGCGCGTGCGGCTTCCGCCTCCAGGTGCTCGTGGAAGCTGCGGTGGTTCGCCAGCCCCGTGAGGGCGTCGCGTGAAGCTCGCCGGGCCAGCTGGCTCTGGCGTTCACTGTTTGCGATCGAAGTGGCGGCCAGGTGCGCGAACTCCAGCAACCGCTCCTCGGCGTCCGCGCCCAGTGCCCCAGGGCGGGCGGCGACCACGGAGATCGCACCCCACAGCTTCTCATCCACCCAGACCGGGGCGCAGACACAACACTGGTAGCCGAGGACCGCGCCCCGATGGCGACTACTGGCGGGGTAGCCATCGGTGCGGACGGGCTGGCCGGTGGCACGGACCTTGGTCATCTCGCTCTCCGGTTTCAGCGCGAACCGAGTCCCGGGTGGGTACCTGCTCTCGGTGCCGCCCCAGGAGCCGACGAGCTCGACTTCGTCGTTGTGGTAGCGCATCGCCGCCGCAGCGTCGGCGCCGAGCAGGCGCGCAGCCTCCGAGGCAACGAGCGTGAACACGGCGTGCGATGGTGCCGAGGTCGCAACAGCCGTGGCCACACGCCGCAGCGAGGCGTGCTGGGACAGGGTCCGCTCGCGCTCGCTGGCAAGTCCGGATGCCCTGGTGCGCAGCTGATCGGCCACCGCCCGGCCGCCGATGAGTGCCCCGCCGGCGACCACGTAGGTGGGGAAGGCGATCCCCAGCTCACGTAGATTGCCGTTCTGCACCGCGCCGGACTGGTAGAGCAACGGCAGCGCCTGGACGACGCCGCAGGCGACGATGAAGGCCAGCGCCTCCCAGCGCGGATAGAAGTAGGCGGCAAACACCACCACGAACAGCAGGTAGAGCCGCGCGTGGGATTGCGTGCCACCGCTGGCGGCCATCAGGAGCGCGACCAGCACGAGCCCGGCAACGCTCGAGAGGTGCGAGAGCCACCACGGCGAGCGCTCCCAGCGAATGATCGTGAGGCAGGCAAAGCCCCAAGCGAGCGCGATGCCAACCTCGGTCAGGACCACCCACAGCGCGGGCGCGCCGTGTCCCGGCAGGAGCAGCGCCGGGACCGTGATCCCGGCGGTGATGTACAGGAGCCCGCTGACACGGCCGGCCAACCGCAACTCTTCAGGGCTGCTGAGGGTGTTCAGGCCACGACGAGGAGATCGAAACGACGGTCCTGTCGTTGGCGCCGAAGCCTGCACCTCGATCCTCCCTGCCGTTGGTCCCTGGTCGCCCGGGAACTCCCGCTCCTGGGCAGAATGAGTGTACCCACCCATCCGAAGTCCTGCAAACCGGAGTAATGAGTGACGCCGGTTTCCAACCCGCGTGCGGGAGGGGAGAAGGGGCGGTCGTCGTGCGCTCCAGGGGGGCTCTCGCCTGGGGGCGTAACGGGGGGGGCGCCGGCCGGGCCGCAGCGGGGGGGCTCAGCCCAGCAGCGCCAGCACCGCGTCGGCGGCTTCGCTGACGCTCAGCTCGGCGGTCAGCCGCAGCTCCGGCCGCGGGGGCGGCTCGTACGGCTGGCCGATCCCGGTGAAATCGGGCAGGTGCCCGGCGCGGGCCTGGGCGTAGAGACCCTTCGGATCGCGCTCGATGCACACTGCGAGCGGCGTGTCGACGTGCACCTCAAAGAACGGGAGCCGGGCCTGCTCGTGGCGCTCGCGCACTGCTGCCCGTGCATCTTCAAACGGCGATACCACCGCGACGATCACCACCGCGCCGGCGTCGGACAGCATCCAGGCCAGCTCGCCGACGCGGAGCACGTTACGTTCGCGGTCGGCGGTGCTGAACCCGAGGTCGCCACAGATCCCGTGGCGAAGGTTGTCGCCGTCGAGCAGGTAGGCGAAGCGCCCGGATTCGACCAGCCTCTCCTCGACCGCGGCACCAACCGTGGTCTTGCCTGAGGCCGGTAACCCCGTCAGCCACACGGTGGCTCCGGACGTGTCCAGCGCGTGCCACCGCCGCTGACGCGAAAGCCTCGACGGCTGCCAGGTCACATTGGGGCTCGGGCCCGTCACCGACTCTCCCTCGGGAGCTATCGCCTCACTCCGCGAATGTCGTGTCGATCCAGTCCATCTGGTCGCGCAGCTCGCGCCCAACCACCTCAACCTGATGGCCGGCCTGCTCTTCGCGCATGCGCCGGAAGTTCTCCTGTCCGGCACGGTTCTCGGCGATCCATTCCCGGGCGAAGGACCCATCCTGGATATCGGACAAGATCTGCTTCATCGCCTCCCTGGTTGGCTCGGCGATGATGCGCTTGCCGCGAGTCAGGTCGCCGTACTCGGCTGTGTTGGAGATCGAGTAGCGCATGCCGGCGATGCCCTTCTCGTACATCAAGTCGACGATCAGCTTGAGCTCGTGCAGGCACTCGAAGTACGCCAGCCGCGGGTCATAGCCAGCGTTGACCAGCGTCTCGTAGCCGGCGCGGACCAGCTCGGTGACACCGCCGCACAACACCGCCTGCTCGCCGAACAGATCGGTCTCCGTCTCATCCTTGAACGTGGTCTCGATCACGCCGCCTCGGGTGCATCCGATGCCCTTCGCGTAAGCCAGCGCGAGTCCCAACGCGTCCCCGGTGGCGTCCTGCTCGGTGGCCACCAGCCCAGGCACGCCGGAGCCCTCGAGGTACTGACGGCGAACCAGATGACCTGGTCCCTTCGGAGCCACCAGCGTGACGTCTACGTCCTCCGGCGGTTCGATCTCCCGGTAGTGGATCGAGAAGCCGTGGCCGAACATCAACATGTTGCCGGCGACCACCCCGCCGGAAATCGACTCCCACACCTCCCGGTGGAGCTCGTCGGGAACGAGCATCATGACGATGTCGCCCTGGGCAGCCGCGTCAGCCGGTTCTGAGACCTTCAGCCCGTGCTGCTCAGCCTTAGCCACACCATCTGAGCCCGCGCGTAGACCGACCACGACCGAGACGCCGGAATCCTTCAGGTTGAGCGCGTGTGCGTGCCCCTGGGACCCGTAACCGATGATCGCGACAATTTTTCCGGAGAGCCTCTCGAGGTCGGCGTCGTCGTCGTAGAACATGCCTTGAGCCTAGCGGTCAGGCGCTCGCCGAGGCCACGAGGGACTGGGCCGGCATCCGCAGCCTTCCCTTCTCGGTCGTGAACGGCTCGGCCAGCCGCCGCACTCGATCGAGGACTCCTGCCCACTCGGTCTCGCTGAGCCGGTCGCGCACTTGGGCGAACGGCCGCGATAGATCGCTCGTCACGTCTAGGTAGCCCTCCACGCCCGGCTGCTCGGAGTCCAGTTCGATCGCCTCGACCTCGACTTCCGTGAACCCGCTCTCCTCGAGCAGGTCACGCAGCTGGCCTGGCTGTGCGAGCGAGAACATCCCCGGTGCTTGCGGATCGGGCGGCTCGGCATGTCCGAGCTCAACCAGAGCGCGAGTGGGAATCGTGGCCCACGGATTGCGCTCAGGGTCAGCCCAGGCTGCCAGGGCAACCCGCCCACCCGGCCGGATCACCCGACGCATCTCCCGCAGGGAGACGGCGGGTTCGGCGGCGAACATGAGCCCCCAGCGGCAGAGCACAGCGTCGACGCTGGCTGTACCGAGGTCGATCCACTCGAGCTCGAGCAGCTTGAACTCGACGTTTTCGATCCCCTGTTGCGCCGCTCGCCCCTGGGCGATGGCCAGCATCTCCTCGAACGCGTCCGAGCAGATCAGCCCGCCCGAGGGCCTGACCAGTTCGGCTGCCATGAACCCGGTATCGCCGGGGCCCGCGGCGAGCTCGAGCACCACGTAACCGGGCTGGAGGTCAAGATGGTCGATCATCCGGGCGGACACCGGCATCCCTATAGCCCGCACCATGTCGGCGCGCCGCCGCCATCCCTCGGCGGCGGCCCTCCACCGCTCGCGTACGGCATCGGTCATCGTTTCTGCTCGGAGAGCCGGCGCGTGATCTCATCCAAGGCGCCCTCGATCTGCGTGCCGAGCCGTTCATGGAAGATGCCGATCACCGCCTTGGAAGCCGCCGGGCGCAGCCGCTCTACAGCGTCTTCGATCTCCGGCCAGCGGTGGGCCGGCATGTCGGCCTTGGCGAAGGGCTTCCACACCTCGCGCAGGAACAGCTTCACGAACGAGCGCGAGACCGAATCGCAATGGCGTTCGATCTCCTCGATCACATCCAGCGCCGCGCGCAACGGGATGCCGCTGCGCACGGCCTCATCGCCCACCTCGAGCAGCGCCGGGTTGGCCACCTCATAGGTATCTCCGCCGACCGGGAGCAGGAATCCCAGCTTGATCGCGCGAGCCAGGAGCTCTCGGCCTTCGGCCGCACCGAGGCGAAACCGCTGGCCGAGCTCCACCGCGCTCAGGATCTCAACCGCCCCCGCGGGCGCCAGAGGCGTCAGCGACTGCTTGACCCGCAGCAGGCGCTCGGCGGCTCCGTGGGATTCGTCGAGCAGGCGCTTGATGCCGGTCAGGTTAAATCCCTGGTCCTGGAGCTCGCGGATCAGCCGCAGCTGGGTGACGTGGGCCGGTCCGTAATAGCCCACGCGTAGCCGTACCTCCGGAGGCGCGAGCAGGCCGCGGGCCTGATGCGAGCGAATGTTGCGCACCGACAGACCGGTTTCCCCGGCCAGCTCCTCGATCGTCAGCCGATTGGCCGACCCGGAGCTTGCTTCCTCTAGCAGCCTGGGGATTGCCACGCCACGATCATACGATCAGCGGGTGAACTACCCGCGATGGCGGTGGTGATGCTTATGGCCTCGACGGTGGTGCGGATGAAGGCCGCCGGGACCGGGATCGGGGGGGCCGTCGATCGGGCGCAGCTGGCGCCGCGGCTTACGATGAGACCTACTCAGGTCGCGGATCGCGCCGATCGGTCCGGAGTGACTGGTGTGGCAACTCGCCGATCCGCTGTCGGTGAACGAACCGCCCGCAGCCGGGACGAACTGCCAGTCGTAGCTCCTGGGATGCAGGACCAGGCGCAGATCCCCGTAGGTGGTGTCATTACGCACCTCGCTGTTGGCGGCCGGCGTCCCGAATCCCTCGAGGCTCCGACCCCCCGTGCCCACGATGAACTCGCGGATCCCGCCGTTGGTCTGAAGCGCGCCACTCGGGGTCTGGGGAGCGAATCGCTCATACTGGTGCTCGTGCCCATTCAGCACCACCGAGGCGTTGGCGTTGTACAGGTCGGTGAACATCTGCTTCATCGCGTTCCCTCCGGTCTCGACGCCGGAATGGAACAACGGGTGATGCCAGTACGCCAGGGTGCAGGCGCTCGAGGCGTGAGCGCTCAGGTCTGACTTAAGCCAGTTCTCCTCGGGGGAGCCGGCTCCGCACCCTCCCGAGATCGCAGCGCAGTTGGAGTTGAGCGCGACAATGTGCCAGGTGCCGATGTTGTAGCTGTAGTAGCCCTGGCTGCGGCTCCCGGCTCGGCCGTTCTGGGTCCCGATACCGTTGAAATAGTCGTAGTAGCCGGAGGCTCCGGACGTATAGTACTCGTGGTTTCCGGGCACGGGGTGCGTAACCCCGAGGACGTGGCCCCAACTCAGCGCGTAGGAGTTCGTGAACTCGCTCAGGGTGCCGTTGTCGTACTGCTCGTCGCCCAGCGGCAGGACCGCGGCGATCGGGTTACCCAGAATTGAGCCGCCGGCCAACAGATTCGACGTGCTCAGCTCCTGACAGCCATTGGAGTCGCCGTTTCCGCCATGGAAGTCAGGATCGCTGGGTGAGCATGCCATGTCACCCGCGGTGACGATCGCCGGATCAGTCCCCCCGCCCGCGGGAGCCGCGTTGAGCGTCACGTCGTCGTAGAGGGTGTATGTGGGGTCGGGACCGTAGTTGTCGTCGTGGCTGGTCAACGTCAGCGTGTACGTGTGACCCGCTACCACCGG
>DASZGO010000354.1:0-28708 GCA_035938755.1 Solirubrobacteraceae bacterium | reverse complement strand
CCCCCGCGGCCGGGGCAGCGTGGACGACGGCGGCCGAGCCGGTGCTGTGCCCGCCCAGAGCGAGCGGCTTCGGACCCGCCGCCGGTAGGCGGGGGCCGCCCGGAGCGTGCACAGCCGGAGCGCCGGCAATGGCCGACGGATAGAAGGGGCTCTGGGCGGCCGGCCGCGCGCTCCCGGTCAAGCCAGGGTTGAGCGCACCGATGAGGACCGGGGTGGCGAGCACCAGCGCGGCCGCGGCCGCCGCCTCGAGATGGCGCCGGTGCGTCCACGCAGAGCCGGGGCCGCGCCACAGCCTAAGCCGGGGCACCTGGAACGAGC
Source organism: Solirubrobacteraceae bacterium (assembly GCA_035938755.1). GTDB lineage: Bacteria > Actinomycetota > Thermoleophilia > Solirubrobacterales > Solirubrobacteraceae > Palsa-465. The sequence continues at coordinate 28,390 of DASZGO010000354.1, read as the reverse complement.
GGACGGGCGCGGTGTCGCCGGGCACCTCCGGGGCCAGGGACGTCTCCTGCGGCGTCCACCGGACTCCCGGCTGGATCTCGATTACCTCGGCGCTCGCGCTCTGACCCTCGAGAACTGACTCGACCCAGTCGGCCGGCAGCCACTCTGAGGGCTTTGCACCCTCGTCCCGCTCGGGGTGCGGGTCGTTGGCTTGTCCAAGTAGTGCGGCCACTGTGTCCTCCTTGCCCTCCGCCGCGGTTGGGACCGGGCGGGTGAGATCAGTTCCGTGCTCTACCCAAGCAACGGTTCAGGCGCCGGTTTCTGTCAGCCGTTTTTCGTACTCTGGCTTCCCGCCGCCTGCCACCACACGGCTCGGTCGATGCTCAGGCGCAGGAGCGGTCCGGGCGGGGGGTCCACCCGGTACTGCGGGTAGCGAGTCGCCAGCACCTCCATCCCCGGGCCGCTGGGTGGGCCGTCGAGGACGGCCATCTGGCCGAGTAGCTGGACCCACCCGAGCTCAGACCAGTCGTCGGCATAGCGGTCAACCGTGATCGCCGCCCGCGGGTCCCGGCGTAGCCAGCCCACGCGGGCCGGCTCGCGCCCGGCCCGCTTCGGCTTGTTGTCGATGACGGTCCAGGCGGCGCCCTGCCAGATTGCGTAGGTCACCGGCAGCACGCGCGGCTGCCCGGCCCGGTCGACCAGGCCGAGGTGGCCGACCCGAGCCCGCCCGACGAGGTCATGAGCCCACTCAGGGAGTTGGTCCAGAGTCCCGGACCCAGAGGACGGCTCATACCCCTCGCACTGCGTCACCGGGAGCCGGGGATAGCGGGGAAACTGCTCCGGCTCCGCACGTGAGCGGCGGCACAGCGAGAACACCGATCCGCGGGTGCTGCGGACCACCTGCTGGTGACGGCATGAGTTGCACAGCCCGGCCGGTGGGGCGCCGGGCGGCCGGCTCACTCCATCCACATTCCGCTGGCCACGCGGGCCTGGATCAAGCGCGGCCCGTCTTCGGCTGCGATTGCCTCCCGCAGCGCGGTCACGAGCTGCTCAGGCTCGGACGCGTCGCTGGCCGGCATCCCGTAGGCGCGGGCCACCGCGGCGGTGTCGAGCCCCGGCAGCTCGAGGCCGGGGGCGCCTGACACCTGCTCCATAGCCGCGAACCACTTGAGGATCATGTACTCCTGGTTTCGCAGCACTAGGAAGGTCACCGGCGCCTTGTAGGCCACCGCGGTCCATAGTGCGGTGATGCCGTACTGCGCCGACCCCTCCCCCAGCACGCATACCACCGGGCGCGCGGGCTGGGCCAGCTGCACCCCCACTGCCGCGGAGATGCCGAATCCCAGGCCCCCGCTGGCCCCGAAGTAGTAGCTCCCCGGTTTGGATAAGCGCAGCCGGTTGCGCAGGGCCAGCGTGCTCGAAGGGCTCTCCAGCACCGCGATCCCCGCCTCCGGCCACGCCTCGGCCAGGGCCGCCATGGCCGCCGACCCGCTCATCGGCTCGGCCTCCGGCGGTTCGCCCGGAGCCGGGCGAGGGTCAGGGTGCGCCCGGTCGGTCTCTCCCACCAGTTCGACCAGTTGGCTCAGGGCCAGCGCCACGTCTCCCACGATCGCGTCGCCCATCGGAGCCCGCGCGGCCTCGCCGGGATCGCTGGTCAGCTGCACGAGCGAGGCGCCCTCGGGCAGCAGAGGACCCGGGATATACGGGTAGTAGGGAAACACCGACGAGCCGGCGACCACGATCAGGTCGTGCCCGGCCAGGGTCTGGGATACGGCTCCGATGGCCGGCGGCAGGATGCCCTGGAACTGGGGATGGCCCTCAGGAAAGCCCAGGCGGTTGCCGCCGGTGGCCGGGGAGGCCCACACTGGCAGGCGCTGCTTTTCGGCCAGCGCCACCGCGGCCTCCCAGCCACCGCTGGCGTCGATGTCCGGGCCGGCCACGAACACGGGATTGCGCGCCCCCTCGAGGCTCGAGGCCAGCTGGGCCAGCACGGTGGGGTCCGGGGTGGCCCGGCCGTCGACCGCTCGAGCCACGGCCGCGTTCACGCGGTCCTCATCGGCCTCGGCATCCCAATCGTCCATCGGGATCGAGACGAACGCCGGCCCCCGCGGCGGCAGCGTCGCGTGGTGGATGGCCCGGCCCAGGGCTCCCGGCACGTCCTGGGCCCGCGGCGGCTCGTGCGCCCACTTCACGTAGGGCTGCGGTCCCAGCACGGCATCGCGGTTGGTCAGGTTGGCCTCGATCGTGATCTGGGGCCGGACCTGTTGGCCGGCGGTGATCACAAGTGGCGACTTGTTGGCCTGGGCGTTGAAGATCCCGCCCACCGCGTTGCCCACCCCGGGAGCCGTGTGCAGGTTCACGTGGGTCGGCCGTCCGGTGGCCTGCGCGTATCCGTCGGCCATCCCCACCACCGCCAGTTCCTGGAGTCCCAGCACATAGGTGAAGTCATCCGGGAACTCGGACAACATCGGCAGCTCGGTCGACCCGGGGTTGCCGAAGATGGTGGTCATGCCGTGGGCCCGGAAGAGGTCGAATGCGGCTTCGCGGACCGTGGGCACAGCGAGACCCTAACCGGCAGCGGGCCCGGGCGCGTGCGGCGGCCGCTTCTCGTGCCAGCGCTCGACCGCCTCGAGCTGCGCGGCCAGCGCGAGCAGCTCGGCCTCGCGGCCCTCGGGCCCAATCAGCTGCGCCCCCACCGGCAGCCCGGTTTCGGTCAGGCCCGCGGGCACATTCACCGCGGGCCAGCCGGTCGCGTTCCAGGGCCACGTGTAGGGGCAGTAGGAGACCATGGTCTTGTCGGTCTCAAACCCCGACAGGCCGTCGATCGCCCCTACGGGCATCGGCGGGCGGGCGGTGGTGGGGGCCAGCACCACATCGAAGCGGCGGAAGATCGCGCCGACCTGCCAGCGCATCGGCATCTCCAGGGCGCGTCCGGCCCGCAGCAGAGGTCCGGCCACCCTCCGGCCCAGCCGCGCCCCCTGACGGGTTCGTTCATCGAGCAGCGACACGTCGGGCAGCTGGCGCAGCCACCAGGCCAGGCCGTCGTACGACCTGGGAAGTACTCCGGCGCCGAACACGCCGTACCTGGGATTCTCCTCCTCCACTTCGTGGCCCAGGCGCCTCAGCACGCCGGCCAGCCGCTCTACGGCCACGCGCACCTGTCGATCAAGCCGGGTCGGCATGATGCTGAACGGCACCTTGGGGGCCAGCGCTATTCGCAGCGGCCGCCCGGGGTCCGCGCGCTCGGCCGCGCGCTGGAACGGTTCGGCCGGAGGTGCCGGCTGATCTCGGTCCTCCGGATGGTTGCCAGAGGCCACGTCGAGCAGGAGCGCCGCGTCGGCCACCGTGCGGGCCAGTGGTCCAATGCACGTCAGACCGTTGAATGGGTCGGCGTAGGGCCAGGTGGAGATGCGGCCCCGTTGGGGCTTGATCCCCACCAGGTGGGTCCAGGCGGCCGGGATGCGCACCGAGCCCAGGCCGTCCGAGCCCAGCGCCGCCGGGACCAGCCCAGCCGCCACCGCCACGGCCGAGCCACCGGAGGAACCGCCGGGTGTGTGCTCCAGGCTCCACGGGTTGCGTGTGATCCCGAACGCGGGGCCCTCGGTGATCGGCCACTGCCCCAGCTCGGGAGTAGTGGTCTTACCCACGATCACCGCACCGGCCTGCTTGAGCCGGCGCACCACCTCGCCGTCCTGCGTCTTGGGCTCGAAGCTGCCCCGGCAACCGAACTCGGTCGTCAGCCCGGCCAGGTCGGTGTCGTCCTTGATGGCCACCGGGACCCCGAGCAGCGGCGCTCGCTCCCCTGCGCCCAGCCGGCGATCGGCCTGGCGGGCCTCCTCCCGTGCCGCCTCGACCCGCAACACCCGGAACGCGTTCAGGGTGGGCTGCGAGGCCTCGATCCGCTCCAGGGCCAGCGACACCAGCTCCTCCGAGGACAACTCGCAGCCGGCCAGCAGCTGAGCCTGGCCGTGCAGCCCGGCGAACGCCAGCTCCTCGCCTTGGGCGACGGAAGTACTCACAGCGCGCGCTGGACCTCGCTCGCCGCCCGCTCTCCGGAGCGCACGGCGCCGTCCATGTAGCCGTTCCAGTAGTTCGAGGTCTCGGTGCCCGCCCAGTGGATCCGATCGATCGGCTGGCGCAGCCACGGACCGTAGGCCAACAGCGCGCCGGTGGCCGGGATGCCGACCGGACAGCCCCGGGACCAGGCCTCGCCGGACCAGAACGTCTCGAAGAAGGCGCGCGCCTGAAGCGCCTGGGATCCGAAGAAGTTGGCGAACTGATTGAGCACGGCCTGGCGCCGGGCGGTCGGCGACATGGTCGCGTAGGTGCGCGCGTTGTCGCCGCCCACGAACCCGAATACGACACCCGGGCCCTTGCTGGCCGTCGCGTCAGGCGGCGAGTCGTCGAACGTGGCACTGACCGGGAACCCGGTGTCCACCGCCGTTCCGTTCAAGCCGGCGGACCGCCAGAACGGCGTGTCATACACCGCGGCCACCTTGGACAGCGTGCCCTGGGCGTAGCGCTGGGTGAGCTGGTCCCGCTGGAACGGCAGCAGCGGTTCGTAGTCAATCCGGCCGGCCAACGCGGGCGGGATGGCCACGATCACCCGCTTGGCCTTCACCGTGACCCGGTCGGAGTAGACGGTCACGCCGCCCGACCCGTGCACGATCCTCCGCACGGGCGAGCTCAGCACCACCCGGCCGTCGAGCTGCTGGGCGACTCTGAGCGCGATCACCTGCGAGCCGCCCACGAACCGGTCCTGCTGGGCACCTCCTCGCGTGTCGAAGTTGCGCTCAAACGTCCCCTGGTTCTGTTCGTCGCCCGAGGAGGCGATGTAGAACAGCGTGAACAGCAGCGAGAGCTCACGCGGCTCGGCGCCGAAGATCGGCCGGGTGGCCAGCGGCACCAGCGCCTGGAAGCCAGGCGAAACGCTGTTCTCCTTCACCCAGCGGTCGAGCGTGTAGGACTCCCACTGGGCGGCGTTGGCCGCCTCCCAGGGAGCGTCCACCGGCACCGTGGTGGCCATCTGATCCAGCTGGGCCACCACCGCGGCCGTCTCGCCGGCGGTCGTGGGGTCCGGTGGCGCGGTGCCCAGCGGCCCGGTGTCGCTGTAGGTCAGCTTGGTCGAGCCGGCCACGTACACGTTGTTGCCGTCGTCGAACGTGGGGAACGTCTTGACCCCCAGGGCGTTGGCCAAGGCCATCAGCCGGCCTTGCGTCGGACCGACGAACGTCCCGCCCCGCTCGGAGACGTGGCCGCCGCCCAAATCATGGTTCCACACCCGGCCGCCCACGCGGTCGCGGGCCTCGACCACGACCACCGAATGCCCGGCCTGGGCGAGGTTGCGCGCCGCGGTCAGCCCGGCGAACCCCGCGCCTACCACCGCCACGTCTGCGTGGCGGTTCTTCCCGGTGGGCTTCGGCTTGGGCTTTGGCTTCTTCTTGTGCCGCGCCGCTTCGGCCGCGCTCGGCGCCGCGATTGCCGCGCCGCTGACCAGCGTGCCGGCCACGAACCTCCGGCGGGTGATCGGATCCGGTTTGCTCATCTCGAGGCCATCTCCTTGGTGGTGGGCGTAGAGGCCGCGAACTGATCCGCTGCCGCCAGATCGAAATCGCCATGGTCCGAACCGAGTCCCCCGGCCACCAGGCCCGCCACCGCGCAGCCCAGCACGGCGGACTCGCGCCGACTCCGAGCCAGCGACAGCCCGCGCAGAAACCCGGCCGAGAACGCATCGCCGCAGCCTGTGGTGTCGACCACCTCGGTGACGAACGCCGGGACTAGCTCCTCCCCCTCCTGGTCGACCACGATCGCCCCCTCGCCCCCGCGCGTCGCGGCCACGCAGCCGACGCCGCGCTCGCGCAGCGCTCGGCAGCCCGCGGCCAGATCGTCGGCTCCCGTCAGGCCGAGCACCTGCTCGTCGTTAGGGAACAGGTAATCCAGATGACCGAACGCCGGGGCGACCCAGTCCACGATCGCCGCGGCCTGCTCGCCCGGCGCCAGCAGGTCGGCCGAAGTGGTGACCCCGTGTTCACGGGCGAACGACAGAATCTTGGCCGCTTCCTCGCCGCCCATGAACTCAGGGGCACCGAGATGCAGAAAACTCGCGCCCGCGATGGCGTCCCAGGGCGCGTCGGCCGACGCGTAGGTGGCGTTCGCGCCCACCACATGAAACGCCGGACGCGACCCGTCTGGGCGGATCGGGAGCACGCTGGCCGATGTCTGCACGCCTTCCCGCGTAACCATCAGCGAAGTATCGACGCCAAAGCGCCCCAATAGCTCCAATAGGACCCCGGCCAGCTCATCGTCCCCGACCGCGCCGGCGCTCGACACCTGCGCGCCCAGCTTGCCCAGCGTGATCGCCGTGCCGCCGGCCGAGCCGGCCGGTGTGATCCGGATCTGCTCGACCAGCTGCCCACCCTGGCCTTCGGGAATCTGCTCTACGGGGCGGACCAGCACGTCGACCACGTGGACGCCCAGGGCGATGGCGCGCATCTCCTGGCTCATCTGGCCCCCGGCCGGACCTGCCCGTAACCGCGCTCGAGCACCGCGCTGACCACAGCGTGCTGCTGTTCGGGGTCGAGCACCCGCGGCGGCCCCAGTGCGCTGGCGTGCCAGTACACGCTGCAGGCCCACTCCAACAGCAGCGCCGATTCGACCGCGGCCGGAGCGTCGGCGGCGTACACGATCGCGCCGTGGTTGGCCATCAGCGCCGCGCTACGGCCGTCGAGCGCATCGAGCGTCAGCTCGGCCAGCTCCGGGGTGCCGAACGTGGCATACGGGGCCACCTGGACCGAGCCGCCCAGCGCCAGCATGTGGTAGTGCACGACCGGCACCTCGTCAACTGAACAGGCCACGGCGGTGGCCATCGGCGAGTGCGTGTGGACCACCGCCCCGGCGTCGTACCGCTGGTACACCCCCAGGTGCAGCGTCAGCTCGGAGGTGGGCTCCAGCTCGCCGCCCACCAGCTCGCCGTCCAGGTCGATGACGCATACTTGCTCGGGCGTCAAAGCCTCGAGCGTCGCGCCGGTGGGGCTGATAGCCACGTGATGATCGTTCACGCGTTCCGACACGTTGCCCGCGGTACCGACCACCAGTCCCTGGGCCGCCAGCCGGCGGGCGGCCTCCGCGACGTGTTCGCGCGCGGCGACCGTCTCGGTTGAACTAGCCATGAATGAACGATAACATGAAGCCTGCCTCACCTTTCCGCGCGGATGGCGGATAACCCCCCTCACCTTCAACTACGGAACAGCCCGTCCCAAGCTCGGAGCCGCGAGCGCCTGCGCCGGGTGCTCGACGCTGCCGACGAGCTGCTGGAACAGGAGGGCGCCGAGGCGTTCACAACCACCCGGATCGCCCAGACGGCCGGTGTGTCGGTGGGCACGGTGTACCGGTTCTTCCCGGACAAGCAGACGATCGTCGAAGCGCTGGCCGTGCGCTACTGGAGCGACTTCGACGACCTGGTGGCCGGCGTCGCCGAAGCCGACTCCCTGGACCCCCTGGAGGACCCGGCGGGAACTGTCCTGGGCGCGCTGGCGGCCGGGTTCCGCGCCCGGCCCGGATTCCTGGCCCTGTGGTACGGCGGGCTGCGCAACGAGCAGGTCCGGGATGCCACCCGTCAGGCCCGGACCGGCATCGCCGGATCGATCGAGCGGATCCTGGCCGTGCACTGGCCGGCGGCCAGCCCTCAGTCCCGGCAGGTAGCGGCAGCCATGGTCGTACTGGCGGGTGACGGCCTTCTGCGTGAGGCCTTCCGGCGCGATCAGGACGGGGACGAGGCCTTGCTGGACGAGGCCAAGCTGATGGTCGACGCGTACATCGATAGCCGGCTGGGCGCGTGAGGCTGAGGCTGGTGCTGGCCGCCCTGGCGGCCTCCCTCGCCATTCCCGCCGCGGCTGCGGCCCGGGCGCCTGGCGATGTACAGGTTCTGGCCCTGATCCCGACGCCGGCCTATCCGGCGCTGCCCCACATCCTGGGCGGCCACATCTTTGAGGGCACCTACGACAACCCCCAGGGCTCGAGCCTGCGCTCGCGGGTGTTCGAGTACGCCGGCGGCGGAGAGCTTCTGAACTCCTGGACCGTGCTGGGACAGGATGTGTCCAAGCCGCACGGAGTTCAGGTCGCGGCCAATGACGCCCGCGGGCGGCTGCTGCTGTTCGACAAGACCAGCGGGCGGATCATCCGGCTCGACCCGCAGACCGGCGCGCAGACCCTGTACGCCACCGTGCCCGATCTCCCGACGTGCTCCGCCGCCCCAGCGGGCGCTGCCTGCTCGCCGGAGAGCCAGGACATGGCGCCGTTCCCCGACTACGGCGCCTGGGGGCCAGACGGCAGCCTGTACGTGACCGACTACGACCAGGGCGTGATCTTCCGGATTCCCCCGGGCGGCGGCGCGGCGCAGGTGTGGCTGTCCGATCCGCGGCTGGACGGGGGGATGTTCGGCACCGCCTGCATCGTGATGATGCCTGACCACCACACACTGCTGTTCGACCAGGCCTCCAACGGTGATGCCCTGTCCGGGGCGACTAACCCCACCACCGGCAAGCTGTACCAGGTCCCCATCCAAGCCAACGGAAAACCGGGCCCGCTGAAGCAGCTGTGGGAGAGCGGTCCGGCCGAGGCGCCTGACGGCTGCGTGCTGGCCCGCTCCGGTCACATCTATATCGCGCTGGTGGGCACGGCCAACCAGATCGTGGAGGTCGACGCAAGCGGGAAGGAGCTGAACCGGTTCGGCCAGCAGTTCACCGGCACCAACAACTCGGCCGTCCCCTTCGACTCACCGTCCGGGCTGGCCTACCTGGGCCCAGATCTGATCGTGGCCAACCAGTCATTCATCGCTGGCAACAGCGCCAACCAGGCACTGCTCAACGTCGAGACCGGCGAGCCGGGGCAGCCGGTGTTCGTGCCGGCCAACGCTGGACTCAAGCCCGGATCGAAGCCGAAGCCCAAGAAGCACAAGAAACACAAGCACAAGCACAAGCGCCACAAGAAGAAGCGCCACCCCCACTCGGCGCTCGGCGGGCTGAGCCTCGTGGGCTGAGGGCCGGGGCGGGCGCGGGCCGCGCGTCGGCGCCCGCGCGCGCGTGGGCGGCCAAAACTTCCCAGCCGCGACCAGCAACGGCACGGCTGGAACGTTTGGCGGACCGCCGCCCACCGCCGCCCCCCGCCGCCTACCTCGGCTTCGACCCCGCGGTCACGTGCGGGAAGTACCGGGCCAGGCCGTTCCAGCGGAAACCGGGCTGCGGGCGGCAGGGCACGGTGGGAAACCCGAACCCGGACTGCGACGGGTTCCCGGTGTTGTCGCAGTTGGCCGACAACAGGCCGCCCCGCCCGATGTAGGTCAGCTCGCCCGGGGCGAAGTAGCTGTTTGACCGGTTGGTGGGCTCGCGGATCGACTGGCCGAACGGAGTCTCGTTGCCGATGATCGCCAGAGAGCGCTGATAGCCGGCCGAGCCCGACGGCGTGGACGCGGGCGCGGTGGCCTGCAGCCCGGCGGCCAGGTTGGACATGGCCGTGATCAGCTCGCGCTGATACAGGCCGACGTAGGCGATCATCGGGGCGATCTGCTTCAGCGCGGGCACCAGGGCATCCAGCGTGGGATGGAAGGCCGTGTTGAAGCGGGTGATGTACGGCAGCGCCACGATCGAGTCCTGGAGGAGCCGGGGCGCTCGGTGCAGGAGGTCGATGGTCGGGCCGGACAGCGAGATCAGGTCGGCCAGCGCGGGCTGGAGCTTGGGGGCCGCCGGCAATAGGGCGTCCAGCGAGGGCTTGGCCACCACCAGCGTCTTGTTGACCGTGCCCAGGGTCGACCGCAGCTGGGCCAGGAACGGCGGCAGCGCGTCCACGGAGGCGGCCAGCGCCGAGTTGCGCTCGGCGGTGGCCGAGAACACCTGGTCGCCGGCCTGGATCAGGCTGGTCAGGTCGGACGAGCGCTGGCCCAGGGTGCTCAGCACGGTCCCCGTGTCTCGGACCAGCGACCCGAGGTTTGCTCGCTGCTCATCCAGCGTCCCGAAGATCGTGGCCAGGGTGGCCGCGGCCGGATCGAAGTTGCCGAACGCCTGCGACAGGTCTGCGCTGCGGCCGGCCAGCGAAGCCGCGTCGCCCGTGAGGAACGCTTGCAGGTCGGCTTGGGTCGGTTTGCCGAACGCGCCCAGAACCTGATCGAGTTGCTGGCTCGGTGCGATATGGGAGCTGGGAATCGCCCCACCGTCCGGGATCTTGGGCCCGGCCGTGGATCCGGGCGAGAGCTGCACGAACGCCTCGCCCAGCAACGTCTTCTGGCGCAGGATCGCCCGGGTCGAGACCGGGATCGGCACGTACTGCTGCTGAATGTCCATCGTGACCTCGGAGTCGACGCCGCGGTTCTGGACCAAGGTCACCTTGCCCACGTTGATCCCGGAGATCCGCACGTCTGCGCCCGCCACCAGCAGCCCGGTTTCGGCGAACCGGGCATGGACCCGATACCCCTCGGCCGCGAACGGGACCGGCCCCGCAAACTGGGTCCACACGAAGATCATCAGCGCGATGCAGGACAGCGCGAAGCCGATTGCGCCCAGGACTGCTGCTCGCCGTGGGGCTTGAGTGACCATCAGCTACACCCGAACGTCGTACCGAGCACCTGCTCCAGGATCGGCCCCACGGTCAGCGTGCTCAGCCCCTTGCAGCTGGTAACGAACACGCTTCGCCACACGGGACCGTTGGCGTCGGAGCTGGAGATGAACGAGTTGGAGTTGTGGGCGAACCAGGCCAGCCAGTACAGGAAGCCGGGATTCCGCCCGCCCGGGTTGTAAGTGATCTCGTTGGTGGCGTAGGTCAGGACCTTGAACGCGTCGATCGTGGCCGGCACCTCGACCTTGAGCTTGCGCCCCAGCGGCGGCAGGTCTCGGGTCAGGGGACGGGTGGCGCTCACGAACGCGGGGATCTGCTGGAGCGGCAACAGCGCCGCGCCCTGGAACAGGGTCTGCAGGTCACGCAGCGTGGCCGGGGCGGCCTTGACCGAGGGGGTCAGTGCCGTAGCCGACGGGCCGAGCGCGTTGGCGAACGCGACCGTGTCGCCCAGCGTCGTGCGCGCGGCCTGCAGCGTCGCGGGCAGGGCCACGACCGACTGGCGCAGGGCTTGGTTCTGGTCGGCGAAGCCGCGGATGGCCACGTCGCCGGCCTGGACGACCTCCCGCAGCTGCGAGCTCTTCTGGCTGACCGCGGTCAGCAGGTGGCCGAAGTTGTGAACGATCTGGGCCAGCTCGCGATGCCGCTGGGCCATCAGGTCGGACACCTGCCGCAGCTGCGCGCTGGTCGGCCCCAGCGTCTGGAACAGCTGCCGCAGATCTCCTCCGCGTCCGGCCGTGCCCTGGCCCACCGAGGTGATCAGGCTCTCGAACCAGGTGCGCGTGTCGGTGTCCAGCGCGCCCAGGAGCTCATCAGCGTCGGTCGGACTGAGGGTCTGCCCCACCTGGATGGTGGCTCCGACCGGCAGCGTCCCGGCCGACGGATGCCCGGGCCGGATGTCGACCTCCATGTCCTTGAGCGGGGTCCGCGGCACCAGGTCAGCTGTGGCGTCCTGGTACATGGTGCCAACCTTGGAGGGGTCGATCTGCATGTGGATGACCGCCCGGCCCTGCTCGAGCGAGACGCCGGAGATCTGACCCACCCTGACCCCGGCCACATTCACCGGCTCGCCCAGGCCAGGCACCACCGCGGCGGCGCTGGGAAATGCCGCGTTGAGCGCGTAGTTGCGCTGGAACGGGTTGGGCAGGCGCTGGTTGAGCAGGATGAACACCCCGCACGCGCCCCCCACCACGACCAGCGTCATCAGCGCGATGAAGTGCCGGCCGTAGCGGCGGATCTGGAGGGCCGTGCGGCCTCTCATGGCAGGCCCACCGCCTGGAGCAGCTTCTGGATGGTCGCGGAGGGCTGCGTGGGCGAAACCGGCTGGGCTGACCCGGTCGGCGGAGTGGGTCCGGCCAGCGGGGTCGAGCCTGCGGGCGCGCTTGAGCCGGCGGGCGCCGCGGGCCGGGCCGGTAGCGCGGAGCTGCCCAGCTGGGCGGCTCCGCCCGCCGGCCGCGACGGCTTGCCCCGCAGCAGCGCGGCCACCTTGGCCAGGTTGGCCGGCCCGGGTAGACCGCCGCTGGCGCCCGGGACGAGATCGGGCGCCGCGGTGCCCGAGGCCAGGCTGGGGACCTTCTGCGTGGCGCAGGGCACCTCGGGGTGGAAGTCCGAGGCGGTCAGGTCGCCGAACCACTGGGGCCGGGCCCCCTGAAGCGACCCCCCGCCGGGGGGCGAGGTGGCCACCAGCGGCTGGCCGTTGAAGTTGAGCGACAGCGTGTTCGTACCGGCGCCGACCAGGAACCGCGTGTAGGCGCCGTTGCCGTCGAATGAGCCGCTGGCTCCGGCCACTCCGGGCAGGAAGTGCATGAAGTCCTGGAGCACCGACTGCCCGCTGGACAGCGAGCCGTCCGGGACCTGGGCGTTGGCGATCGGCACCACGTGGGTGCGCAGGCAGTCGCTGATCGGCTTGCCGATCGGGAACGCGGCGGCCAGCTGGGTGAGGACCGACGGCAGGTCCCGGAACGTGGCGCTGATCGCCGCCAGCAGAGGCCCGCGGGAGCCCGGAGCCAGCACGGCGGCCAGCTGTCGCACGGTGGGGATCAGCTGGTCAAGGATCGGCGGGGCGGCGAGTAGCGAGGGATCCAGCGACCGGGCCAGGTTGGTCACCGGCCCCAGCGAGTTGTCGACGGCGCTTAGGGCCGGCGGCGCCGCAATCAGCGTCTGATCGAGCCCGGAGACGGTCTGGGCCAGGGCGCCGTCGGACGCGGCCAGCGCGCTCGAGGTCAGGCTCAGCCCGTGCACCAGGTCCGTCAGCTGGGCCGAGCTGTCGGCCAGCGTCCGCGCGACCCCGGCGAAGCCGGACAGGAACGAGTGCACGTCGCCCTGCTTGGTGCCCTGGAAGCCCTGGCTGATCAGCGCCGTGTCCTGGAGCAGCGGCGCCAGCTGGGGCGCGGCGTGTTTGAGACCGCCGGCACCGCCGGCTTGGATCGGCTGCCCCGGGGCGGCGCCAAACCCCTGGTTCAGGTTCTCGATCGCCGTGGTCAGCCCCTGGCGGGCCTGGGCATTGAACAGCGAGAGAACCTGGAAGAACTGGACCGGGCTCGAGGTCTGAGACGGGGGGATCACCGCGCCGCTGTGCAGGAGCGGGGCGCCGGGGGTGCCCGGGTCGAGCTGCAGGTAGTAGCTGCCCTCCAGGAACAGCCGGTCCCGGATGCGGATCGTCGCGTCCCGGTGGACGGGCTGGGCCGAGGCCTGGAGGGTGAAGCCGATGCGGGTGTTGGGCCCGTCGGGCATGACGGTCCTCACCTGGCCCACGTCGACACCGCCGATCCGCACCGGGTCCCCGCCCCGCACGTTGACGCTGTTGGTTACCACCGCATACGCGTTGAACGGATGGCCGAACGGCAGGCTCTTGTTGAACGCGTAGTACGTGACCGCAGCGGTGACGGCGATCACCAGAAGTGCGACCACGATCGGGTGCAGGCGGCGGCGCTGGCCGGGCCGTGGTCCGCGGGCAAAGCTCATGGCACCAGCCCGGCCTTCCTCCCCCGCTCCAGCACACCGGGCGGGGGCGCCGTGTTGTCCACCACCGTCGTGGTCTTGGGCACGTTGCCGATCTGCTGCTGGCCCGAGTACACCTCGTTGCCAGCCTGGCACTGGCTCGAGTTCTCGATTGGGTAGTAGTTGACGTGAAGGTCTGGGGCGGGACTCCCGGCCTGGGTGCCCTGATTGATGCCGTCGAACACCGGCATTGAGCGCAGCCAGCTTCCCGCGCTGTCGCCCTCGGTCAGGCCCGAGGCGAAGTTGCGCAGCCACAGCACGGCCGTGTTGCAGGCCAGCTGGGCCGGAGCCGCCGCGCGCAGGATCGCGCCCAGTCCCTGGAACGCGGAGGCCCCGAACGTGGCCAGGTCGTTGCCGCCCAGCTGGATGAATACCTGCTTGGACGCGGGGTCACGAGCCAGCGCCTGGGTTGCGCTGAGCGAGGCCTCGAGCTCGCTGGCTAGCTGCGGCACGGGCCCGAACACCGGCGTGGCCGCGCGGATGATCGCGTCGAGCCGCTGGGCGCCGGTGGGCAGCAGGCCGGCGGCAGGGCGCAGCGCCACCGCCAGCTGAGCCGTCTCGGCCAGGACCGGCTGGCTGGCCGTCAGCACCGTGGTGCCCAGCGACTCGGTGCCGGGCAGCTGGTCGAGGGCGTTGCCCAGCGAAGGACGGTCGAGCGCCCCGAACGTGGTGGCGCTGTCGCTGAGCAGCGCGGTGGTGGTGGGAGCCACCGAGGCCAGCGCCGCCGCCGTGTCGGCCGCCCCGCTGATCAGCTGGCCGAACCGGTTACCGGGATCGGCCAGTACCCCGAGCACGCTCTGGAGCGGAGGCAGCAACCGGGCCACCGAATGCAGCGCCGCGTTGAGCTGCCCACCGCGGCCGGCCACCGCCACCGCGAAGTCGCCGATCGCGCGGCGGAGCGGGCCTGAGATCTTGGGCCCGAACACGCCCAGGGCGGTGTCGAGATCGACGAACGGCAGCTCGTGGCTGAGCCCCGGGTTGGCACTCACGGTCAGCGTCCCGCCATCCGGTACGCCGCGGGCGGCAGCCTGCCCCGGCAGCAGCTCCAGATACTTCCCACCCAACACCGAGGCCAGCCGGATGCGGTAGTGGGTGTCGGTGGGCAGCGGCTCGAGGCTCGACTGGAGCTGGAGCCGGAGCTGGGCGTACGGGTGGGGATACGCAGCCGTGGGAGGCTCCGGGCTGACGGTGAGGATCTGGCCCACGCGGGCTCCGCCGATGCGCACGTCGGCGTTCTTGTTGAGCTCGTCCGCGTTGGCCACCTGGACGTTGACCTGGTAAGTCCGCAGGAACGGCAGCCCGTTCTCGGCGATGTACGACAGATAGACGGCCAGGCCCAGGATGGCCACGGTCACCGTGCCGATCAACACCGGGCTGGTCCACAGGGCCCAGGCTGTGTTGCGGGTGGTTCTCATTTGACCAGGTAGTCCGTGAGGCTCTGGAGCGCCTTGGGACGCTCAGGGGTGTAGTGCGGCTGGGAGCCGTAGTTGGCCGAGCAGCCGGGCACCGGGCTGGTGGCGTACTGGCCGCAGGCGCCGTTCTGGGGGGCCACCAGCAGCAGTGGCAGGATGTGGGACGTCGCGTCAAACCGGGCCAGTGAGGCGGCGACGTAGTAGAAGACCCCCAGGAAGTTCTCGGCGAACCCGTGGCGCTGGAGGTTCTTGTACAGCTGGGCGGCGAGCAGGGTGCTCGGCTCGGACTTGCGCGCGTAGTTGGTGATTGCGTCGATCAGCGGAGTCGACGTGCGAATGGCCGGAATCGCCTTCTGTAGAGCGCTCGACAGGCGGGCCAGCCCGGGTTTGGCCACCTTCACGAACGGCCCGAGGTCGGCCGACACCCGGTTCAGCGCGGGGGCGGCGGCCTGGAGCTCCTGGAGCAGCGGTGTCCCGTTGACCGCCACCGCATCGAGCTGGCGCAGCGCGGGCTGGGACGCGGCGAGTAGCCCGGGCAGCCGGGCGATGGCTGCGGACAGCGAGCCCGAGTGCGCCGCGCCGAGCTGGCTGAACGACGCGGCCCGGTCCAGGAACGTCTGCACGACTCCGGTGTGGGTGGCTCCCTCGACGGCGATCCGGTTGCCGGCGTCGAGGATCGTCCTCAGCTGGCCCAGCTGGCGGTCGAGCACCGCGATCACCCGCCGAGCGGTTCCCAGCGTGGGGTTGGCGCGGAGCAGGATCTGGTTGATGTCCGCGCCGCGGCCCGCGGTGGCGATGCCCAGCTCATCGATCAGAACGGTCAACCGCTGACGGCTGGACAGGTTGAACGTGTTGAACAGATCGAGCAGGCTGACCGGCTCGGTCGTGTGGGTCACCGGAACGGTGGGCGGATGGTTGGCCGTGGCCCGGAGCACCGGGCTGCCCGGGGTTCCGGGGTCGCACTCCACGTAGTTCTCGGCGATCAGGCCCTCAGGGCGGATCGTGCACGTGGCGTCTTGGTGGAACGGCAGGAACCGGCTGTCCACGGTGGCCTCGATCCGGGCTTTGAAGTCCGAGGTGACGACGACGTTTACGATGCTGCCCGCGCGCGCGCCGGCCACCTTGACCAGCTGGCCCCCCACCAGGCCGCGCGCGTCGTCGAAGATCACGTCGAACCGGCCGTTCGAGCTCTGCGAGCCGCCCGATCCGAACACCGGGCCGGCCAGCACGGCGGCCAGGACCAGCACGGCTCCGATGCCGAGCAGGCGTCTCACGGCTTCTGATCGTGGGCCGGGTTGCACACCGGGGACACGGCGGGATCGCTGTCCGGCGTCGTCCAGGGATTGGACGCGTCCAGGGCCGGTGCGTTGCCGCCGCCGGGACAGGGCCTCAGGAGCCCAGTGCGCGCGCCGTTGAACGGGCCGACCGATCCCAGGTGTCCGGACAGCACGTTTAGCAGCCCGGTCAGGGAGCTGCCGCCGCCCTGCACGACGATCTCGCCGTGCAGGTAGTGGCCATTGGCGTCATACAGTCCCGCGGTCGAGCCGCCCACGCCGCTGAAGAACCCGGCGATCACGTCGGGCAAATACGGGCGCACCAGCGATAGGTCGGGCTGGAGCAGCTTCAGCCCTGAGGTCAGTGACTGGACGGCGGGGATGGCCTGCCGCACCACTGGGGGCAGGCCCTCGAGCGCGGCCTCGGCGCCGGGCACCAGTCGCCGGACCGCGTTCACCGTCGGGATGGCGTTCTGAGCCGCCGGCAGGACCGCGGACAGCAGCGCGGACACGCGCGGGGCCACGGGCTGCAGGTGGAGCAGCGCCGGGTTGAGCACGGCCAGCGTGGTGTTCACGTGTCCCAGG
Source organism: Solirubrobacteraceae bacterium (assembly GCA_035938755.1). GTDB lineage: Bacteria > Actinomycetota > Thermoleophilia > Solirubrobacterales > Solirubrobacteraceae > Palsa-465. The sequence goes on along the minus strand of DASZGO010000354.1, from coordinate 11,538 downwards.
ACCCGCGTGGCCTGGCCGAGCACGGCCGGGCTCCGCACCAGCGTGTCCTGCAGGGCCGTACGCTCGGAGGCCACCTCCCGCAGCGTGGCCGCCGTCTCGGTGACGGCGCCGGCCAGGTCGGAGCTGTGCGTGGCCAGCGCCCGGGACACCTGGCTCCCGCTGGCCACCAGCTGGGCCAGGGTCTCCCGGTCGACCGCCACCTGCGAGCCCAGCCGGGCCACCTGGCTGAGCGCCGGGTTCAGGTACAGGTTGACCTGGTTGAACTGCTGCGCGGTGGGCTGGGCCACCAGGTAGGCCCCGGATTTCAAGAACCCCTGGAGCGCCGCGCGGACCCGCGGGGTGAGTGCGTCCAGCAGCGTGTCCAGGTCGACGATCCCGCGGGTCTGGGTGGCCGGTAGCACACCGCCGTTGGGGATCGGCTCCCCCATGCCCAGGCTCAGCCCGACGAAGCGGTTGGCCACTCCGGTGAGGCTCAGCTGGCCGATGGTGGCGATCGTGCCCTGGCGCACGGGCGTGACCGACGAGTCGGTGATGTTGAGCTCGACGTCGGCCAGCCCGTCGCTGGATAGCCGCAGCGAGCCCACCGACCCCACGTGGTGTCCACCCACGGTGACCAGGTCGCCGGACACCAGCTGCCCGGCGTCGTAGAACCGGGCGTGGATCACGTAGCCAGAGCCGGACGAGGTCAGCAGGACGGCCAGCGCGATGACCCCCAGGATCAGCGCCCCCAGCGCGGCGCCCCGCGCCCCGCTCCGGCGCGGTACCGGCGGCCCGGACAGCCCCTGAGCGGGCCGCGGCGATGGCGAGGTGCGCGTGGCGGTGGCCACGGGCTAGCCCCCAATCGGGGCGCGCGCGTTCCCGCCCCAGAACAGCTGCGTCCCCACCAGCCCGATCAGGTGGATGCCCAGGATGTTCACGAACATCGAGCGCGCGGTGGCGCGTCCCACGCCCACCGGGCCCCCGGTGACGTGGTAGCCGTAGTAGATGCAGACCATGACGATGAACGTGGACATGGCCATGCACTTGATCCCCGAGTACAGGAAGTCGAGCGGTGATTGGTACTCCCAGAACAGCTGCAGGTAGCCGCCCTGGGACACTTGGCCCAGCTCGATCACGTCAGCCAGGTAGGACGCGACATAGCCCACGGCCACGGCCAGCATGTACAGGAACGGCAACACGAGCCAGGTGCCGAGCAGCCGGGTCGAGCCCAGGTACAGAACCGAGTCGAAGCCCATTACCTCGAGCGCGTCGATCTCGTCGGAGATGCGCATTGACCCGAGCTCGGCCACGAAGCCCGTGCCCACCTTGGCGGCCATCATGTAGCCGAATGCGTACGGGATCACCTCCCGCAGGTCGCACAGGGCGGTGATCGCCCCGGTCGACGATGGGGCGCCGACGGTCTTGGCCGCGTAAGCACCCTCGATCCCGCACTGGAGCCCCAGGATGAACACCAACCCGAGCACGATGATGGCCGAGCCCACGATCAGGATTCCGGCCTGGCGCAGCGTCTCGCCGATGAACTTGAACACCCGGCCGTCCAGCACGTGGGCCAAGATCCGGAGGCAGAACCGTGACGCCTCGCCGAAGGCGTAGAGCGCGGCGATGGGTCGAGCCAGGACGTTCATCGTGGTGTGTTCAGGGCCGGGTGGGTGGCCAGCAGCGTCTGGGTGAACGTGTAGTCGATCGCCCCGATACCGAGGAATGCGATGACGACCGCCTGGTTGACCGCGCGCCCCACCCCTTCGGCACCGCCGGACGCGGTCAGGCCCTTGTAACAGCAGACGATCGCGATCATCGCGCCGAAGATCGTCGACTTGATCAGCATGGCCTCGAACTCCGCAGTGCTGGCCTGGGCGAAGAACGTGGAAAAGAATGGCCCCACCTGCGCGCCATTGGACAGCGTGACCAACACACCACCGAGCGTCCCGAACAGCAGCGCATAGATTGAGAACAGCGGAGTGAGCAGCATCAGCGAGAGAAAGCGCGGGACCACGAGGCTCTTGACCGGGTCCACGCCCAGCACCACCAGCGCGTCCAATTCCTCACGGATCTTCCGCGCGCCAAGGTCGGCGGTCATCGCGGTGCCCGCTACGCCGGCCATCACGATCGCGCACACCAGCGGGGCGAACTCGCGCATCACGATGATCACGAAGATCCCGCCCAGACGGTCCATCGCGCCAAGCAGGTTGAGGAAGTTGCCCACCTCGATGCCCGCCGGGCCGTAGGTAAAGGCCAGCGAGGCCACGATCATCGGGAACCAGCCCAGCCGCAGGGCGAAAAGGAACTGGTCGACTAGCTCAGGCGCGTAGTCGAACGGCGGCGTCAGCGCAGCGACGAGTGTGCGCCGCAGCAGCAGCACCATGGCGCCGATCGTCTGGATGAAGCCCCGGAGCGGCAGGTAGGCGTACCGCAACATGACGTCCATCTCTCGGCCGCTCTCCCTCCTCTCCTGCCATCACGGTACGGGGCCGTACCCGGCGTGGATCATATGAGTGCCGCAGCAGAGTTGGCAACGGGGAACCGGCGGCCATAGGCTGGCGTCAACCCGCATTTCAGCTGCAACGCGCCAATGGCGCGCGCCAGTCCAAGGCCCAGCAACTTGTCGCCCACAGCAACTTTAACCGGCCTAGGTAGTTAAGGTGCGTGTGATGAAGGCATGGATGGCCCGGGCAACTCTGGTGTCGATGGCTCTAGCGCTCGGTGTCGCCGCGCCGGGTACGGCCGCGTCACGGCCACCTGTCACGCCAGGGTCGACCTACCTGGCTCTGGGCGACTCGGTCACGTTCGGGTATCAGGAGCCCAACACCGTACCTGCGCCGAACTACCACAACGCCGCGAGCTTTTTGGGCTATCCCGAGGAGCTCGGGCCGCAGCTGAAGCTGAAGATCGCCAACGCGGCCTGCCCGGGCGAGACCAGCAGCAGCCTGATCAACCCGCACGCCGAGAGCAACGGCTGCGAGAACAGGCTCGGTAAGGCGCCCGGATACCGGACCCTGTACCCGCTTCACGTCCGCTACAAGGGCTCTCAGCTGGCGTTCGCGATCCAGTTCCTGCGCTCGCACCCGAGCGTTCGCCTGGTGTCGCTGATGATCGGCGCCAACGATCTGTTCGTGTGCCAGGAGACCACCCCCGACGCGTGTCTGAAGCCGTCCGAGCAGCGCAAGACGCTGGCCAAGGTCCAGCGCAACATCCGCACGATCCTTTCCCAGTTGCGCAACACGGCGGGGTACCGGGGGCAGCTCGTGATCGTGAAGTACTACTCGCTCAACTACGCAAGCGCCCTGATCAACGCCTTCTCGCGAGAGCTCAACCAGGCGGAGGTCTCTGCGTCCAAGCCCTTCGGTGTGGCCATCGCCGACGGATACGGCATATTCGCCAAGGCGACGCAGAAGTCCGGAGGCAACACGTGTACGGCCGGTTTGATTACCCAGACGCCGAGTCCGCCCAAATGTGGCGTTCACCCCACCTACGCCGGCTCGGCGCTGCTGGCTCAAGCCGTGGCCAAGGCCGTCCGACTTCGTTAGCCGCCGGGCCCGAGAGTCACCCGGACTAGGGCGACCACCGGGCCAGCCGGACGATCGGTCGCTTATCGCCTTGGGCCCACACGGCGACGCCGGCGCCGCCCGGCCGGGTGGCGGCCACCGCGGCGAAGTCGCCGCGTGGGCCCGACAGCTTCGTCGGCGGGGCGAACGGTCCACCAGGCGCCGCCGCCGCAGACCCCCAGACCAGGTTTGTGCCACTGGCGCCGGCCGGGACCTCGGCCCAGGCCGCCACAACGCCGCCTCCAGGAGCAACCCCAATCGCCGGGCGCTCGTAGGTCTGCGTGCCGCTGACCGATTGCGGCGTTCTGGCTGGGCGGAATCGTCCGGCCGAGTTGCTGGTGGCCACGCGCAACCGGCTGGTGCCGGTGCGCCCTGGCAGCGGGTTGTCTTCCCAGATCGCGCTCACCCGGCCGGCCGCATCTATGCCCACCCCGCGCGAGCCCGCGCCAGCGCCCCCGAGGATCGCGAACCGCCCGGGTGCAGACAGCCGCTGCCCGCCGCCGAAGCGAGCGCCCCAGGCGGCGGGGGCGGCCCAGATCAGGTCCGCCTCCCCCACCACCTGCTCGTAGACCACGGTGCTACGGCCGTTGGCCGCAATCGCCGCATCGGCCAGGGGAAGCTGGCCCGCACTGGGGTGCTGGAGCCGCTGGGGGCCCGTCAGCCTGCCGCCCGCCCGCTCACGCGCCACCCAGGTGTCGAAGCCCGACGCCGTGCTCTCGATCCAGGCATACACGCGGTCGCCCCTACGGTTTACGGCCACCGTCGGCTCGTCCGGGACGCGTCCGGTCCTGATCATGCGCTGTGCGGTCACCTGCCCGCCGGGCAGGATCACCGCCCGCTCGACCTCCGTCAGCGTGACCCAGACCACCACGGCGCGCCCCGAGCCGTCGAATGCGATGTCCGGATACCCGGAGAGCACGCCGCGTGCCGAGACCACGCGGACGCTGCCAAACCGCCCGTGCGGACGAGCCAGCGCGGCCACGACCTCGTGGCTGCGACGACCGACGGCCCGCTGCCACACCAGCCCGGCTGTGCCGTCCGGGGCAACGGCCGCGCGGAGCAGCGCGGGGCGGGTGCCGTCGATGGCCAGGAGAGCCGGCCCTACTAGCTGCCGCGGGCCCCAGGTCCGCCCCGCGTCGGTGCTCAACCGGGCGACCACCTGTGCGGCCTGGCCCACAAAGCGATACCAGGCGACGACCACGACTCCTCGTCCGTTGGACGCGACGGTGGGAAAGCCAGCGGTGGCGCCGGCTTTGGTCAATGTGGTCGGACGGCTCCAGGCAGCCATCGCCGGGCTTGCCGAGAACACAGTCAGGCCGACCAGGCACGCAGCGGCGGCCCCGGTCCGAGCAACCCTCCGATGACGTCGCGTACCCTCCACGTGCTCGCACGACCACTCTATCGAGGCCGCCGCTCGGCTGTTCGGACGCGGCCGCTCGGCTGTCCTCCTTACTATCCTTTATGAAGGATGAGGACTTTTTGGCGGCTGCTCGGTTTCCTGCGCCCGTATCGCGCGGGGGTTGCCGTCTCGTTCGTGCTCGCGTCGCTGGCCATCGGGGCCACTGTGCTGATCCCCTACCTGACCGGCCGGGCGATCAACGGGATCCGCGCGCACAGCCACCACACGCTGGTGGTGTGGGCGATCGCCATTGGCGTGGCCGGACTGCTGCGCCTGACCTGGAGCGTCGCCCGCCGGCTCGTGGCCGGGCGAGTGTCGCTGGGGGTCGAGCGCGACCTGCGAGACCGGCTCTACGGCCACCTCCAGCGACTCGAGCTGTCGTTCTTCGACCGCCAGCAGACCGGACAGCTGATGTCCCGGGCCACCGTGGACCTCCAGTCGGTCCGGTTCTTTCTGGGCTACGGGCTGGTGTTCATCGCCCAGTCGCTGCTGTCGATTCTGTTGGCGGCGGCGGCCATGTTCGCGCTACGACCTGAGCTGGCCGCGCTGTCGCTGGCACCGGTGCCGTTCGTGGTGCTGATCGCGTGGCGCTACGGCATTCATTCGCGACCCGCGCTCCAGGAGGCGCAGCAGCGAATCGCCGAGCTCACCGCAGAGGCCGAGGAGAACATCTCGGGCGTGCGGGTGGTCAAGGCGTTCGCCCAGGAAGCGCCGCAACTCGAGCGGTTCCGCGGCGCGGTGACGCGCGTCTTCAGCCAGCAGATGGTGGCCACGCGGATCCAGGCTCGCTTTACCCCGATGATCAGCTTCCTGCCCAACATCGGGCTGGCCGTGATCCTTCTGGTGGGCGGACGCGAGGTGATCAACGGCACGCTCAGCATCGGTACCTTCACCGCGTTCTACGCCTATCTGCTGATGCTCATCTCCCCCATGCGTACGCTCGGTTACATGCTGAGCGCGGCGCAGCGGGCCGCCGCTTCCGGCGCTCGGATCTTCCAGATCTTGGATCGGGCACCGGAAATGACGGTGCCGGACAATGCACCGCCGCTGCCGGAGGGTCGCGGTGAGGTGTCGCTGGTCGGGGCCGGGCTCACCTTTGCCGGGTCTCCGCGGCCGGCGCTGCACGACGTCGATCTCGAGGTCCCGGCCGGGACCACCATCGCGCTGGTGGGCGCCATGGGCTCAGGCAAGACAGCGCTGGTCTCGCTGCTGCCCCGGCTCTACGACGTGACCACGGGCAGCGTGCGCATCGATGGCGCCCGTGTCGACGAGGTCGATCCCGCCAGCCTGCGCAGCCAGATCGCGGTGGTCACCGACGATCCATTCCTATTCTCGGCGACAGTCCACGACAACATCGCCTACGGCCGTCCCGAGGCCAGCCGCGAGGAGGTGGAGCGGGCAGCGCGAGCCGCCCAGGCCGATGGCTTCATCACCGCGCTGCCGAAGGGGTACGACACGCTGATCGGCGAGCGCGGGCTCACTCTTTCCGGCGGGCAGCGCCAGCGCGTCGCCATCGCCCGGGCCATCTTGGCCGACCCCCGGATCCTCGTCTTGGACGACGCGACGTCTTCGGTCGACGCATCAACCGAGCAGGAGATCAAGCTGGCCCTGCAGCAGGTCATGGCCGGGCGGACCACGTTCGTGGTCGCCCACCGGATGTCCACGATTGCGCTGGCCGATGAGATCGTGGTGCTACAGGATGGGACGGTGGCCGCCCGCGGCACCCACGACGAGCTGCTCGAGTCCTCGCCCCTGTATCGGGAGATTGTGGAGAAGGGGATGCCCGACCAGGTGTTCATCAACCGCAAGCCGCTGGAGGCGGAGGTGGCCGGACTGTGAGCCGGTTCGGGGACATCCGCCGGCGGTTCAAGCAGACCTCAGGTCGCCGGCGCAAGCTGCGCGGCCTGGCCGAGCTGCTGGCCCCGTACCGCTGGCGCGTCGCGGCCATGGTGGTTGCGCTGGTCATCGCCACCGCGGCCTCGCTCGCCCCCGCCCCGCTGGCCAAGTTGGCCATCGACAACGGCATCCAAAAGCATGACGCGGGCACGCTCGATCTGGTGGTCGGGGCGTTCCTGGTCTCGGCGATCCTGTACGCGCTGGCATCGGCGGCCCAGACCTACCTGGTGGGCTGGGTCGGCCAGCGGGCGCTCCAGGACCTGCGCGTGCGGCTGTTCGCGCATCTCCAGCGGCTGTCGATCGGCTTCTACTCCCGCAATCGGGCCGGAGTAATCATCTCGCGGATAACGAACGACGTGGAGGCACTCGACCAGCTGGTCGAGGACGGGATGGCCACCCTGTTTCAGTCCGGGCTCACGCTGATCGGCGTGGTGGTGATCCTGTTGGTCTTGGACGCGCACTTGGCACTACTCACCTTCGCGGCGTTCCCGATCCTGGCCATCGGCGGCGTGGTGTTCCGGATCGCCTCGGCCGACGCCTACCGTCTGACGCGAGAGAAGATCGCAGCCATCACTGGTTATCTCCAGGAGACCCTTTCGGGCATCCGGGTGGTCCGCGCGTTCGGGCAGGAGCCCCGGCACATCTCGCGCTTCTCCGAGCTCAACCAGGAAAACCGGGACGTCAACATGACCACGGTCAAGCTGAACGCCGCTTACTTCCCCGGGGTGGAGTTCCTGTCCGCGCTGGTCACGGTGGAGATCCTGATCATCGGCGGCATTGAAGCGATCAACGGTCACACGTCCACCGGCGTCGTGTTCGCGTTCATCGCGGCCCTGAACAACTTCTTTGACCCGATCCAGCAGCTCTCTCAGCTTTACACGACTTATCAGTCGGGCATGGCGGCGCTCGACAAGATCTTCAACCTGCTGGACGAGGAGCCCGACATCGTCGACGCCCCTGACGCGATCGAGCTGCCCCGGATCCGCGGTGAGCTGCGGTTCGAGGGCGTGGGCTTCAGTTACGAACCCTCGCCCTCCGACGCCTCGCCCTCCGACGCCTCCCCCTCCGACGCCTCCCCCTCCGACGAGGACTGGGCGCTGCGCGACATCGATCTGGTGGTGCCGCCCGGCCAAACCGTAGCCCTGGTCGGCGAGACCGGCGCCGGCAAGTCCACGTTCGCCAAGCTCGTGGCCCGGTTCTACGACCCCAGCCAGGGCTCAGTCCAGATCGACGGCCACGACCTGCGCCACGTGTCGATGCATTCGCTGCGCTCGCAAATGGGCATCGTGCCTCAGGAGGGGTTCCTGTTCAGCGGCACAGTGCGGGAGAACATCGCGTTCGGCCGCCCCTCGGCCACCGACGAGGAGATCGCCGCCGCGGCGCGGGCGGTCGGGGCTGAGAGCTTCATCGCCGCGCTGGAGCACAGCTACGACACCCAGGTGGGCGAGCGCGGCGTTCAGCTGTCGGCCGGCCAGCGGCAGCTGCTGGCGTTCGCCCGGGCGCTCGTGGCCGACCCGCGGATCCTGATCCTGGACGAGGCGACCTCCAACGTCGACGTGCACACCGAGACGCTGATCGAGGATGGGCTGCGCCGGCTGCTCGCCGGTCGCACGGCGGTGGTCATCGCCCACCGGCTATCCACGATCCAGGGGGCCTCGCGGATCATCGTGCTGGAGCACGGACAGATCGTCGAGCAGGGGACGCACGAGGAGTTGCTGGAGGCCCAGGGCCGCTACTGGCGGCTGTATCGCGACTGGGCCGACCAGGCGAGCGCCGCGTAGATGCCGCCGGTCGTCTCGGGGCTTGCGCTCACCCCGGTCAAGGGCACGCGCCTGCAGACGGTGGATTCCGTGGCGCTGGAGCCCACTGGCGTTCGGCTCAACCGCCGCTTTTTCCTGATCGACGACCACGACCGGATGATCAACGGTAAGCACCTGGGCGATTTGAACGCCGTGGTGTCTGCCTACTCCGAGCCGGAGCGGCGGCTGCGCCTCCAGCTTCCCGGCGGCCACGTGCTTGAGGCAAACGTTCGTCTCGGTGACGAGGTGCAGACGAAGTTCTACTCGCGGAGCGCCGGGGCCCGGCTGGTCGAAGGTCCGTGGTCATCCGCGCTGAGCGAGCTGGTGGGCCGGCCCGTCAGGCTGGTCGAGGCCGACGAGCAGGGAGCGGTGGACCGCGGGGCGCGCGGCGCGGTGTCTTTGATCTCGACCGGGTCGCTGCGGCGGCTGGCCGAGCAGGGCGGGTGTGATGACGTGGACCCGCGGCGATTCCGCATGCTGATCGAGGTGGATGGGCTGGACGCCCACGCCGAGGATGCCTGGGTGGGGTCCGCGGTCCGGGTCGGCGAGCAGGCCCGGGTTCGGTTCGAGGGCCACGTCGGCCGGTGCCTGATCACCAGCCGTGACCCGGTGACCGGGGTGATCGATTTGCCGACGCTGGACATCCTGGGCGAGTACCGCCGCGATCTGGACACCACCGAGCCGCTGCCGTTCGGCATCTATGGCCGCGTGCTGGAGCCGGGAACGGTGCGCCTGGGTGACGCGGTGGCGCCCGAGGGATAGGCTGCCGGGTTATGAGCGAACAGCGAGTCAAGATCGAAGTAGCCGACCACATCGCGACCGTGACGCTGGCCCGTCCGGAGAAGCACAACGCGCTCGACCTGGCGATGTTCGAAGCCCTCGTGGCGGCCGCCGAGCAGGTGGCCGGAGATCCCGGTGTGCGCGCGGTGGTGCTGCATGGGGAAGGCCCCAGCTTCTGCTCGGGCCTCGACGTGACCAGCGCGATGTCGATGGGGGACGGATCCAACGGGACGGATGGCCTGGCCAACGTGGTTCCCAACAGGTTTCAGCGGACGGCCTACGACTGGATGACGCTGCCCGTCCCGGTGATCGCCGCGGTGCATGGCAACTGCCTGGGCGGCGGGCTGCAGATCGCGCTGGCGGCCGACGTCCGGTTCGCGACGCCCGACGCGCGGCTGTCGGTGATGGAGGCCAAGTGGGGTCTCGTCCCCGACATGTCGATCACCCAGACCCTGCCGCGGCTGGTGCCGATCGACGTGGCCAAGGAACTGACGTACACCGCTCGGGTACTGAGCGGCGATGAGGCGCTACGCCTGGGGCTGGTCACCCACCTGGCCGACGATCCGTTGGCCAGCGCCCGGGAGCTGGCGGCCGAGATCGCGGGACGTTCCCCGGATGCCATCCGCGGGGCCAAGCGCCTGCTCAATCAGGCCTGGACTGCGCCGCCCCAGGAGGGCCTGCGGCTGGAGGCCGAGATTCAGCTCAAGCTGCTCGGCTCGGCCAACCAGCTGGCGGCAGTTACCGCGGGCATGACCAAGCAGCCGGCCGAGTTCACCGACCCCAGCTGAGCGCGCCGGATCACGGCCAGCCGGCGCGGGTCGCGCGGCCGGCCGTGACCGCGCGACCGTTGCACCGCGCCCTCACGATTTGTCGATCTTCGACCCGTTGGGCTGGAGGACATACCAGTTGGCCCCAAACTGCTTAACGCCTTCGCCGTAGCCGTCACCGTCGTCCTTGTCCTTGATGAAGTAGTAGAGCGGATGACCTTTGTAGGTCAGCTGCTTGGTCCCGTCTGGGCGGGTGGTAGTACCGACCAGCGACGCCTGGGCCGGCGGGGTGACCTTCGGGGTGCCGCCGGCGGGCACGGGGGGCCAGGCCTGGGCGCAGGCGCCAGAGCAGGTGCTCGTCGAGCCCTTGTCGCCTTCGAACATGTACACCGTCAGCTTCTTCGGCCCGGCGGCCACGATCGTGCCCAGCTTGCTCTTCTTGGCCACCACGTCCGTGCTGCTGGCGGTGGCCGGGCCTGCGCTGGCGCTGGTGCTGGTCCCGCCCGTCGTTCCACCGGCTGACGCCGCGGGCACAGTGCGTGAGGAACTACTGCTTCCGCACGCCGCTACCAGGAGACCGGCGGTGATCAATGCGGCTAGGCGGTAGGACGCTGGCTTCAAGATTCCTCCTCAGACGTTTTCGTTCTCAGCCTCCAAGACGCGCCTGGGCCGCGTTTCTTCCCGGGCTCCGCCCGGCGCCCCGCGCCACCGCATCGATAGCGTCCCGGAAGGTCGCGTCCCTCTGCGGCGTCCTTGGAAGACGAAGCACCGAATCCGCGCAACAGAGGACATCAAGTGAGCGCAAACACGAACAGCAAGATCCGCCGACTGGCCCCCGCCCCCCTGGTGGCGCCGGCTCTGGCCCTGGCGGCCTGCGGTTCGAATTCCTCGAGTTCCGCCAACGGCGGGTCAGGGAGTGCCGCCGGCGACGGCGACCCCGACACCATGGGCGCCCCCAGCGATGGGGACGGCAACGTCTAGACAGCGGTTCGCTTGTGCCGCACCGCTCGCGGTTCTGGGCATCGGCCTGGCCTGCGCGGGGTGCGGCTCGAGCAACCGCTCCTCCGCCGGTGCCCGCACCACCAGCGCCGGCGCTGGTACGGCGGCCGCCTGGCTGCACGCGTCACCTGCGCCGGCCAGCTGGCCGGCGGCCAGCATCCCCTCGGGTGGGCGGATGCCTTACCCGCCGGCCTGGCACCCCATCCATGGCGACCCCGGCACGGCCAGCGCCGCGCTGACGAGCCCGGACGGGAAGTTCGTCGGCTACATGAACTTGACCCCGAGGCAGAGCCACGAGACGCTGGCCAACTGGCCGACGTTCCGCGTCGACCACAACCACGACGAGGGTGACCGGC
>DASZGO010000353.1:0-5671 GCA_035938755.1 Solirubrobacteraceae bacterium | reverse complement strand
GCCGTGCTGCCGGGTCCCGATCAGCTCGCCTTCGCCGCGCAGCTGGAGGTCGATCTCGGCCAGCTTGAAGCCATCGCGATGGGCGGCCACTGCGCGCAGCCGGGCCGAGTCCTTGGCCCCGAACAGCAGGCACAGCGACGGGTGCTCCCCGCGGCCGATCCGACCCCGCAGCTGATGCAGCTGGGAGATGCCGTAGCGGTCGGCGTCCTCGACCAGCATCACGGTCGCGTTGGACACATCGATGCCCACCTCGATCACCGAGGTGGCCACCAGGACGTCGGCGTGGCCGCTGGCAAACGCCGTCATCGCCGCCTGCTTGTCGGCCGGCCGCAGCTGGCCGTGCAACAGCACAACCCGAAAGTCGGCCAGCTCGCCGGTGCGCAGGCGCTCGAACTCGGCCGTGGCCGCCCGCGCCGATAGAGCCTCCGACTCCTCCACCAGCGGACACACCACGTAGGCCTGCCGTCCGGCGCGCAGCTCGCTGCGGATGCGCTCGTAGGCCCGGGTCCGTTCCGCCGTGGTTCCGCACACGAAGGTCTCGATCGGGCGCCGGCCGCGCGGCAGCTCGCGGAGCAGGGTGAAGTCCAGGTCTCCGTAGCCGGCCAGTGCCAGCGTGCGGGGGATCGGGGTGGCCGTCATGTGCAACACATGCGGCGCGCGCCCGTCCGGACCCTTGGCGTCGAGCGCCGCCCGTTGGCGCACCCCGAAGCGATGCTGCTCGTCCACCACCGCCACGCCCAGACGCGCGAACTGCACCCCCTCCTCGATCAAGGCGTGCGTGCCCACAACCAGGTCGAGCTCGCCGCTGCCCAGCTTGCCGCGGAGGTCCGCGGCTCGCCGAGCTGGGGTCGAGCCGGTGAGCAGCCCGACCGGGACCACCGCATCTGGCATCAGCGCCTGCAGGGTGGCGAAATGCTGCTCGGCCAGCGTCTCGGTGGGGGCCATGAGCGCGGCCTGATAGCCGTGCTCCACCGCCCGCAGCAGCGCGTACAGGGCCACCACCGTCTTGCCTGACCCCACTTCGCCCATCAGCAGCCGCTGCATGGGTCTCGGCCGGGCCATGTCGTGGTCCAGCACCTCGATCGCTGCTTGCTGATCGCCGGTCAGCCCAAACGGAAGCTGGCTCAGCCAGTCCCGCGCGGGCCCCCGCTCGTCGTCCAGGACCGGCGCCACGCTGGCGCATTCCCGGGTCCGCCGGCGCCGTCGGAGCGCCAGCTGGGCCAGCAGAAGCTCCTCGAAGGCGATCCGCCGGCGACCGGCTTGAAGGTCGCCATCTCGGGCCGGAAAGTGAACCGCAGCCAGCGCCGCCTGACGATCCGGCAGGCCCTCGGCCACCCGTATCCCCGCGGGCAACGGCTCATATGCGTCGGCCACGTCCGGTCGGTGCTCACCCACCAGGGCCAGCAGCTGGGTCGAGGTGATGCCCTCAGTGGCCGGATAGTGGGCCACCGCACCCTCCCCCGTCAGGGCCTCAGAGGTCTCGGAATGGCTCTGGACCGCGAACCGCCCCCGCCCGCGGCACTTGCCGTGCAGCACCAGCCGCGTCCCCGGCGGATAGCGCCTGACCAGCCAAGGCTGGTTGAAGAACGTGGCCTTCATCACCCCGGTCTCATCGCCCACGGTGGCCTCGACCAGCGGTCGCATGCCCCGGCGCCTGACCGACCGGGAGGCGATGCTCCTGATCTCCACCACCACGGTCGAGCTCTCGCCCACCGCCAGCTCGGCCACGCTCCGTGCCTCCCGCCGGTCAGTGGGCAGATGCTCCAGCAGGTCGCCCACGCTGTGGAGCCCGAGCGACTTCAGCGCGGCTGCCGGCTTGGCACCGCCGATCCCCAGCGGGGTGGCCAGCCGCGAGGGCCGGGGGTAGCGAACCGGCGCCGTCTCGAGCTCCTCGGGCTCAAGCGGGCGAGAACTCGCAAACTCGGTAGCGGACACTGCTACCTCCGATGATGCCTGGTGGTCCGGTCGCCGCGGCGGGGCTACTCGGCCGCCAGCAGCCACCAGTAGCTCTGCTGCCCTCCGTCAGAGAGCTCGAGCTCCACCCCGTCGGGGGCGAGCGAGCGGACCGTGTCGTCGTCGAGCGGTGCGCCAGCCCCGCGCAGGCTGGTCAGCAGCTCGGCGTCCGTGGCCAGACGCTCCATGACGCCGCCCAGGGCTTGAACGGGGGTGCCCCAGACCACGATCTCCTCCTCGACCAGTCCGATCGCGTCTCCCTGACGGAACCGCCCCTGCACGTCGTCGCGCGCGGCCGGCGCTACCGCTCCTGTCCGCACCCGGTCCAGTGACGCGGTTATGGCCGCTGCGTTCTGTTCAGCGGTGTGGTGGGCGTCGAGCGACACGGCAGCCGCCAGGCCGGCCTGGGGAGACCGTGAGTCGACCACGGCCACCACCTTGTCGGCCAGGGCCGCCGCCCGCTCCGCCGCCATGGTCACGTTGGGACTGTTGGGCAGGACCACCACCTCCTCGGCGGGCACAGCGTGAATGGCCGCCAGCACCTCGTAGGTGGACGGGTTGTGCTTGGGACCCACGTCGAGCGTGTCCAGCCCGAAGCTCTCGAACAGCAGCCGCATGCCCTCTCCGGTGGTCACGGCCAGACCGCCACATACCGCGGTCTGGCCGGGGGCTACGAGCCGGGCGTCCCGGGCTTCGATCTGCACACGCATGTCCGCCACATCGAGGTGGCTGACCGCGCCGTTCGGCGCGAACAACGCGGTGGCGGCATCCGGGTCGTCGGTATGCAGGTGCACCTTCAGCGTGGTCTGGTCGCCCACGACCAGTACCGAGTCGCCGATGCGCTCGAGCTCACGCACGAACCGCCGCTGATCGAAGTTGCTACCGGTGACGGCGAAGTTGGTGCAGTAGCGGTACCGGGTCGAGGAGTGCTGAGGATGGGTCACGCGAGCCGGCGCGTGATGCTCCAGCGAAGGCGGTTCGGTGCCCCGGAGCGCACCCACTATTCCGGCCAGCAGGACGATGAGGCCATATCCGCCGGCATCCACCACCCCCGCCTCGCGGAGCACCGGCAGGAGGTCCGGGCCGCGGCGGACCGACTCCGTCCCAGCCTCCAGCGCTCGCTCGATCACCTCGGCGATCACCGCGTCCTGCTCCTCCGCCGTGGCGTCCGGACCCAGGCGGCCATCGTTGGAATGGGCTATCTCCGAGGCCAGCCGCGAGGCCATCTCGCGCACCACGGTGAGGATCGTGCCCTCGGCCGGCTCGCGCACCGACCCGTAGGCCTGGTCGGCCGCCCGGGCCATGGCGGCCGCGATCAGCACGGGATCGACCAACTCTCCGGGTCGCGACGCCAGTTCCTCGGCAGCGCCGCGGATCAGCTGCGACAGGATGACCCCGGAGTTACCTCGGGCGCCCAGGAGAGCCGCCCGGGCCACCGATGAGACGAGCTCCTCCCGCCCGATGTCGTCGATCGTGCGCTCGCCCGAGGCGCCGTTCAAGCTGTCGAGCTCCTGGAGCACCGCCTGCAGCGTGAGCACCATGTTGTCGCCGGTGTCGCCGTCGGCCACCGGGAATACGTTGAGGTCGTTGACCTCTTGGCGGCGGGCCTCGAGCGCCTGGAGTCCAGCCTCAACGGCGGCCCGGAAGCGAACAATGCTGGGGTCCGACACGGCGGTGGCCGTCAAGGCGATGGCGGGAAGTTCACGCCCCTACGGCGCCTTGGTTACCTTCCCGGCCTTGAGACAACGCGTGCACACGTACACGCGCCGGGGCGTGCCATGGTCGTCGATTCGCACCCGCTGCAGATTGGGGTTGAAGCGCCGCTTGGTCGCCACCATCGAGTGGCTTCGACTATGCCCGAAAGCGGGTGCTCGTCCGCAGACGTGGCAGATCTTTGATGACTTCAGAGTGCGACGCTTCGACATGCGAGGCGCGAGTATAGGGGTCGCCCATCGAACCCCCGTCCGCCCTGGGAATCGAACCGGCGAGTGAGGGGTAGACGGTTGTAGATGGCCGCCCGGCTCAAGTTGCCCCTGCCCTCTCACTCGCGGCTCTCTGAGCGTTATGAGCTGGTCAAGCCCATGGCCTCTGGGGGCATGGCCTCGGTGTGGTGCGCCCGCGACCGGCTGCTCGACCGCCCGGTGGCCATCAAGCTGATGGCCGAGCAGCTGGCCATGGACTCCGCGGCGGTCCGGCGGTTCAAACGGGAGGCGCGGGCGGCGGCGCGGCTCTCGGACCACCCTAACGTGGTCACGATCTACGACGTCGGACAGACGTCGCCTGGCTTCGATGCGCCCGCGGGCCCGCCGTTCATCGTCATGGAGCGACTGCTCGGCGGCACAGTGGCCGACGCGTTGCGAGCCGCGCCGGTCGAGGCCCAGCGCGCGCTCAACTGGCTGCGTGAGGCCGCGGCGGCGATCGATTTCGCCCATGCTCGGGGTGTGATCCACCGGGACATCAAGCCCTCCAACTTCCTGCTCGACGCAGGCCGGGTCCTCCACGTGGCCGACTTCGGGATCGCGCTGGTGGCCACCGACGACACGCTGACCGCGACCGGCCAGCTGTTGGGCACCGCGGCCTACCTGGCCCCCGAGGTCGCGCTGGGCCGCCCCGCCACCGACGCCAGCGATCGCTACGCGCTGGCCGTGGCGGCGTTCGAGCTATTGACCGGCGAGCGCCCGTTCCGCGCCCGCCACTTCGCCGCCCAGGCCCGCCAGCACATCGAGACGCCGCCTCCCAGCCCCAGCCAGCGCAACCCCGCTCTGCCGCCAGCCCTGGATCGGGTCCTGGCCCAGGGCATGGCCAAGCGTCCCGAGGAGCGCTTCGCCTCCGCCGACGAGCTCGTCGGAGCGATCGAGCACGCGCTGGTGGACCGCCGGCCACCGCCGGCCGCCCCGCCGGCCACCGCCGCTACTGCCCGGATGCCCCGCCCCGCCGTGGCGCCTCCCCGACCTGGTCCGAGCCCCGGCACACCATGGCGAGCCCGGGCCGTCGCGCTGGGCGCCCTGGCTGCTCTGCTGCTCGGCGTAGGGATCGCCGCGGCCCTGGCCGGCGGCGGGAAGCGAGCGGTGGGGTTCCAGGCCGGAGCCGGGTTTGCCCCGCTGCAGCACCATCCGGCGACCGCCAAGCCCGCCACCCACGCCGCGGCGCACGCGGCTTCGACCCCTACGTCCGCGCCGCCGCAGTCGGCCGATGCGCTTGAGGCCCGGGGCCATGACCTGCTGCTGGCCGGCAACTACAACGGCGCGATAGCGGTGCTCCAGCAGGCCGTGGCCGCCGCCCCACACGGCAGCCTCACCTACGCCTACGCCCTGTATGACCTGGGTCGCGCGTTGCGGCTGGCCGGTGATCCGCGGGCCGCCGTCCTGATCCTCAAGCAGCGCCTGCAGATCCCTAACCAGACCGGCCTGGTCAGGCAGGAGCTGGCGCTAGCCCAGCAGGCCGCGGGCCAGTCCGGAGCCGCCAAGCCGGACGGGAAAGCCAAGTCCGGAGGCGCCGCGCCGGGGGCCGGTCCCGCTCGTGGCCACCACCCCGGCCAGGGCGGCGACGGCGGCGACTAGCAACTCAGGAGAAGCCCGCCGAGCGTCGCGGCTCCGCGAGCTGTTCCTTGACCGCCAGAGCGGCCAGCGCCGCCTCAGCGGCATGGCGGCCGGTGTCCCGCTTGGCGCCCCCGGTCACCCGCTCCAGGGCCTGCTCCAGCGTGTCCACGGTGAGCAGG
>DASZGO010000352.1:0-9846 GCA_035938755.1 Solirubrobacteraceae bacterium | reverse complement strand
AGGCCCTTGCGGGCCCCGTGGGTCGAGATGAAGTACTCCAAAACCGACAGGCCCTCCTGGAAGGAGGCCTTGATCGGCCGCTCGATGATCTCGCCCTTGGGGTTGGCCATCAGCCCACGCATGCCGGCCAGCTGGCGGATCTGCGAGAACGAACCGCGAGCCCCGGAGTTGGCCATCATGTAGATCGGGTTGAGTTCGTCCAGGTGCGCGTAAAGCGCCTCGCCGACCTCGTTGGTGGCTCGATCCCACAGCTTCGTGACCGCCTCGTGGCGCTCCTCCTGGGTGATCTCGCCGTTCTCGTACTGGCCTTCGAGCACCGCCAGCTGCGCCTCGTAGCGGGCCAGGATCTCCGGCTTGCTGGGCGGAGTCTGGACGTCGTTCTTGGAGATGGTCACACCCGCCTGCGTGGCGTAGTGGAACCCGATGTCCTTGAACGCGTCCAGCACCATCGAGATGGTGGCCGCGCCGTAGGCCTGGACCAGGTCGTCCACCAGCTTGGTGGTGTCCTTCTTTTTCATCGAGCGGTTGATGAACTCGTAGGACCTGGGGTCGAACTCGCTCCCCAGCGCCTCCTCGAGCGCCCGCTCGATCTTGTCGTTGTAAATGATCCGACCGACGGTGGTCAGCACGTGGCCGCCCTCGACCCCAGCGGGCCGGTACTCCGCCAGGTCGTGAAGCTTGACCACGCCGTGCTCGTAGGACCACTCCGCCTCCTGGGCGGTGCGGTACACGTGCGGGCGCGGCTCGTGCTTGGACGGGTCGATCTTGGCCAGGTCCTCGGCGTCGGGGCCGTAGGTCAGGTAGTACGCGCCCAGCACCATGTCCTGAGTCGGGGTGGCCAGCGGCGCGCCGTGCGCAGGCGAGAGGATGTTGTTGGAGGACAGCATCAGGATCCGCGCCTCGGCCTGAGCCTCGGCCGACAACGGCAGGTGGACCGCCATCTGGTCACCGTCGAAGTCCGCGTTGAACGCGTGGCAGACCATCGGATGGACCTGGATCGCCTTGCCTTCGACCAGCACCGGCTCGAATGCCTGGATGCCCAGACGGTGCAGGGTGGGAGCACGGTTGAGCAGCACGGGGTGCTCGTGGATGACCTCCTCGAGCACGTCCCACACCTCGGGGATCATCGAGTCGACCATCTTCTTGGCCGCCTTGATGTTCTGCGCCGACTTGCGCTCGACCAGGCGAGCCATGATGAACGGCTTGAACAGCTCCAGCGCCATCAGCTTGGGCAGGCCGCACTGGTGGAGCCTCAGCGAAGGCCCGGCCACGATCACCGAGCGCCCGGAATAGTCAACGCGCTTGCCGAGCAGGTTCTGGCGGAACCGGCCCTGCTTGCCCTTGAGCATGTCGCTCAGCGACTTCAGCGGGCGGTTGCCCGGTCCGGTCACGGGACGCCCACGCCGGCCGTTGTCGAACAGCGCATCGACTGACTCCTGGAGCATCCGCTTCTCGTTGTTGACGATGATCTCGGGGGCGCCCAGGTCCAGCAGCCGCTTCAGGCGGTTGTTGCGGTTGATCACCCGGCGGTAGAGATCGTTGAGGTCCGAGGTGGCAAACCGGCCGCCGTCCAGCTGGACCATCGGCCTCAGCTCGGGCGGGATCACCGGCACCGCCTCCAGGATCATCATCTCCGGCTTGTTGCCGGAATGGATGAATGCCGAGACGACCTTCAGCCGCTTGACCGCGCGGGCCTGCTTCTGGCCCTTGGCCGTCTTGACCTGGTCCTGTAGGTCCGCGGCCTCGGCCTCCAGGTCGACCTGCTGGAGCAGGTCGCGCACCGACTCGGCGCCCATGCCGCCGCGGAAGTACTCGCCGAATCCGTAGGGCGAGCCGAAGCGATCCTTGAGCTCACGGAACGTGGTCTCGTCGTTGACGATGTCCTTGGGGCCCATCGTCTTGAACAGCTCCCACACCTGGCGCAGCCGCTCGGCCGCGTCCTCGATGTAGGCCTCGGTGTCGTCGATGTCGGCCTGGAAGCTCTTCTTGAGCTCCTTGCGGAGCTTCTCGCGCTCGTCGTCGGAGATCTTGGCGATGTTGACCTGCAGCGACTCCACCCACAGGTGGTCCTCGTCGGAGAAGTCACGCCCGGTCTTGCCGGAGTCCAGGTACGTCTCGCGGCGCTTCAGCGACTCCTGCAGCTCCAGGATGCGCTCCTCCTTCTCGGCGGCGTAGGTGTCGAGCACCTTGGCCACTTCCTTCTCCAGGGAGTCGACGTCCTTGGCCCGCGCCTCATCGTCCACCCACGTGACCACCGAGGCGGCGAAGTACAGGACCTTCTCCAGCTCCTTGGGAGCCATGTCGAGCAGGTAGCCGATGCGGCTGGGCACGCCCTTGAAGAACCAGATGTGGCTGACCGGGGCGGCCAGGTCCACGTGGCCCATGCGCTCGCGCCGGACCTTGGAGCGGGTGACCTCCACGCCGCAGCGCTCGCAGACGATGCCCTTGTAGCGGACGCGCTTGTACTTGCCGCAGTAGCACTCCCAGTCCTTGGTCGGACCGAAGATGCGCTCGCAGAACAGCCCGTCCTTCTCGGGCTTCAGCGTGCGGTAGTTGATCGTCTCCGGCTTGGTGACCTCGCCCGAGCTCCACGAGCGGATCTGCTTGGAGGAGGCGAGGCCGATCTCGATGGCGTCGAAATTGTTGATGTCGATCAAAGTGAATTCCTATCTGCTTGAAAACGTGTGCATGGTGCGGGTGGCGGGGGCGGCGGTCATGCCTCGCCCTCCTCGACGACGCCCTTCTCGACGACACCCTCGCCCTCCTCTGTGACGCCGTCGGCCTCGCCGACCGGGATGGCCTCGTCGATCATCGGGTCCTCGTCCGAGGCGAAGTCCTCGGCCGCCAGCTCTTCGCCGGGCTCCAGATCGGGGTCCTCCACCACGACCTCCTCCTCGGAGGCCTCGACGGTCTCGCCTTCGTGCTCGGTGGACTCGTCGGCTGCCGAGCCGTCAGTGGCTCGCACGCCGCTGAGGTCGATGCCGAGCTCTTCGGCCGCCCGGAGCAGGTCATCGTCCTCCTCTCGCATCTCGGCCCGCTCGCCCTCCTCGGAGACCACGTTGACGTCGAGCGCCAGCGACTGCATCTCCTTGAGTAGGACCTTGAACGACTCGGGGATCGAGGGCTCGGCGATGTTCTCGCCCTTGACGATGGCCTCGTAGGCCTTTACCCGTCCGACGGTGTCATCGGACTTGATGGTGAGCATCTCCTGGAGGGTGTACGCGGCCCCGTAGGCCTCGAGCGCCCACACCTCCATCTCGCCGAACCGCTGGCCGCCGAACTGCGCCTTGCCGCCCAGCGGCTGCTGGGTGACCAGCGAGTAAGGGCCGGTGGAGCGGGCGTGGATCTTGTCGTCCACCAGGTGCAGGAGCTTGAGGATGTACATGTGGCCCACTGTCACCTGCTCCTCGAACGGCTCGCCGGTGCGGCCGTTGAACAGGGTCACCTTGCCCGAGGCCTGGTCGCCCTCGCGCCGGCGCTTGTCGATCTCCATGTTGATGGAGCCGGTGTGCTCGTCCTGCCAGCTGACCAGAGCCTTGTCGACGTCGGCCACAGTGGCCCCGTCGAACACAGGCGTGGCGACGTACACCTTGCCGGAGTCCCGGTGGGACTGCTGGAAGGCCGCCGAGCCGTCGTCGTACCAGCCGTTGGCCGCCACCCAGCCCAGGTGCGTCTCGAGGATCTGACCCAGGTTCATTCGGCTGGGTACGCCCAGTGGGTTGAGGATTACGTCGACCTGCGTGCCGTCCTCCATGAATGGCATGTCCTCGACGTCGACGATCTTGGAGATCACGCCCTTGTTGCCGTGACGCCCGGCCAGCTTGTCGCCCTCGGCGATCTTGCGCTTCTTGGCCACGAACACGCGCACCAGCTCGTTGACGCCGGGCGCCAGGTCGTCACCCTCGTTGCGGCTGAACGTCTTGACGTCGATCACCACACCGCCCTCGCCGTGGGGGACCTTGAGCGAGGTGTCGCGGACCTCACGCGCCTTCTCCTTGAAGATCGCGCGGATCAGCTTCTCCTCGGCGGTCAGCTCGGTCTCGCCCTTGGGCGTGACCTTGCCCACCAGCAGGTCGCCCGACTGGACCTCGGCGCCGATGCGGACGATGCCGCGGTCGTCGAGGTTGCGCAGCGACTCCTCGGAGCGGTTGGGGATGTCGCGGGTGATCTCCTCGTCGCCCAGCTTGGTGGTCCGGGCGTCGATCTCGTACTCCTCGATGTGGATCGAGGTCAGCTCGTCGTCGGACACCAGCCGCTTGGACAGGATGATGGCGTCCTCGAAGTTGTAGCCCTCCCAGGACATGAACGCGACCAGCAGGTTCTTGCCCAGGGCCATCTCACCCGAGTCGGTGGCCGACCCGTCGGCCAGCACGTCGCCGGCCTTCACCGTGTCGCCGACCGTGACGATCGGCTTCTGGTGAATCAGCGTGCCCTGGTTGGAGCGCATGAACTTCTGCAGCAGGTACTCGTCCTGGCCGCTCGACTTGCGGTCGACCACGATCTGCTCGGCATCCACGTAAGACACAGTGCCGGCCTCGTTGGCCAGGACCACGTCCCCGGTGTCGATGGCCGCGCGGCGCTCCATGCCGGTGCCGACCAGCGGGGCATCGGTGACCAGCAGCGGCACGGCCTGTCGCTGCATGTTGGAGCCCATCAGCGCGCGGTTGGCGTCGTCGTGCTCCAGGAACGGGATCATCGCGGTGGCCACCGACCAGATCTGCTCCGGAGAGACGTCGATCAGGTCGACCTCCTTGGGCGGCACCGTCACGTAGTGACCGGCCTGGGTACGGCACACGACCTGGTCTTCCACGATCTTGCTGTGCGCATCCAGCGACGTGTTGGCCTGGGCGATCAGCTGCTCCTCTTCCTGGGTGGCGTCCAGGTGGACGATCTCGTCAGTCACCTTGCCGTTCTTGACCACCCGGTACGGCGTGGTCACGAACCCGTGCTCGGACACCTCCGCGAAGCTCGATAGCGAGCCGATCAGGCCGATGTTCGGACCCTCAGGGGTCTCGATCGGACACATACGCCCGTAGTGGGTGGGGTGCACGTCGCGGACCTCGATCGGGGCGCGCTCGCGGGTCAGCCCTCCGGCGCCGAGCGCACTGAGCCGCCGACGGTGGGTCAGACCGGCCAGCGAGTTGGTTTGGTCCATGAACTGCGACAACTGGCTGGAGCCGAAGAACTCCTTGAGCGCCGCCACCACTGGGCGGATGTTCACGATCGTCTGCGGCGTGATGGTGTCGGCATCCTCGGTGGTCAGCCGCTCGCGCACCACGCGCTCCATCCGGTATAGGCCGATCCGGAACGCCTCCTGGATCAACTCGCCCACCGTGCGCAGGCGGCGGTTGCCGAAGTGCTCGTACTCGTCCAGGCGGTCCTCGACCGGCTCACGCGGGTAGGTGATCGCCTCGGCCGCGTAGTCCTTGATCCCCTCCTCGCCCGGATCCTCGGGCATCCCGAGCAACTGGGGCAGGGTGATCAGTTCCTTGACCAGGGCGATGATGTCGTCGTGGGTCAGGGTGCGCGTGTCCAGATCGATGTCCAGCCCCAGGCGCGAGTTCAGCTTGTAGCGCCCCACCCGAGTCAGGTCGTAACGCTTGGGGTCGAAGAACAGCTGATTGAGCAGCGCCTTGGCCGCGTCGATCGACGGCGGCTCGCCGGGCCGCTGCTTCTTGAACAGCTCGATCAGCGAACCGTCCTCCGTGCGCACCATTTCGGGATCGGCATCGATCGTGTTGCGGATGTAGAGCGAGTTGTCGAACAGCGCCAGGATCTCCTCGTCGGACACGTAGCCCATGGCCCGCAGCAGGACGGTGACGGGGAGCTTGCGCTTACGGTCGATGCGGACGTAGACGCGGCCCTTCTTGTCGATCTCCAACTCGAGCCACGAGCCGCGGGCGGGCATCAGGTTGGCGATGAACACCTGCTTCTCCCGGTCCTTTGGCTCCATCACGTAGGCGCCAGGAGAGCGCACGAGCTGGGTGACGACGACGCGCTCGGTGCCGTTGATGATGAACGTGCCCCGGTCGGTCATCCAGGGGAAGTCGCCCATGAACACCGACTGCTCGCGGATCTCACCGGTCTCCCGGTTGATGAAGGCCACGGTGATGGTGAGCGGCCGGGAATAAGTGAGGTCCTTCTCGCGGCACTGCTCCAGGCTGGCCACGGGCTCGTCGAACTGCAACTCGCCGAACTGGACGGCGAGGTTTCCGGTGTAGTCCTCGATCGGCGAGACATCGTCGATCGTCTCACGCAGGCCACCGTGCTTGGGGTCGGTTAGCCAGGTGAAGGACTTGCGTTGAATGTCAATTAGGTTGGGGACATCGAGAACCTTGTTCAGACGCGCGAAACTCCGGCGCGTCCGGGGGGCATGACTGGTTGCCAAGACGGCGACTCCTCGGGCGATCGAGAGGTAGGCAGAGATGCGCGCCCTTCGGAGGACCCCAGACACGCCCCGAAGGGGCGCCCGGCTTCCTAGAGCGCGACCAACAAAGATAGCACACGGCAGCTGTGCCCTGTGCAGGACCGCTCAGCTCTCACGGACCCCACCCTCGGAAGGCCGCGTATGTGGCGCGGCCCCGCTCGCATCGGGCGGCTACGGCTATTGGCTGACTGGTGCAGTGTAAAGGGAAAAGCGGCGTTCGGCAAGAGTCGGGGGCCGCTAGGGCGCGGGCACCTCTGCCGAACTGGGGCGATGCCGGGCGTACATCTCGCGCGTCCAGTCGAGCAGTCCGTACTCGCCGAACCCGTCACGCAGCGGCTCGGCGAGCGGACTCGTGCGCTGGGGCTGGGGGTAGGGGAACTCCGGCGGGGTGGCGGCCGGTGAGCTGAGGGCGGCGAGCGTGAGATCAGCCACGGTGAACTGATCTGCGACTAGGTATCCACTGGGTCGAACGGTGTCCTGGAAGCGCTTGCCGACTCGGTGGAGCTGCTCCCACGCGCGGGCGACGCTGCGATCGTCGATCCCGAAGCCCTTGATCACCTGACGCCGCACCGCGGGGAAGGCGGCCCGCATGGCTAGCCGCCGCGCTCCTTTCAGGTCAGGCATGAAGGCGCCCATCCACACGTCTGGGTCAGGCAGCGTGAGGTGGATGCTCAGAAGCCGGATGTGAGGGCCCAGCTCCTCGTCGAAGAAGTCCTCGAGTTCGAGCGCTTGCCGGAGCGGTTCGGAGTCGGACGGATATAGCGTTGGATCGGGATAGCGCTCCTCGAGCCTGGCGATGATCCGAGTCGAGTCGTCGATCGGCTGGCCGTCGAGGACGAGGATCGGGACCGTCTCGCCGCCGGTGAGCTTCTTCGCCGCTCGAGACTGAGTGCCGGCGAACACGGGCCGGCGGACGTGCGGAACCCCTTTGTAGTCGAGCGCCCAGCGGGCCTTCTCGTTGTAGTGGGACACCTTGAGGTGCCAGAGCACCGGGAGCTCGTCGGCAGCGGCCATCCGGGCAGAGCTATTTCACGGTGAAGGAGATCTTCAGCGGCACGGCGTGGCTGGTGGGGTTGGCGAAGCCGACCTGAAGCTGCGATCCGATCGTGGACCGGAGCTTCTGCCCACGTTTTCGCGGCCTGATCTTGATCACCAGGCCCTTGGCCGTCCGGCGGCAGGTCAGCTTGACTGTGGTGCGGCGGTTCCGCGAGGCCGGCGCCGGGCTCACCATGGCGCTGAATCCGGAGCCCGAGCGGGTGGTCTTGATGGCCGCGACCCTAGGTCTGATGGAGCACCCCGCGGCAGCGGCCGGCCGGGCGTGATCTTGCGCCGGCTTACTGAGGGACACCTCCAGGGCCAGCTCCAGGCAGGCGTAGAGGAACAGCACCTGGACGGTCTTGCCCTTGATCTGGTAGCCGGGGAAGAAGTTGGAGTCCTTGGCGACGTCCTCGGTTATGAGGATGCAGTGGAGCGCCCGGTCGGAGAAGTTGTCGTGATACGGCCCGCCGAGGACAGCCTTGAGGTGGCTGAAGAACTCCTGATCGCTGATCGGCGGGGTGACGGTGATGTCGGCCTGCGTCGAGTTGGCGGGCAGCGTGTCCGTGCTCTCGGTCGCGATCCCGTTGGCCGGCGCGGTCGCCTGGCCGGTCTCGGTCCCGCCGTTCTCCCCGAACGCCTGCGCAGCGCCCGGCAGCGCGGCCACCCCCAAGATGATCGCCACCACGACCAGCGCAATCCGGCGCTTCGGTCCCATCGCAGGGGCAAACAATACTCCGCGGACAAAGTTTCGTGGTCCGTATTTGTCCTCGGTCGGTAGATAATTCGCACATGGCCTACGACGAAGACCTGGCCAACCGAATCCGTGAGCTCGTGGGGATGGAGGACGGGCTGACTGAGAAGAAGATGTTCGGCGGCCTGGCCTTCCTGATCAACGGCAACATGTCGGTGGCGGCCAGCGGGCGGGGCGGGCTGATGGTGCGGGTCGACCCCGAGCAGAGCGATGCCCTGGCGGCCAAGCCGCACGCTGCCCCGATGGTGATGCGCGGCCGTGAGATGCAGGGCTGGCTGCGGGTGAAAGGCGAGGGAGTCAAGACCAAGGCACAGCTCGAGCGGTGGGTGGCCCGCGGCGTTGGCTACGCCAAGTCGTTGCCGCCGAAGCGGTAGCTCTACGGCTGCCACCGCGGGCGCCGTCGAGGTGTGACGAGCGCTCGCGGCGGTGGGCGTACCGCGGCGGCTGTCAAGCGAGCTTTGCTGCTCAGTCCGCGGGGGTGGTGTCCTCGATCGAAGCAAGGGATGCCGCACGACCGGGCAGGATCATCGCTGAGCCTGTCGCCAGGGCGATCCGCTTGCCATCGGCGTCGTGCACCGCGGCGTGAGCAACCGCGATCCGACGCCCGGCGTGGGCGACGGTCCCCACCGCGGTGGCTTGGCGGCCATCCGAAGCAAGTGGCCGCAGATAGTTGACCTTGAGATCGATCGGGGCGACGGCGGTCCTGGCTGGCAAAGTGGTCTGGATCGCGGCGCTCAAAGCGGTCTCGGCCAACAGGCCAACCGCGCCGCCCTGGACCCGCCCCGGGGGTGGTGCGCACAGCCACCGCGTGGCCGGCAATGCAAACGTCGCCTCTCCCTCGCTCACCGCGGTCAATTTCAGCCCTGTGAGCTGCACGATCGGCGCCGCACCCGCCACCTCGCCGGCCACCCGGGCGCGCATCACCTCGAGACCACTCATCTGGTCCCAGACCTCCTGGCCGACCACCTCGCCTTGGACTGGCCGCTCCCACGGATCCGGCGTCTCGTACGTCGCGGACTCAGGCCGTACAAGTTCACCCGGAGGCTCGGGGAGCGGGGACAACTGCGGCAACACGAAACACAGCGAGCTTCCATGCGCCAGCAGGCGGCCGTGCGAGTCTGTCAGCGATACCTGTGAGAGCGCGATCCTCCGCCGCGCGTGGAGCAGCTCTCCCCTCGCGATCACGGTCTCGCCTGGCTGCGCCGGCGCCAACATCCGGAGCGACAACTCAGAAGTGGTGAACGGTGTTGCGGGAGGCAAGCCACTCTGCACCGCACACCCCAGAGCGGCGTCAGCGACGATCGCCAGCGGCCCGATCGAAATCCCGCCCTGCGGTGCCCGCAGCCACCCTGAGAGCGGCATCTCAAACACGGCGCTGCCGATGCCCGCCTCCACCAATCGCAGACCCACAAGGTGCGAAAGCGGGGCCCGCGGCTGATAACCCGCTAGCGCCGCACGCAACTGCTCCACACCCGTAAGTCCAAACAGCGCCGGATCAGCGTGGCCACCCCTAACCGGCTCAGCCCACGGCGGCACCAGCGGATCAACTGAAACAGCTTCAGACATCGACCTTGAACGCGAGCCTACCGGCGCAGCGCCCGCGCCACGTGGGCCGCCCGGGGCGTTCCCG
>DASZGO010000351.1:0-1982 GCA_035938755.1 Solirubrobacteraceae bacterium | reverse complement strand
AGTCGACGTGAGCAGGACGCGATATGCCCGCAGCGGTGACTCGCGGATCGCCTACGAGCTGCGTGGTGCCCGGCGACATCTTCTCCGTGCTTGACGGCGCGGGCATCCGCAGAGCCCACGTGATGGGGGTAAGCCTGGGCGGCATGGTCGCTCAGGAAATGGCGGTTGACTACCCGGAGCGCGTTGGCGATCTCATCCTGGTGTCGACCACGCCTAGCTGGCCCTTCGCCTATCCCATGCCAGCCGTCTCCGCGGCGCTGTTCGCCAGGACCGGCAGCCTGACCCGGGAGGTTGCGGCGCGCAGCCATGCGGAGAACGCCCTTTCTGCGCGCACGGTCCTGGCCCGTCCAGAAGTGGCCGACCGCCTGGTCGCACTCCAGGGCACGCGGCCAGCGGACCCAGGGGCGCTGGCCGCCCAGGCGGCCGCTGGTGCTGGCTACACCGGCCGTCTACGGCAAACGCGCATCCGCGCACGCACGCTGGTCTTGCACGGATCTGCGGACACCGTGGTCGATCCGGGCAACGGCAAGCTGCTCGCGGACCGCATCCCGGGCGCGCAGCTCGTGATCTTCCCGGAACTGGGCCATCTGCTCTTCTGGGAAGACCCAGACGGTTTCGTGGACGCGGTCACCTCGTTCCTGCTCGCCGACCGCGTGCCCCGGAACGTGCTGCGCGCCGGGAGGAGGAAGCATTGAGCTTCGACGCCGCGGCGATTAGTGTGAGCAGCGGGCTGAGCTGGAACTTCAGCGTCGAAGAGTCCGGCCGCCGGGAAGCCGAGGTCTCGGAAGCTTTGATCACCATCGTCATTGACGGACACCGTGTCGGCCCCGAAGAGGTCCGCTGGGGGAGCAACGGGAATCACCTGCTCCTAAAGAAGGGCGGCCAGCGCCCATGATGGCCGCGATTTCCGGCCGCGCCGCGGCTGGCCCTCTCGTGCTGGTGCTCAACTCGGGCAGCTCTTCAGTCAAGTTCGCCCTGGTGCACCCCGGAAGCGGCGAGCGCCTCATGGGCGGGATCGGCGAGCGGCTTGGCACGCCTGAGGCGTTGCTGCGGGTCCAGTGGTTCCCGGCAGCAGCGGCCGAAGAGCGAATTCCCGGGGACACCCACCGGGCGGTGGTAGCCCGGGTGCTCGATCAGCTGGCCCAGGCCGGGCACGTCGGCGCTGACCTGCTCGGGGCCGGTCACCGGGTGGTGCACGGCGGAGAGCGGTTCACCTCTTCCGTCCGCGTGGACGACACGGTTATCGCCGCGGTCCGTTCGTTTATTCACCTGGCGCCGCTGCACAACCCAGCGAATCTGGCCGGCATCGAGGCTGTGCGTGACCTCCTGCCAGACCTGCCGCAAGTCGCCGTATTTGACACGGCGTTCCACCAGACGATGCCACCCCACGCCTATCGTTACGCGGTACCCGAGGAGTGGTACGCGAGCCACGGGGTGCGGCGTTACGGCTTCCACGGCATCAGCCACCGCTTCGTCAGCGAGCAGGCCGCCGCCATGCTGGACCGGCCCCCCGGCGAGCTGAGGCTCGTTACCGCCCATCTTGGCAACGGGTGCAGCGCAACCGCGGTGCGCGACGGTGTATCGGTGGACACGACGATGGGACTCACCCCGCTGGACGGGCTGGTGATGGGTACCCGCTCCGGCGATGTCGACCCGGGCCTGCTCAGCTATCTCGCCGGCCGGACCCGCATGAACGTCGACGAGCTCACCCGTTCGCTGAACACTGACAGCGGGCTTCAGGGGCTGTCCGGCGTGGGCAACGACATGCGCACCGTCGTCGGCGCTGCTGCTGACGGAAACGAGCGGGCCCAGCTGGCGCTCGACGTTTTCGTGCACCGGCTGTCCAAGGCCATCGCCGGGCTGGTAGTCGGGCTTCAGCGGCTCGACGTGCTGGTCTTCACCGGCGGCATCGGGGAAAACAGCGCCGTGGTCCGCAGCCTGGTGCTCAGCAGGCTGGGTTTCCTCGGCCTGGCGGAGGACGC
>DASZGO010000350.1:0-10336 GCA_035938755.1 Solirubrobacteraceae bacterium | reverse complement strand
GCCACCCTGGCCCACCGCTGTCGTCGAATCGAATCCGCTGGCCGTTGATATCGGCGAATGACATCTGATCTCCGATCCGTGAAAGGTGCGCGGCGACTCTATCTGCTGGCGCCCCGGCGGGTGCCCGCTCGGTCGGGGACGCGGACCAGGGCTCCAGCCCCGGGGGTGAGCTGCCGATCTATGGACTATGCGGGAGCTTCAGACCCCGACGGGGTCCCAGTCAGCCGATCGGGAAATGAAGATCACCGAGGCCGCGAGCGGCGCCTACGGAATGCTGCTGGCCGCGCTCGGACGTGGGGTCACCACGCATCCGTTCCGGGACGGCGGCCTCATCTGCGAGGACCGCACCCGCTCGGCCCGGCCCACGCTGTGGCGAATCTCCCCTGAGGGCGCAGTGCTACCGGACAGCCAGTACAGCTTCGCCCACCGATCGTTCATCACCTCGGCGCTTCCGCCGGGCCTGTAGCTCAGCTGGGCAGCCAACGCGCGGCAGCGACCACGTCCCGGGTGGAGATCGTCCTCACCTGCTCCGCGTGCTGCTCATAGGTGCGGGCGGCGTGCTCCTCGCGGTCAAGCGCCGCGACGTAACCGGCGTAGGCCAGCTCGCGCTCACCTTGACCCGATGAGATCCACCGTTCGTACCCAAGTCGAACTTCCCGGCACTCCTCGCGCCAGTAGACGTAGGCCTCGAGGAAATCGTCGACCGCCTGCCCGCCGAGTGCACTCACAGAGCCGACGATGTGGGGCTGATAGGCCATAGGCGTCAGCTTCGCGGCGGCCCTCGGACGCGTACATACCGATCCGCCAGAAAAGTCGACCCCAGGTTCCCGACGGTCCGGGTAGGGGAACCCCTACCCGGATGTAGGCTTGCCAGTCGATGCGCACGCGCGGCGCGCGATCGGATCGGACGGGACGTTGAGCCGGCAGGACTTCCGTGGGTTGGCCGACGAGCAGGCCGCGCTGCGACGGGTCGCGACGCTGGTGGCGAGGGGCACCGCACCCGAGGCAGTATTCGCAGCGGTCACCGAGGAGGTCGGGCGCCGGCTGCCGGTCGACATCGCGCTCATGGGCCGCTACGAGGCCGACACAGCGGTCACCGCCATCGCCGCCTGGGGCACGCCAGGAGCCGACTTCCCGGTGGGCCGCACGTGGACCCTGGGGGGCAAGAACGTCGTGACGCTCGTGCACGAGACGGCCCGTCCGGCCCGGGTCGACGGCTATGCCGACAGCGCCTCCGGAAGCATTGGGGCCACGGGCCGCGAGACTGGCTTCCGATCAACGGTCGGGGTGCCGATCATGGTCGACGGCCATCTGTGGGGGGTGATGACCGTCGGTTCGACCCAGCCCGAACCGCCGCTGCCGGTGGACACCGAGCGGCGCCTCGCCTCGTTCACCGAGCTGTTGGCGACAGCGGTGGGGAATGCCGAGACTCACGCTGGACTCTCCCGGCTGGCTGAGGAGCAGGCGGCGCTGCGGCGAGTGGCGACGCTGGCGGCGCGCGAGACGCCGGAGGAGGATTTGTTCGCCGCCGTGACCGAGGAGGTCGGACAGTTGCTGCCAGTCGACTTCGCGATCATGGGCCGCTTCGAGCCCGGCGACACGGTCACGAGCGTCGCTGTGTGGGGAGCCCCGTCAGCCCGCTTTCCGGTGGGCAGCCGGTCGAAGCTCGAGGGGAAGAACCTCGTGACGATCGTGCGTGAGACCCGCCGTCCCGCCAGGGTCGACCAGTTCGAGCACGCGTCCGGTCCAATCGGAGCCGCCGGCCGTAAGGGCGGCTTCCACTCGGCGGTCGGCACGCCGATCGTTGTCCAGGACCGCGTGTGGGGGGTGATGACCGTCGGTTCGACGCTTCCGCACCAGCCGCTGCCGGCGGACACCGAGGCCCGCCTTGTCTCGTTCACCGAGCTGGTGGCGATGGCGATCGCGAATGCCGAGAGCCGCGCCGAACTCACGGCTTCGCGCGCCCGGATCGTCGCGGCCGCAGATGAGAGTCGGCGGCAGATCGAGCGCGATCTGCACGACGGGGCCCAACAACGTCTGGTGCACGCGGTGATCGTGCTCAAGCTCGCGCTGCGGGCGCTCCCGAGCGCCGAATCCGGCGCCGGGGAGCTGGTGGCCGAAGCGCTTCGTCACGCCGAGCAGGCGAACTCCGAGCTGCGCGAGCTGGCGCACGGCATTCTGCCCGCAGCCCTGACCAGGGGCGGCCTGCGAGCGGGCGTCGACGCGCTCGTGTCCCGAGCCTCGCTGCCGGTGAGTATCGAGGTGTCCGTCGGGCGCCTGCCGCCCGCCGTGGAGGCCACCGCGTATTTTGTGGTCAGCGAAGCGCTCACGAATGTGGTCAAGCACGCTCGCGCGAGTCGCGCGGAAGTCCTGGCCCGGCTGGATGATGGGGAGCTGCGAGTAGAGATTTCCGACGACGGTGTCGGTGGGGCGCGGGCCGACGCGGGCGCCGGCCTGGGAGGGCTGGCGGATCGCGTGGCGGCGCTCGATGGACGCTTGGTCGTGGAGACCCCGCCGGGGGGCGGCACGCGGGTGCGCGCGCTGCTGCCCGTACCCAGCCGAGACTAGCCCGTCGGCTGCTCGCGTAGGTAAGCGAGCACCGCGAGCACGCGCCGGTGCTCGGTCTGGGCCGGGTCGAGCTCGAGCTTTCCGAAGATGCTGGTCACGTGCTTCTCCACCGCCGCCTGGCTGACAAACAGGGCCTGGGCGATCCCGTGGTTGGACTTTCCCTCCGCCATCGCAGCCAGTACGTCCCGATCGCGCGGGCTGAGCCGATCCAACGGGCTGTCCCGCTGGCGGCGGCCGAGCATCCGCCCGACGACCTCAGGGTCCAGCGCGCTGCCTCCCACTGCGACCCGTGTAACTGCGTCAATAAAGCTCTCGACATCACCCACCCGCTCCTTGAGCAGGTAGCCGACTCCGTCGGCGCGCTCGCCGATCAGGTCGAGCGCGTACTGCTCCTCGTAGTACTGCGAGAGCACCAGCACGCCGGTCTCGGGCCGCTGCCGCCGTACCTCGATGGCGGCTCGCAGACCGTCGTCTGCGCGCCCCGGCGGCATGTTGACGTCAGCGATCAGCACCGAGGGGCGGTGGGCGAGGCCCTTGCGCAGCAGGTCGTCGGCGTCGCCGGCTTGAGCGACCACGTCGAACCCGCCCTCGGTGAGTAGGCGCGCAATCCCCTCGCGCAGCAGGACGTCGTCCTCGCCGATCACCACTCGCAGCGGCTCTGACATCGGGGCAACCGTACCGCGGAACCGCCGTTTAGAGGGTTATCCGCCGGCGAGCAGCTCCCGCAGCGGCGCGGTGGTCAGGTCGCACTTGTTCACGAACGCCGCGGCACCGGCGGCCTCGGCCTCATTCGTGGTGGTGATGTCGGCGTTGATCGAGGTCAGAACGACGCGCGGGCGCCACGGCAGAGCCGCGAGCTCCCGGGCCAGTGTGATCCCGTCTCCGTCGGGCAGCTCGATATCGAGCAGCACCGCTGTCGGCTCCAGTCGCGCAACCGCCTCTCGGGCCGCCGCCACGCTGGCAGCCTCCCCGACCACCGTCAGTCCAACGTCTGTCAGCAACCGCCCGGCCAGTTCCCGGAACATCCAGTCGTCGTCAACCACTAGAACCGATCGGCTCACAGGCGCAATGATCGCTGTCGCGATCTCGGTGCTAGGTAGGGAAAGCCAGAAATGGTCATCGGGTAGGGCTTCCCCTACCCAGCCCGTCTGGAGCCCTGGAGCGGCTGCTCCGGCGAGTCCGCATATGAGCGCGCGAACACGGCTGGGAAGCTGACTCACCCACCAACGAAAGAGGTCTATATATGACAGCGACACAGCTCACGTCCAGGCAACTCGGGGAGACCGGCCTCGAGGTAACCCGACTCGGTCTCGGAGCCTGGGCGATCGGAGGCGGCAGTTGGGAGTTCGGCTGGGGCCCCCAGGACGATGAGCAATCGATCGCGGCGATCCATCACGCGCTCGATCAGGGCATCAACTGGATCGACACCGCCGCCGCGTATGGGTTCGGACGCTCCGAGGAGATCGTCGGCCGCGCCCTGGAAGGGTTTCAGGACCGTCCGTACGTGTTCACCAAGTGCTCGCTACTCGAGGGCGCCGACCGCAAGGTCGTGCACAGCCTGAAGCGCGATTCGATCCTGCGGGAGGCCGAGGCCAGCCTCGAGCGCCTGGGAATCGACGCGATTGACCTGTACCAGATCCACTGGCCCATACCCGAGTCGGACATTGAGGAGGGCTGGTCGGCGCTGGCCGAGCTCAAGCAGGCGGGGCTGGTGCGCCATATCGGCGTTTCCAACTTCGCTGTCGAGCAGCTTCGGCGGATTCAGCAGATCGCGCCGGTCGAGACGCTGCAGCCGCAGTATTCGCTGATCGAGCGTGACGTGGAGCGGGACATCCTCCCGTTCTGTGAGCGCGAGAGGATCGGCGTGATCGTCTATTCGCCGATGGGCTCGGGGATGCTGACCGGCGGTATGACCCGCCAGCGGATCGCGAGCCTGGCCGATGACGACTGGCGCAAGCGCGACGCACGCTTCACCGAGCCGCAGCTGTCGCGGAACCTCGACCTGGTTCAGCGTCTGAGCGCGGTGGCCGACCGCCACGACACCACCCCCGGCGCGGTCGCGGTGGCCTGGACGCTGCGCAACCCGGCAGTCGACGCGGCGATCGTCGGCTTCCGTCGCCCCGACCAGGTCGACCCGATCCTGCCCGCCGCAGGCCTCGAGCTCGCCGACCAGGACCTGGCCGAAATCGAAGGGAGCGCGCGATGACCTCGATTGGATTCGTCGGCTTGGGAGCGATGGGCAGCCGGATCGCCGCCCGGCTGCTGAACGCCGGCCACGAGCTCTACGGGACCAACCGGACCAAGTCGAGAGCTGAGGCTCTGATCGAGCACGGACTCGAGTGGCGCGACACTCCCCGTGAGGTCGCTGCGGCAGCCGATGTCGTGTTCAGCATGGTCACCGACGACACTGCGCTCGAGGCGATCACCTCGGGCCCGGACGGAATCCTCGCCGGGCTCGGGGCCGGGAGCGTCTACGTCGACATGAGCACCATCAGCCCAAGGACGAGCCGTGAGGTTGCCGAGCAGGTCCGTTCGACCGGCGCAGAGATGCTCGACGCCCCGGTGTCAGGCAGCATTCCCCAGGCCGAGAGCGGGACCCTGGCGATCATGGTCGGAGGTGACGCGCAGGCGTTCGCCAAGGTCGAGCCGCTGCTGGGCGCGCTTGGGCAGACGGTCACCCGCATCGGCTCCAACGGGCGGGGGCTGGTGCTCAAGCTCGCGATCAACATCAGCCTGGCGGTACAGGTCCTGGCCTTCAGCGAAGGGCTGCTGCTGGCCGAGCGCGACGGGGTCGAACCCCAGCTCGCAGCCGAGGTGATGGCTGCGACTCCGATCGGTTCCCCGATGCTCAAGGCGCGCGTGCCGCTGCTGCTCGATCTGCCTGAGCAAGCGTGGTTCGACGTCGCGATGATGCAGAAGGACATACGGCTGGCCCTAGAGGCGGCCGACGAACTGGCGATCCCCCTCCCGTCGGCCGCCGTCGCCGACGAGATGCTCACCAAGGCAAACGAGCTCGGGTACGCGCATCGCGATCTCGCCGCGCTCCACGAGGTCCTCGCCGAGTCACCGGTGGCGTAGCTCCGGCCGAGGATTGCGAGCGCCAGCCGGCTCACTCGAGGTTGCTCGGCGGGGCTGAAGTGTCACACGCCGGTCTTCGATTGATCACACGAACGTATTACGGCCTCGTCGCAAAGTGGAATCAACCACTGACCCACAGCCAGGAATGACCATCATGACCCTGAGACCCAAGATTCTGAGCAGGCACAAGCTCACCACCTCAATCGCCGCCGGCGCCGCGGCGATCGCCCTCGCGATCGGCGGCTACACGATCACCGACGGGGGTTCGGGCAGCAGCGCGAGCGCGGCCACGACGGGGAAAGTCGTCCCGTTCCAACGCGGCCAGCCGACCCCGGCCAAGGTAGTCGGTCAGGTCCCGTCGAGCTTCAGTCCCGGGGCGGGCACGGTCGTCACCGGGACGGCGGCGAATAAGGCCAAGGCCGCTGCCCTGGCCGCCTACCCAGGAGGCACAGTGAATCGCGTGGTGCTGCTGAGCAACGGCGAGTACAACGTCCACATGATCGCCGTCAACTGGCCTCACCACGTGTTCGTCGACCAGAACTTCCAGGTCGTGGGCGCCGAGTAGGCACCCAACCTGGGAGGCTGGAGCGCGCCCCCGATCGATCTGCGAAGCTCCATTTTCTGATGTCTTGTGGCTGACGTGTCTCGTCTCGCGACGCTGGCCACCGCCGGACTTACGGCGTTGGGGCTGAGCCTGCCGTCGGCTGCGCACGCCGATCCAGCGAGGGCGCTTGTCGTCCTACCGCCCGGCGAGGGCAACACGATCACGCTGTCTGGCTTCGCGCAGAACCAGGCAGGTTCCGGCTGCGACGGGCTAGGCCCGCACTTCTGCGACCAGCAGCAGCTATACAGCAACTGGGGCTTTCGCCAGGGGCCGCTCTCATCGAGTCCGACCACCGTCGCCGGGGCGGTGTCCAGCGAGCAGCCAGCAGCGGGCGTCACGATCGTTCGCGATGCGGCGGGCGTTCCGCACATTTTCGCCAGCGGCCCTGATAGGGCGACGATCGAGGGCCGGTTGGCGTTCGGGACTGGCTACGCGCAGGCCGAGGAGCGGCTGTTTCAGATGGAGATTCTTCGTCGCGCGGCGGAGGGGCGACTGGCGGAGCTGCTCGGGAGCCAGTACCTGCAGATGGATCTCCTCACCCGCCGGGACTCCGAGACCGACGGTGAGCGCCGGGCTCAGATCGCCGCCCTCGACCCGACGAATCGGGCCTCTTTGCAGCGCTACGCCGACGGCGTCAATGCGGTGATCGCCCGTGACGGAACCGATCCCAACGCCATGCCGGCGGGACTGACGCTCACGCAGGACTCGCCGCTGGCCCCGTGGAGCTCGTCGGACACTCTGGCGATCATCATCCTCGAGATCCACAACATCGCCGACTCGGCCGGCAACGAGGTCGGGTATGGCGATCTGGCACGCCGGCTGGCCGCGAGGTATCGAGTACCGCGCGCGGTAACCATCCTCAACGATCTTCAATTCAGGGGCGTGCGCGACACGCCGCTCACGATCCCGCGCGGAGGATCCGCCGTGAGCACCACCGACGGCCAGCGCTACTCGTTCCTTAACTACACGCCCGCCGACACCGCTCGCCGGATCGCTGAGCTCGACCCGAGCGTCGCCGCAGCGCACCAGGAGATGCTCTCGGGCGAGCAGGCAATCGCTTCGGCGCGCGCCCATGTGGGACTTCCGACGCTCGGCTCGAACGCGTGGGCGATCTCACCCAGCCGGTCGACGACCGGCAAGGCTCTCCTCTGGGGGGCGCCGCAAGTCGGCTACTACGCCCCAGAGGTTTTCGATGAACTCGAACTGACCGGCGGCCAGACCCACGTACGCGGCGTCGGCGTCCCGGGCGGCGGCCCAGGAGTCGTGATCGGTTACACGCCGCACACGGCCTGGAGCATCACGGACGCCCAGGACGACGAGGCCGACACGTACGTCGACCGGATCCGCCCGGGGCCAGGCGGCGGCTACGAATATTTCTGGCGCGGCGGCTGGCACGCGGTCCAGCAGCGGACCGAGACGTTTGGCGTGCGCGCGCAGACGCCCAACCTGCCTCTCGCCGGGATGCTGGCGCCGCCCGTCTACAGCTACAAGACGGTGACGATCTACCGCACGGTCCATGGTGCGCCGGGTCACGAACTGCCCTGCACCGTCTTCTATCTCGACGCGGGCGCCGGTCGCTCGTACTGCAAGGTACGCGCCTACTGGGGCACCGAGCTGCGGACCGGCCTGGCGCTGGTGCACATCAACCAGGCTCACGACCTCTCTGGGTTCGATCAAGCCGTGCGCGAAGCCACGGCGGGATTCAATTTCATGTACGCCGACCAGCAGGGCAACATCGCCTGGTGGCATGCCGGCTCGATCCCGATCCGGCCGCGGGGGCTTGATCCCCGCCTGCCCGCCCCGGGCAACGGCTCGTTTGACTGGCGCGGCTTTCTCGATCCTCGCCGTTGGCCCCATGTGGTCAATCCGGGGCAGGGTTGGCTGGCATCGTGGAACAACAAGCCACAGGCCTCGTGGCAGGATTCTGGCGACGGTGTCCTGTGGGGCGCGTTCCAGCGGGTCCGCCAGCCGATGTCGCTGCTGGCCGCTCGGTCCGGGTTCGACCTCGCCGCCGCCTGGGGCGTCGCGAAGCGCGCGGGCGAGCTCGACCTGCGGGCCACACTTGGGTTCAAGCCGTTCATCACTGCGCTGGCCCAGCGGCCGGATCTGACCCCCCTGGAGCGTGCGGCGGTGGCGCAGGTAGCGCGCTGGGATGGCACAGCCTTCTACCCAGACGGTGCGGAGCGCGACGGCGCGGGGCAGCCGACCGGCAAGGTCGCCAGCCCCGGCTTCGCGATCATGGACGCCTGGTTTGACGCGATCGAGCACTCGGCCGCCGCGCCGGTATTCGGGCCGGCGCTGGCTGGGGTCGGAACCGATCCTGAGTCCGGGTTACGGAGCCTGACCCAGACGCCAGGCACGATCAGTCCGAAATACGAGTACTTCGACCAGTACGACGCGTTTGTCTACAACGCGTTGAGGGGCCGCACCCGCGACCACGGCTACCTCGGCGGCTCGTCTGTTTCGGACGCGTCACTGGCAGCCCTCAAGACCGCCGTAGGGCAACTGAGCGCCAGTCAAGGCCCTGACCCGTCGCGTTGGCGGGCGGACATGCCGCTGATCGCGTTCATGGCGCTCGATGTGAGCTCGATTCCTTCGATCCCTTGGGAGAACCGTGGCACGTGGGGCATGGCGATCGAGCTGGGCGGCGCACCCTCCCGTGCCGGGAAGTGCTCGGCGCGTACCACGCAGATCCGCCTCCGCGCGCTGAGGGGGCCAATCGTGCTCGCGCACGTGTACGTAAACGGCAGGCTCGTTCTGACTCGCCGTGGGCATGCGCTGAGGTCAGTGTCGCTTCCAAGACCTGGCGGTAGGGGCGCATTCGTGGTGAGTGTCGTCACCTACACGAAGCGGCGGAGCAGCCCGCTTAGCACCCGCACCTTCATGGGATGCAGCCACGCGCACAGGTGAGATCGAAGCGCTCCTGGTCAACGCATGCGGGCGTGGCGGCCTAGCCAGCGGGAGACGATCCCGCGGAATTGCGGCGCGGTGCGCTCGAACATCGGGAAGTGACCGGTCTTGGCGAGGATCGCCACTGTGACGTCCTTGCTCCCGGTGAAGAAGCTTCTCTGCCGCCGCACACCCTCGCTAGAGAACGCGACATCGTTGCCGCCAGCGGCGATCAGGACCGGCACTTTTACCTCGCCGAGGTGGGCCATGTCGGCGGAGAACCCGGCTGGCGCCGAGGTGAGGTCCCCACACGGGTTGTGGCGCCGGTACTTGACTACCTTTGCGACAAGCGCCGGGTCCGCGTTGACGAACGCGAGTCGCTTGAGCTGGTCTGTCGGCGGTCCCAGGTCGAAGTAGGCGCCTGGGCCGCCTGGCCGCGCCGGCTCACCGCCCTTCGAGCAGTCCTGGAATCCCTGGGCAGACCATTGCCCGAGCGTCGGCGTGAGCCCGGCGTCGGCGAAGTCCAGGACCATCAACCCGTTCACGTCGCTATAGGAATACGCCTCAACCTCGGCTATCTCGCCCCCGAGGTCATGGCCGGCGACCACGACTCTCGGGAACCTCGGCGCCTTGCGCGCGCCGAGCTTGTATCTGCCATGGCGGATCGCCGTGATGATCTGGTGCAGCACGCTGGCGGCTGACCCGACGCAGGTCTTTGACCCTGGAGGCAGGCCGCTCGAGTCAAACCCCAGCCGATCGATCACGAGCGATGTCTGCCCCAGTCCAGCCAGCTTCGCTGCATAGTCGTAGGCCGGTACCGCGCGGAAGTCGAAGGTCGACACACCGCCAAAGTTGAAGCCGTGCACGTATACCGTGACCGCGTGCGGGCCCGTGCCGGCGAGCGACGCGGACGGGCCCACCAGCCTGCCCCTGACCGTGTAGCGAGCGCCGTCGCTGGAGCAAACGAGTCGAGACGTGTTCGTATTGCGAACCTGGAAGCTGACCGGGAGGTCGGCGACCGCCGGAGGGCGAGGCCGTTGGCTCGCTCCCGCACTGTCAACCGCAGCCACGAGTGACAGCCCGAGCACCGCAACAGCCGTGAGCGCACAGCGGGAGGCCCGCGCGGCCGGGCTAGCCGCAGGCCGGGTGTCGCGGGCGGCTTCCATCCCGACGACACACGCTAAACCATCGCGCTGC
>DASZGO010000349.1:0-5602 GCA_035938755.1 Solirubrobacteraceae bacterium | reverse complement strand
GGTTTGCGAATTTCGCTGCGCATGGCCCGGTCCAGCGATGCTGCCCCGATCCGGGAGCTGCTTGAGCGCCGGGCGCTGGCCGACGGCGCGACGCTGACGCCGATCGACCTGGAGCTGGCCCGGCTGGTCAGCTTCGAGCCTCGACGCCGCTGCGTGTTGGCAGCCACGGCCCTGATCGAGGGCGCCGAGCGCCTGGTGGGGATAGGGTCCATCGACCTGGACGAGGCCGGTCCACCGGATCCTCAGGCCGACCTAGTGGTGATCGATCCCGAGGCGCCCCAGGAGCTGGAGGGGTTCCTGGCGGCCGCGTTGGCCGGACGGGCCGGCGCCCTGGCCCGCGATCGCGCCGCGTAAGACCCGCCCCAGGGGCGCAGGCGCGACCACGGTACGCCGGGCGTTCAGCCTGCGATAGGCCGATAGCCTTCGCGCCCTGGCCACCGCCACCGCGCAGCTTGAGTCATTCAATCCCGCCACTGGCGAGCGGCTGGGAGCGGTTGGTGTCACCCCCCCCGAGCGGGTCCAGGAGGTGGTGGATGGGGTGGCCAAGGTGCAGCCGTTCTGGGCCCAGCTCACGCTGGCCGATCGGGGGCGCTACCTCGAGCGCGCGGCCCAGGTCCTGCTCGACGAGGCCGACGACATCCGCGACCTGATCGTGCACGAGCAAGGGAAGCCGCGCAACGAGGCATTCACCATGGAGGTGCTACCCACGATCGACGCTCTGTCCTGGATCGCCCGGGCCGGGCGGGAGATCCTGGCCGACGAAGACATCCCGATGTCGCAGCTGTACCTGAAGACCAAGAGCTCGGCGTTCACGTATGAGCCCCTGGGGGTAATCGGCGTGATCGCGCCCTGGAACTACCCCTGGAGCATCCCGTTCGGGGAGGTGGCGCTGGCCTTGATGGCCGGCAACGGCGTGGTCCTCAAGCCCGCATCGCTCACCCCGCTGATCGGCGAGCGGATCGGTCGCGCGTTCGAGCGGGCCGGGGTTCCGGAGGGCCTGGTTCGCGTGATCCACGGGCCCGGCGCCGGATCGGCACTCGTGGCCTCCAGCGTGGGCAAGATCTTCTTCACCGGGTCGGTGGACACCGGGCGCTCGGTCGGCGAGGAGTGCGCCCGGCACCTCAAGGGCTCGGTGCTGGAGCTGGGGGGCAAGGACGCCATGCTCGTGCTGGCCGACGCCAAACTCGACCACGCGGTGGCCGGCGCCCTGTGGGCCGGGTTCGCCAACGCCGGCCAGACCTGCTCCGGGGTCGAGCGGGTGTACGTGCTGCGGGAGGTGGCGGACGCGTTCGTCGCCGGGGTGGTGGAAGGCGCCACGCGACTGCGCGTGGGCGATCCGCTGAGCTGGGACACCGAGGTCGGTCCCATGGTGTCCGAGGAACAGTTCGAGACCGTGCGCCAGCTGGTGGACGACGCCGTGTCCTCGGGAGCCGAGCTGTTGTGCGGGGGCCCGATCGACTCTCCGCCCGGGCTCGAGGCCGGGTCGTTCTACGCGCCGGCCGTGCTGACCGGGGTGACGCGCGACATGCGGATCATGAACGAGGAGATCTTCGGCCCGGTGCTGCCGATCGTGGTGGTCGACTCCGAGGACGAGGCGCTGGCCCTGGCCAACGACTCGCAGTTCGGTCTCGGCGCGTCGGTGTGGACTCAAGACCGCAGCAGGGGTGAACGGGTGGCCCGTGAGCTCGAGGCCGGGATGGTGTGGATCAACGACCACATGTTCAGCCACGGCGCCTGCCAGTGCTCGTGGGGCGGAGTCAAGGAGTCCGGGCTGGGCCGCACGCACTCCAAGTTCGGCCTCTATGAGTGCGTGAACATCAAGCTGCGGGTGTGGGAGCGCTCGGCCCTGAAGGACCCGTGGTGGCACCCCTACGATGAGACGCTGGGCCGGGCGCTGCGCCAGACCGCGGAGATCCTGTACGGCCGGCCGTCGATCCGGGCCGGCGCGCTCCGCGCGGGGGCCAAGCCGCTGCTGAAGCTGGGAGCCCGGCTGGCACGCGACGCGATCAAGCGCTCGTAGGCGCCTCAGTACCCTTATCCCCATGCCCGCCCAGGCCTACGAAGGCAAGGAATGCGTGTGCCAGCTCCGCAAGGGGATCTGCGATCAGTCGTGCGTGCAGGGGATGCTGGAGACGCCGTTCTATATCGCCTGCCTGCGACTCACCGGCCGCCGCTGCGTGGTGATTGGCGGCGGCGACGTGGGCCTCGAGAAGGTCGAGGGGCTGCTGGCCTGCGATGGCGACGTCACGCTGATCGCGCCTGAGGCGCATCCTGAGCTGATCCAGCTATCGCTCGAGGGTTCGATCCGTTGGGAGCGCCGCGAGTACGAGTCAGGCGATCTCGACGGCGCATTGATCGCCATTGCCGCGACCGACGACACGGATCTCAATGTGCGTGTATTCGAAGACGCCGAGGCGCGCTCGATGCTGGTCAACGTGGTCGATGTGCCTCCGCTGTGCAACTTCATCTTGCCCGCGATTGTCCGTACCGGCCCGCTGGCCGTGGCCATCTCCACCGCCGGAGCATCGCCGGCGTTGGCCAAGCGGATGAAGCGGGAGATCGGCGAGCTGTTCGGCTTGCCTTACGCCGACCTGGCCGTCCTGCTCAACGAGGTCCGGGGGTGGGCCAAGGCCACCCTCCCGACCTACCAGGACCGCAAGGAGTTCTTCGAGTCGATCGTGGGCGGCGATCCTGACCCGGTGCAGCTGCTGCGCGAGGGCGACGTGGCTGGAGTCCGCAACCTGATCGCGTCCGCGCAGGCCCGGGCTACGCCGGCGACTGCGGCGGGGTAGTGCCGGTCGCCTCCTCGGGCTGGGTTGCCGCCCCGCCTGACGCGTGCGACTCAAGCTCGGTGATGCGCTGTACCAGTGGCTCCAGCTCGGGATGGGAGATCGCCCCGGAGGACGCCAGCTCGTAGGCCTTGCGGCCCAGATCACCGTAGGCACCAGTCAGGTCGCGCGACGTCTGGATGTCGTCGACTCCCTCCTG
Organism: Solirubrobacteraceae bacterium; assembly: GCA_035938755.1. Lineage (GTDB taxonomy): Bacteria > Actinomycetota > Thermoleophilia > Solirubrobacterales > Solirubrobacteraceae > Palsa-465. The sequence goes on along the minus strand of DASZGO010000349.1, from coordinate 2,614 downwards.
CACCTTGTTGGCGGCTTGCTGAGCGGCTGCTTTGGCTTTATCGAGGAATGACATGGAGATCCTCTCGTTGGTCGCTTGTGCCTAACTTATCGTGCCCCTCATGACCGACAAGCAACCCCTGACCCATCTCGACGCCGCCGGCCGAGCCCGGATGGTCGACGTATCCGAGAAGCCCGCCACCGACCGCCGGGCCGTGGCCCGCGCGACGGTGCGGGTGAGCCCGGAAACCGCCGCCGCGGTGCTGTCCGGTGACGCGCCCAAGGGCGACGTGCTCGGCACCGCGCGGATCGCCGGCATCCAGGCGGCCAAGCGCACGTCCGAGCTGATCCCGCTCTGCCATCCGCTCGCGCTCAGCTTCGTCGGAGTGGACGGCGAGGTGAACACCGGCCGCGGTGAGATCGTGCTCACCGCCGAAGCCCGGACCACCGGACCCACCGGGGTCGAGATGGAGGCCCTGACCGCGGCCTCGGTCGCCGCCCTCACTGTCTACGACATGATCAAGGGGATCGAGCGCGGCGCTTCGATCGCCGAAGTGGTGCTGCTCGAGAAGTCCGGCGGACGGTCCGGAGACTGGCGAGCGTAAGCTCGCCCGCCCATGAACGCGGCCGTAATTACGATCTCCACCTCTGCTGCGGGCGGGCAAAGCGAGGACGTCTCCGGGGCGGTGCTGGCCGAAGCGGCGGCCGCGGCCGGCGCAAACGTCGTCGCACGCGAGCTCATTCCCGACGACCGCGACCAGATTGAGGCGACGCTCCGCCGACACTCCGCGCCCGAAGCCGACATTCCGCTCATCTTCACCACCGGCGGCACCGGGCTGACGCCGGACGACGTGACCCCAGAGGCCACCCGGGCGGTGATCGAGCGGGATGCGCCGGGCGTCGCCGAGGCCATGCGTGCGGAGTCGCTCAAGTTCACCCCGATGGGCATCCTCAGCCGCGGCGTCTCCGGGATCGCCGGCCGTACGCTGATCGTCAACTTCCCCGGTAACCCCAAGGCGATCCGGCAGCTGTTCCCGGTGCTGTCGCCCGTGCTGGAGCACGCCGTGGGCACGCTGCGGCGCGACCTTGGCGGATCCGGCGATTGAGCTGCGCGGTCTGAGCCGCCACTTCGGCGAGCGGACCGCGCTACGCGATCTATCAGCCTCGGTGCCGGCCGGCGCGACGCTGGCCGTGCTGGGCCGGAACGGCGCAGGCAAGTCGACGCTCCTGCGGATCCTGGCCACGCTCCTGCGCCCGCACGCGGGCGAAGTCCAGGTGCTCGGCCAGGCGCTGCCCGGGCGGGCTTTCGCGGTGCGGGGACAGGTCGGGCTGCTAGCCCACGAGCCGCTCCTGTACCGCGATCTGACTGGACGGGAGAACCTCACCTACCACGCCCGCCTTCATGGCGTCGAGGCGGCGCGGGTCGAGGAGGTGCTCGACTCGGTGGACATGCGTGGGCGGGCAGAGGATCCCGTCCGCTCGCTGTCCCGCGGCATGGTGCAGCGGCTGGCCATCTGCCGGGCGGTGCTCCATCGGCCCAAGCTGCTGCTGCTGGACGAGCCCCGGGCCAACCTCGATCCGGCGGCCGGCGAGCTGGTCGAGCCGCTGATCGGCCGGACCGCCGGCGCCACGCGCGTGCTCACGAGCCACGACCCCCAGGCGGCCGTGGCCGAGGCCGATCTGGTGTTGGGGCTGAGTGGCGGACGGGCGGCGTTTCTGGGGGCGCCCGGGGAGCTCGACCCCGCAGGGCTGAAGGACCTCTACGCATGAGAACCGCCCTGACCATCCTGCGCAAGGACCTCCGGCTGGAGCTGCGCACGTTCGAGACGCTGCCCGCGATGGTGCTGCTCTCGCTGGCCAGCTTCGTGATCTTCCACTTCGCCCTGGCCCGGGCCACAGTCGATGGCCAGCTGGCCGCCGGTGTTCTCACGGTCACGCTGCTGTTCGCGGCGCTGCTGGGCGTCAACCGGCTGTTCGTGGCCGAGCGTGAACAGGGGGGCTTCGACGCCTTCCTCCTGGCCCCGGTGGACCGCACGTCGCTACTCATCGCCAAAGCCACAGCTCTGTTCCTGTTCCTGATCGTGCTCGAGGTGATCGCGCTGCCGGCCTTCGACCTGTTGCTCCTGGGCCCGTCGCTGGGGCGGTCGCTGGGCGGTCTGGTCGTCCTCCTGCTGCTGGCCGACCTGGGCATCGCCGTGATCGGGACGCTGGTCTCGGCTATCGCCGTGCAAACGCGGGCGCGCGACCTGATCGGCCCCATCATCGGCCTCCCGCTGCTCATCCCTGCGCTGATCGCCACCTCCCGGGGCAGTGGACCGCTGCTGCTGGGCCACGGCGCGACGTTCCCCCAAGGCAAGTGGCTGTTGGTCCTGGCTCTCTATGATTCGGTGTTCGCCCTCCTCGCATACGCAGTGTTCGATTACCTGCTGGAGGACTAGCCTGTGTCCCCCCCCATCTACTCTCGCGGCCTCCGCGGCCTAGCCCTCGCCACCGTCGCCACCATCGGCGTGGCCCTGGCGCTGGTGTTCTTCTACGCGCCGCTGGACGCCGACCAGGGCTTCGTCCAGAAGATCTTCTACGTACACGTGCCGCTGGCCATCGTGTCGCTGTCCGGCTACATCCTGGGCGCGCTGTTC
>DASZGO010000348.1:0-22573 GCA_035938755.1 Solirubrobacteraceae bacterium | reverse complement strand
CACCGCGACGTCCCGATCGATTCCCGGGAAGGTGGCCGAGATGGCGCTGACCGCCTGGGCGACGCTCAGGCAGTGCTCGAGCAGCCCGTGGCGATACGCCTGGTGGTAGCGCTTGGCCGCCGGGGCGTCCCGGTACCGGGGCCAAGTGGCTGAGCGCTGGCTGAAAATGGCGCTGAGCAAGCGCCGGAGGTGGGGATTCTGGACCGTGGCCACTAGCTCCCGCAGGTCGGCTTCCATCTGGTCGGCCGTACGAGCGGGGCCGTCCGTGAGCTGGTCCGGGTCGAACTCATGGGATTGCGCGGTGCGGAGCGCCTGGAGCGTCAACTGGGGGCCATAGCGCGGGTGTACTGAATAGCGCCCCTTCACGAGCACCACTTGTCCCGGCGCGCAGACGCTGCGGACCTGGTCTATGTCCTCCCAGACCATGGTTGGGACGCTGCCCGTGCGATCGCCCAGCGTGAGCTTCAGGTACTCGCTGCCGTCACGGCGCAGCCGCACCTCGGCCTCCCGTACCAGTAAGGCCTGGGTTATCTCGCATCCATCGACGAAGCGGCGCACCTCCATCGCGCAGGCGAAGATAGAGTCCGTGGCGGACGTGAACGGCACGGCGATCGTCACCGGAGGAACCGGGGGTCTGGGCGTCTTTGTGGTCGAGCGACTGCTCGCCGACGGCTGGCGGGTGGTGGTGCCGTGGGTCATGGAGCAGGAGCTCGATCGGGTGCACAACCACAAGGCGCTTGAGCTGGTTCAGGCCGATCTCTTCGATCCCGATTCTGTGGCCGAGGTCTTTGCCGCCGCCGCGGGCGGGCCGCCGGTGCGGGGGCTGGTCAACCTGGTCGGCGGCTTTGCCGCCGGGGGGCGGGTGCACGAAACGCCGATTGAGCAGTTCGAGCGGCAGTTTGAGGTCAACCTCCGCCCCACCTATCTGATGACCCAGGGTGCTCTGGGGGTCATGCTGGAGGAGGATGGGGGGTCGATCGTGTGCGTGGGGACGCGCGCGGCGCTCCAGCCGTTCTCCGGCGCCGCCGGCTACGCCTCCTCTAAGGCGGCGGTGATCACGTTCGCGCACGCGGTGTCGGTGGAATACCGCCACGACGGCATTCGTTGCAACGCCATCCTGCCCAGCGTGATCGACACGCCGGCCAACCGCGCCTCGATGCCAGACGCCGACGTCGAGCGGTGGGTCAAGCCCGCCGAGATCGCCAAGGTCATCGCGTTCCTGCTCTCCGAGGATTCAGCGCCGATCAGCGGCGCCGCGATCCCGGTCTACGGGCGCGCGTAAGTCGGCGCCTGCGCCCCGCCCCGCCGCCCCGCGCGCCGCGCGCCCCGCGGGCCCCGCCTGCGCCCCGCCCCGCCGCGCCCCGCCGCCCCGGGCGGCCGCTCCCGCGGCTGGGCTGCACCAGGCGGCCACGGCGGTCCCGGGGGCGGCCGCGTGGACAAAAGTCCTGACTATTTCCGGAAAAGTGACATCACCGGCCGGGGCCGCCGCCCGCGTCTCTTGACACCCGGGGCTACGTAAGGATATGCTTACGGTAAGCAATGGCTTACGCATCCGTGGTGCGAGAAGAAACAGAGACGCCGACCGCCGCCAAGGCCCTGACCGCGCTGGCCGACCCCACCCGCCGGGTCATCTTCGAGCGGGTGGCGGAGCGGCCGTCGGCCGTCGTCGAGCTGGCCGCGGGGCTCCCCGTGAGCCGCCCCGCGGTATCGCAGCACCTCAAGGTGCTGGCCGACGGCGGACTCGTGAGCTGCCACCGCGCCGGCAACCGGCACATCTACAGCCTGGATCCCCAGGGCGTGGAAGCCTTGCACGTGTACCTAGAGCGGTTCTGGAAGCGGTCGCTGGCCGCATTCAAGGCGGCTGCCGAGCTGCCAGCCTCAGAGCACTATCACCCCGACCAACCCGACCAGGAGGCCTGATGTCATCCACAGTAACCAGCGTGCGCGAGTCAATCACCGTCGAGGTCCCGATCGATCGCGCCTTCAGCGTGTTCACCGACGGCATCGCCAGCTGGTGGCCCCCGGAGCACCACATCCTCAAGGCACCGCTGGCCGAGATGGTGTTCGAGCCACGCGTCGGCGGGCACATCTACGACCGCGGAACCGACGGCAGCGAGTGTCGCTGGGCCACCGTGCTGGCCTATGACCCGCCGCACAGCGTCATGTTCACCTGGAACATCGGGCTCGACTGGGAAATCGAGACCGACCCGAAACAGGTCAGCGAGGTCGAAGTTCGGTTCCTGGCGGAGACCCCGGACCGCACGCGGGTCGAGCTGGAGCATCGAAACATCGAGCGCCATGGCGACGGCTGGGAGAGGATGCGCGACGCGGTCGGCTCACCCGATGGCTGGCGGATCGGCCTACAGCGCTTCGCCGCGGACGCGGCCGCGCACTAGCGCCCGCGCCCCCGCGCCCCCGAGATCACGCGAGTGAACGGGAGCGTCCCGGTGAACCGGCGCCCTGAGTCAAGAATGATCGTGACCCGACCGGCGCCGCTGGCGGTCAGCCGGCGGCCTTCGAGCTGCAACTTCTCCAGCGTGGTCGGTGGTCGGCTGAACTGAAAGCGTAGGCCCCAGGCTCGTCCGCTGGAGCGGACCGTCTCGTAGGTCCAGCGGGTGGACGAGCTCGAGACCGAGCCGAACATGCCCCACTGCAGGAACGACGAAAACGCCAGGCGCCACCACGGCCAGTCGTGGATCCCGTCTACCGGCTCGTAGTGCAGGACGGCTCCGGTGGGTCCGACCGCGGCCACGAAGTCCTGGGCGTGCTGGCGCAGCTCGACCTCGGCCGCCGCCCCGAAGTAGTTGGTCAGCTCATTCGGGTAGGGCGGGTTGACCACGCCGTCGCCCACGCGCACGAACACCCGCGTGTGCGCGAGATTGCCTGCCAAGGTGGTCGGATCGTGACCCTGGGCATAGAACCCGCCCGCCGCGCCGTACACCTGATTGAAGTCCTGGCCCTGGGTGCCGAACCCGGTCGGCCACTCGGGACGCAGGATCGACAGCACCCCGGAGAAGCTGGCCACGGTGCCGAAGTAATCGGGCCGTTGCTCGCCCAGGTAGATCGCGCCCTCCCCGCCCATCGACAGTCCCGCCACGGCGTGGTAGCGCCGGTCAGGCAGGACCCGCAACCGCCGCTGAATCACTGGCAGCAGCTGGTCAAGGTAGAAGCTCTCCCAGGCGCGGCCGTCGCCGCCGCGGGCACCGCCGTCCCACCAATCGGTGTACCAGCCCTGGGCTCCGTCAGGCATCACCACGATCCCACCCACACCACCCGGCGCCAGCGCGGGCAGGTCTCCGTGAGCCGGATCCATCCAGCTGGCGTAGTTGTCGCCGTGGCCGTGAAGCAACAGCAGCAGCGGGAACCGCCGGCGGCCGTTGTAGCCAGGCGGAAGCAGCACGTTGACCCGGAGCTGGGCTGGCCCGTTGAACGGGGTGAGCGCCGGGTTTATGAAGCGGCTGTGGAGCGTCCAGGTCTCCAGACGCGAGGCGGCCTGGGCCCCCGGAGCCACCACGAGCAGCCCGAAGGCCAAGCACAGCATGAGGCCCCGTCGCACGGCCTTGATGGTAACCACGCTGGATAGGATGCCGCTTATGCCGCGTAAGTGGTGGACGTTGGCGGTGGTCTGCGTGGCCACCTTCATGCTGCTGCTGGACATCACGATCGTCAACGTGGCCCTGCCGAAGATCGCCGCTGACCTCAAGGCGAGCTTCTCGGACATCCAGTGGGTCATCGACGCCTACGCGCTGACGCTGGCCGCGTTGCTGCTCACGGCGGGGGCGCTGGCCGACCTTCTGGGCCGCCGGATGGTGTTTGCGGTCGGGCTCGGGCTGTTTTCGCTCGCCTCGCTGCTCTGCGGGCTGTCCCCCAGCCCGCTGTTCCTGATCCTCGCCCGCGGCGCACAGGGGATCGGCGGCGCGGCGATGTTCGCCACGTCGCTGGCGCTGCTGGCGCAGGAGTTTCACGGCCGGGAGCGCGGAACGGCGTTCGGGATCTGGGGAGCCACGATCGCCGCCTCGGCCGCGGTTGGGCCCCTGCTGGGCGGCGCGCTGACCGAGGGCCTGGGCTGGTCTTCGATCTTCTTCATCAACGTCCCCATCGGAGCCGTGGCCATCGTCCTGACGCTGTCCCGGGTGGCTGAGTCGCGCGACCCGAGTCAGAGCCGCATCGACTGGATCGGGACCGTCACGTTCACCGGTGCCCTGTTCCTGCTCGTGCTCGGGCTCATCCGGGGCAACCCCGAAGGCTGGGGCAGCCCGCTCATCGTCGGGCTGCTCTCCGGCTCGGTGATCCTGCTAGGGCTGTTTGTGGCATCGCAGCTGTACCAGGAGCAGTCGATGTTCGACTTGAGCCTGTTCCGTAAGCCCACGTTCTCCGGGGCGGCGATCGTCGCGGCCACTCTCTCCTCGGCGATGTTCGCGATGTTCCTCTACCTGACTCTGTACATACAGACGCTGCTCGGCTACTCACCCCTGCAGACCGGATTGCGGTTCCTGCCGTTCACTGTCGTCTCGTTCTTCGTCGCCGCTGTTTCGGGCAACCTGGCGAACAGGATCCCGGTCAGGGTCCTGCTGGCGGCGGGGCTGGGCATGACAGGGGTCGGCCTCCTGCTCATGCGTGGCCTGACCGTTAGCTCCGGTTGGACTGCGCTCCTAGCCGGCTTCATTGTGGCCGGCGCCGGGGTGGGGCTGGTCAATCCCACGCTGGCCTCGGCCGCGATCGGCGTGGTCCCACCACAGCGCAGCGGCATGGCCAGCGGCATCAACAACACTTTCCGGCAGGTTGGGACGGCCACTGGGATTGCTGCCCTGGGGGCGATCTTCCAGAGCGCGCTGAGCAGGCATCTTGCCCCGAAGCTCGCCGGGACACCGCTGGCTTCTCACACGCCCGCCATCGCCCATGCCGTAGCTGCGGCAGGCACGCCACGGGTGCTGACCTCGGTGGCGGAACCGCAACGCGCTCAGGTCTCGGTCGCCATTCACAGCGCGTTTGCCAGCGCCATGAACGACATCCTGCTGGTGGCCGGGATCATCGCGCTGACCGGGGCCGCGCTGGCCTTGGTTCTCGTTCGCTCTCGTGATTTCGTCACCTACCGGGCACCAGAAGCGGCGCCGGCGACGGCCGGTTGACCGAAAATCACTCCGCGATGATCCAACCACTGTTCGAGCACCGGACCCGACTGGCCGGCTACGAGACGCGCGTGCTGGAGCTGGAGGGCGACGGCGTGCCGATTCTCATGTTCCATGGTTACGCCGACAGCGCCGACACCTGGCGCCAGACCCTGGCCTTGCTGGGGCGCCGGGGTCATCGGGCGATCGCGGTCGACCTGCCGGGCTTCGGCGCGGCCGATCGGCTGAAGCCCGAGCCGATCCTGCCTCAGCTCGACTCATTCGCCGCGGCGGCGCTCCGCTATCTGGTGGGCTCCAACCACGCGCCCGCGATCGTGGTCGGCAATTCGCTGGGCGGCTGCGTTTCGCTGCGGCTGGCCGAGCGCCACGGCGGTCGTCTGGCCGGCGTGATGCCGGTGGCTCCGGCCGGCCTGGAGATGAGCCGGCTCCTGTATCTGGTGGAGCGCGACCCGCTACTGCGGTTTCTCCTGGCCGTACCCAGCCCGGTCTCAGGAGCGCTGATTCGCGCCACTGTGGCCCGCCTCTACCGCACGCTGGCCTTCGCCGTGCCGGATGCGGTCGAGGAGGCGGCGGTGGCGGCCTTCACCGCGCATCACTCCGACCGCGCGACCGTGGCGCGCTACCTGGACACCGCCCACCGGCTGATCCCGGAGCTGCGCAATCCGTTCCAGCTGCCGCGTATCTCGGTGCCAGTGCTGATCGTGTGGGGGGACCAGGACCGGCTGGTGTTCCATCGCGGGGCGGACCAGATCCTGGCCGCGGTGTCCAGGGCGCGGCTGGAGCTGCTGCCCGGGATCGGTCACTGCCCCCAGGTGGAGGCGCCTGAGCGCTTCACCTCGCTGTTGCTCGACTTCTGTGAGGAGTCGGAAGCGGTAGCCGCTTAGTGCCGATCGGGCCCGGCTCCCGCGCCAAGCGCGTTGAGCCAGGCGCGGATGGAACTACCCGCCGGAGTGAAATGACCCTCCTCGTAGCCGGTGGTGGCCCGGGCCAGGGTCACGCCGTTGGGGGTCGCCCACCCGAACTCGATCGCGGTTCCGCTCGGCGCGAACCGGGCGATCGGCTGACCTTGCTGAAGGATCGACCCCGGCGGGGCGATGGCGGTGATCTGCTCGGCGACGAACTGGACCCGACCCGCGTCGGGTCCCTCCAGCAGCTCCCAGTAAACGAGCGGCTGCCCGGCGTACCAGTTCGGCTCGATGGCCAGGATCTTGATCCGGCAAGGAGCGAGAATCGGCGCCCCGACCGGCATGATCGCGTCGACGCCCTGGTCGGTCCGCTCCCAGACCGAGACGTAGCGCAGCGGGTTGATGTAGGTGGCGCTGGTCTTTTGCGCGGCCACCAGCTCCTGGCGCAGCTCGGCGCGGATCTCGGTGTCGGAGGGGGCGTGCGCGTTGGGATCGCCGATCGGGTCGCCGCTGCCGTTGCCGGCCACCACGACCCCCTGCTGTCCGGCCGTCGGCTGGACGACCTGCGGGCGCCCTTGGGGGATCCCGCCCGGCGCCTGGGGCGTGCTCTTGACCGGCGGCTGCGAGCTGCTCCCGCAACCGGCCAGCCCGGCGGCCAGCGCGAAAACCGCACACGCGGTGGCGACGGCGATAAACGTCAGCCAGCGTCTAGCCACGCGGCCAGTATGGCGTGCCCCCAAGGTGACTGGTCGCAGTGCCCGGGACGTGCGAAGCTACGCGCATGTCCGACTTCACTCGTAAGAACCTGATGGAAATCGACAACGCGCTCGAAGGGCGCACGACCGATGTCGAAGCGCGGTTTAGCCGCAACCACATCGAGTCCGAGCACTTGGGCGTGAGCCACTTCCGGTACCTGCCCAACTTCCGCTCTCCGGTCGGTCACCGCCACCGCGAACAGGAGGAGGCGTACGTGGTCGTCAACGGCTCCGGGCGGGCGCGGCTGGGCGACGAGGTCGTGGAGCTCAAGCAGTGGGACGTGCTACGCGTCGCCCCGCAGGTGGTGCGCACGTTCGAGAGCGGACCCGCAGGCATGGAGCTGCTGGCGATCGGCTCTGACCGCCCGGAGGGCGGCGATGGCGAGATGGTGGAGGTCGACTGGCAGGACTAGGCGGCCCCCCGCCGCCGTTTACCCTTGGCGCCGATATGCGGATGCTGATTACGGGTGCCGGCGGGATGCTGGGCCAGGACCTCGCGGCCACCGCGAGCCTCGCCGGGATCGAGGCGGTGGGGCTCAGGCACGCCGCTCTCGACATCATCGACCAGCCGGCCGTCGAGGCCGCGATCTCGCACTCGAAGCCGGACGTGGTGGTCAACTGCGGGGCGTGGACCGACGTGGACGGAGCGGAAGCCGAGTTCGCCGCCGCGGTCGCGGTCAACGGCACCGCCGCCGGCAACGTAGCCCGGGCGGCAACCGCCGCGGGAGCCTGGATGGTCCACATCTCGAGCGACTACGTGTTCGATGGCTCCCAGCGAGAGCCGTACGTCGAATCGGACCCTACCGCCCCCCTGTCGGCCTACGGCCGGTCGAAGCTGGCTGGCGAGACCGAAGTGGCCGGCGGCGCGCCGGCGGCCCACACGATCGTCCGCTCGTCGTGGCTGTTCGGGACGGGCGGATCGTGCTTTCCCAAGACGATCCTTCGTCTGGCGGCCGAGCGGGACCAGCTCGACGTGGTCGACGACCAGGTCGGGTGTCCCACGTTCACCGGACACCTGGCCGGGGCGCTCGTGGAGCTGGCCCGGCGGCGTCCACCTGGAATCGTCCACCTGGCCGGGACGGGGTCGTGCTCGTGGTACGAGTTCGCCCAGGAGATCGTGTCTCGCTCCGGGCTCGACTGCCAGGTTCGGCCCGTGCCGAGTACCGCCATGCCTCGCCCGGCCCCGCGCCCGGCCTACAGCGTCCTGGGTACCGAGCGAGCGGCCGAGATTCCCCTGCTGCCCAGCTGGACCGAGGGTCTGGAGGAGTTCATGTCGAGCACCGTGGGGTCGCGATGAGGCTGCTGGTATGTGGCGGCGCCGGGTTCATCGGCTCGACGTTCGTTCGCCTGCGCCTTCGCGAGCACGGCGACGAGATAACCGTGCTGGACAAGCTGACCTACGCCGGGCGGCGCGAGAACCTGCATGACGTGATCGACCAGATCCGATTCGTGCACGGGGCGATCGAGGACCCCGCGGCGGTGGCCGACGCGGTCGCCGACTGCGACGCCATCGTCAACTTTGCCGCCGAGACGCACGTGGATCGCTCGATCTCCGGTCCCGAGGCGTTCATCGTGACCAACATGCAGGGCACGCACGTGCTGCTCGACGCGGCCCGGGAGCGTGGCCTGCGCTACGTCCAGGTGTCCACGGACGAGGTCTACGGGTCGATCGAGACCGGGTCCTTCACCGAGGAGTCGCCGCTGCAGCCGTCCAGTCCCTACAGCGCCACCAAGACCGGAGCCGACTTGCTGGTAGCCAGCTATTTCCATACCTACGGCCTGGAGACGGTGATCTGCCGGGGGTCCAACAACTACGGGCCGTATCAGTACCCGGAGAAGATGATCCCGCTGATGATCCTCAACGCCCTCCACGGGGATCGTCTGCCCGTGTACGGCGACGGGCGAAACGTCCGCAACTGGCTGTACGTAGAGGACTTTGGGCGGGGTATCGGCCACACCCTGGCCCATGGCAACCCGGGCGAGGCCTACAACTGCGGCGGACCCGACGAGTGCGAGAACCTGGCGGTCGTGGAGCGGATCGTCGAGCTGTGTGGCGCCGACCCGTCGCTGATGGAGTTCGTAGCCGACCGGCCCGGCCATGACCGCCGCTACTCCCTGTCCTCTCAGAAGCTGCGAGCGCTGGGCTGGGAGCCGCGGATGAGGTTCGACGAAGGCCTGGATCTCAGTGTCGCCTGGTATCGCGAGAACTCCTGGTGGTGGGAGCCGATCCGTTCCGGCGCCTACCGCGAGTACTACGAGCGCCAGTACGGGCGCGCCCTAAAGGCGTAGCCCGCGCGCAGTGACCGCAGGCGAGGAGCTCGCGGCCCTCGAGCGGCAGGTCATTACCTGCCGGCGGTGCCCGCGGCTGGTGGCCTGGCGGGAAGAGGTGGCCCGGGTCAAGCGGGCCGCGTTCGCCGGGCAGAAGTACTGGGGCCGTCCGGTCCCAGGGTTCGGCGATCCGGCGGCCCGGCTTCTGATCGTGGGGCTGGCTCCGGCGGCCCACGGCGGCAACCGCACGGGTCGCATATTCACCGGTGACCGCTCGGGCGATTGGCTGTTCGCGGCGCTGTACCGCGCCGGGTTGGCCAACCAGCCTCACTCAGTGTCACGGAGCGACGGGCTGCGGCTGCGCGATTGCTACGTCGCTGCGGCGGTTCGATGCGCCCCACCGGCCAACCGCCCCACCACGACCGAACGGGACAACTGCCTGCCCTACCTGGCCCGGGAGCTGGAGCTCCTCACCGGGGTGACGGTGATCGTCGCCTTGGGCGGCTTTGCCTGGGACGCCACGCTGCGCGTGCTCGGCTCGCCCCGGCCCAAGCCCCGGTTCGGCCATGGCGCCGAGGCTCGGCTGGACACAATCACCCTGGTCGGCTGCTATCACCCCAGCCAGCAGAACACGTTCACCGGACGGTTGACGACTGGGATGATGGACGAGGTGCTGGGCCAAGCCAAAACGCTGAGTAGACCGACGCCGTGACCGGGTGACCGTCGACTGGGGTTCGCTCCCGCTCGTGCGGGAACTCGCAGAGGCCGCGCACAGCGGGTTCGCGTGCGTGGACTCGGCCAGTCGCGTGGTGTACCTGGACTCCACCGCACAGGAGATGTTTGGCCGCACCGTCGAGGGACCCGAGGGCATCGAGCTGAGCGAGCTTTTGGCGCCCGCCTCTTATGAAGCGGCGCAGAAGCGGCTCCGGCGGCTCCAAGCCGGCGATGTGCCGGACCCGCCGGTCTGGGGCGGGGACCTGATCGCCCGCGGCTCGGACGGCCGCGAGTTTCCGGTCAAGCTCACGGTCACGCTCGGATCGCATGAATTTGGCTGTGATTACTTGGTCTGGGTCGAGGACGTCTCGGAGCGAGCCGGGCTGCTCAACGAGCTGGCCAACGCGCTGCGGGGAGGTAGCCCGAATCTGGCCGAGATCCTTGACTCGCTGGCCGAGGCGGTGACGATCCGCGACCCGCACCACCACATCATCTACGCCAACCAAGTGGCTGTCCGTCATATGGGCTTCGAGTCGCTGGAGGAGCTCCAGAGCCGATCCGCCCAAGCCATCATGGATGATTACTTGGTGCTAGATGAGCACGGGCGGCCGCTGACCATGGAAGACATTCCCTCCGTGCGCCTGCTCGGCGGCCAGGCTGCCGAGCCGCTGCTCATCCGGACCGTCCATCGCCGGACCGGAGAGGTCAAATGGGATCTGCTCAAGGCGACCCTGCTGCGCGACGACGCCGGGCAGCCCGCGGCCACGGTGATGATCATCGAGGACGTCACCGCGGAGAGGACGGCCCAGCTGCGGGAGCGCTTCCTGTCCCGGGCCACCGACACGCTGATGTCCTCGCTCGACTACGAGGAGACCCTGAGCAACGTGGCCTGGCTGGCGGTTCCGGAGATCGCCGAGTGGTGCGCCGTCGACCTGGTCGACACGGCCGGCGTGACCCGCCGGCTGGTCCTGGCCCACCCTGATCCGGACAAGCTGGCGCTGGCTACCGAGCTACGTGAGTACGAGCTGGTCAACGAGGAGCGGGGGACCACTCGGGTGGCTCGCAGCGGGGTGGCGGAGCTGTACAGCGACATTTCAGACGCCCAGCTGGTGGAAGTGGCTCGGAACGAACGGCATCTGGAGCTCCTGCGTGAAGTTGGCTTCCGCTCGGCGATGCTGGTGCCGATGCGGGCTCGCGGGCGCACCGTCGGGGTCATGACCCTGGTGACCGCGGAGTCGCTGCGGCGCTTCGATGAGAGCGACCGGGCGTTCGCCACGCAGCTGGCCGAGCGGGCGGCCATCGCCGTGGACAACGCTCGGCTGGCCACCGAGCGCCGAGCCATCGCCGAGACGCTTCAGCGCAGCCTGCTGCCCGACGCCAGCCCCTCGATCGAGGGCTGGGAGGTGGCGACCATGTACCGCCCGGCCAGCGCGTCCGGCGTGGTGGAGGTGGGAGGCGACTTCTACGACTTCATTGAGACGCCGGCCGGATGGCTGGTGCTGCTGGGCGACGTCACCGGCCGGGGCGTGGAAGCCGCCGCGATGACGTCACTGGTTCGCCATGGCGCCCGGTTCCTGGCCAAGCACGTCCAGAGCCCGGCGTCCATCCTCGAGCGGCTGGACGAGACGCTGCGCGAGGAGGCCGGCCTGTCCCTGTGCACCGCGCTGTGCGTGCGGCTCGAGCCCGATCGAGTGGTGATGAGCTCGGCAGGCCACCCGGCGCCGCTGATCGTCCGCCACGACGGCCGGATCCGGGAGATCGGGTCGCCCGGCCCGCTGCTCGGTGGCTGGGCCGGGAGTACGTGGTCAGACCGCGGGCTGGTCATCAGCCCGCAGGAAACCCTGCTGATGTACACCGATGGGGTCACGGATACCCGCGGCGAGGCAGGTCGTTTCGGCCCCGACCGGCTACGACGGGTGCTGGCCGACAATGCCGGACTGCCGCCGGACGGTCTTCTACAGGCCTTGGAGTCCGAGCTGGCCGAGTACCAGGTGGCCGGACAGGCCGATGACACCGGGGCCGTGGCCCTGCGCCCCACCGCGATCCGAGCCGAAGTGAAACCGGTCCCGCCCACACTTCGGCCGGCCACGCTCCGTGACTGACCGCCAGCCGAACTTCGAGATCCAGGTCGAGCCTGGAGGCGAAGCCGGAACCCGGACCATCGCCATCTCTGGCGAGCTGGACAGCGCGAGCTGCCCGCAGCTGACCGAAGCGTTTGAACGGGCGCTGGGAGACGGAGCTCTGAACCAGGTCGTGCTGGATCTGCAAGGCGTGACGTTCGTGGACTCGGCTGGCACCCGGACGTTGATCTGGCTGGAGCGTGAGGCCGGGGAGCGCGGGGTGGGTCTGGACGTGGTGCCGGCGCCCGAGGAGGTGACCTCGCTGCTGCGGCTCGCCGGCCTGGCCCAGCGGGTGAACCTGACTCCCGGGGGGGCCGAGTCCACCGAGTTGGAGGACTTCCTGGAGCGAATCGACGTCGAGCTGCAGCGCGAGCCCACCGCGCCGGCCCAAGCCCGAGCCGAGGTCCGACAAGGTCTGGAACCGAGGGTTGACGAGGCCGAGCTGGCCACCCTGGTGCTGCTGACCTCCGAGCTGACCACCAACGCCGTCATCCATCCGGTGGACGGCTCGGATCTGCGGCTGGGCCTGCGGGTCACGATCTACCCACAGCGGGTTCGGGTCCGGGTAGACGATCCGGGCAGCGGGTTCGATCCCGCGATTTCGGTGGCGCCGACCGATTGGGGCGGCCGTGGGCTGATGCTGGTGGACCGGGCCGCCTCGCGCTGGGGAGTGGGCCCGGTGGCCACGCCCCGCGGGCGGCGGTTCACGGTCTGGTTCGACGTCGACCTGGGCCAGCCGGAGGCCCCGGCTGCAGGCACGTGAACGCTCCGGCTGCCGGCCCGCGGCTGCGCCGCCTGACCGTGGCCGACCCGGGGCCAGCGTGGGCCCGGCTGGGGTTCCAGGTCGCCGGCTCGCAAATTGAGCTGGGCGGGGTGCAGCTGGAACTCGGCGCCACCGGCCACGGCATCGTCGGCTGGGCCATCGAGGGATTAGGCGATGTGCGGGAGATCGATGGCCTGGCCGTCGACCCGGCCGACGGACCCGCCCTCGCCCCGGCCCACCGGCCGGCCCATCCCAACCGCGCCACCGGCATCGATCATGTGGTCCTGCTCACCCCTTCGTTTGACCGGACCGCCGCCGCGCTCGAGCAAGCCGGGCTGGGGTTGCGCCGGGTCACCGAGAGCCGGCAGGGCCTGCGGCAGGGCTTCCGCCGCGTCGGTCCGGCGATCCTCGAGCTGGTGCAGGCGCCGGACGTGGAGCGGGTCCAGCTGTGGGGGCTGACTGTGATCGTCGAGAACATCGACGGGCTGGCCGAGCGACTGGGCGAAGATCTGACGGAGGTCAAACCCGCGGTCCAGCCGGGACGGCGCATCGCCGCGCTGCGCCGGTCCGCCGGGCTGAGCCCGGCGGTGGCATTCATGGATCCGCCGCCGGCTACCTGACCGTCAGGCTGTTCACCATGCCCAGGTTGGCGTGGCCGGGCAGAGTGCACTCGAGCGTGTACGTGCCGGCGGGCAGGTTGACGCTCACCGGTACGGCAGCTTGCGGCTGGTTTGCCGGCACGTAGGCGAACGCGAGCCAGTGTCCATGCGAGTCGACGACGGCAAACGTGTGGTCGTCCTGGCCGAAGTTGTAGAGGTTGAACTTCACCACCCCGGCGGCAACCGGGTCATGGCTGGGGAACAGCGAGTAGGGCTGATCGTTCTCGTCCACTTCCAGCCGGCTGGGCAGCGGTCCGGTGGGCGTGGTCGTGGTGGCGGGTGGCGGGGGGGTGGTAACCGTGGTGGTTGACGTGGGCTGGCCCGGCTTCGGCTTCGGCTTGGGCTTGGGCCTGTGGCGCGGGGGCGGGCACCGGCGGTGGTGGCGCTGGCGGTGGCAGCGCTTGGCCGGACGGTGGTGGGGCGCCGACAGCGCGGCCGTGCCGAAGCCCAGGGCCAGGGCCACAGTGAGCAGCGCCGCCCAGCGGATCAATGGAACAGCCCCGATCGTCCGTCGCCCCGGGTCACGGTGGTCGCCGGGTAGCCCGCGGCCCCGATGCCGGGCAGCACCTGGGTGGGATCGCCGCCCAGCCAGCTGGAGATCGTCTCGGCGTACACCGAGCGGAAGTCCGTGGGCACCAGCAGGTCGCCGGTCTGGTCCAGCGTCGAGAGCCCCGGGAACTGACCGGCCAGGCCGCCGTTCACCCCGGTTCCGGCCAGCATCATCAGACCTCCGGCGCCATGGTCGGTGCCTGCCGAGCCGTTCTCGGCCACCCGGCGGCCGAACTCGGAGAACACGAGCACGGACACGCGATCGTCGATGCCCCGCGTTTTCAGATCGGCTAGGAATGCACTGAGCGAGCGCGACAGAGTGACCAGCTGTGGGTCCTGCTGGGAGATCTGGTTGCCGTGGGTGTCGAACGAGCCCCAGTTGATCGTGATTACTCGCGTGCCCAGCTTCGCCCCCAGCAGGAACGCCGCCAGCTGGAGGGCTCCGGGCAGGCCGTTACCGCCGCTCGGGTAGCCGGTACCCAGGGTTGGAGCGCCCAACGGCGAGAGCTGGTTGAACACGCTGGTGGCCAGGCCGTAGCTCTGGCGCACACGGGCCAAGGAGAGGTTTCTGGAACCGGCTGGCACGCCGCTCAGCTGCTGGATCCACGAGTTGGGCTTGACTGTCGAGGCGGACGGCCCCCCGGCTCGGAAGCCCAGGTTCGCGAAGTTGCTGCTGGCGACGGTGGACACCGGAGCCGAGCGAGCGCGCAGCGCCTTGGACAGCGATCCGCCGATCGAGATCCCCTGGAGCGGGTTGGTGGCCGAGCCGTAGAGGTCCAGATAGCGGCCCAGCCAGCCGGTGCTCACCGGGTCGGTCTGTCCCGCGAACCAGTGGTCGGACGAGGTGAAGTGCGACAGGTTGGGGGGCGTGTAGTCGGTGCCGGGCAGGATGGCCAGATTGGAGCCCGGGCCACCGCTGCCGTCGCCGTAGATCACGTCGAGGCCATGGGTGGGGTCGCCGTTGTCTCCGCCGCCGGTGCTCGAGACCAGCGGGTTGGCGAACGCCAGCTCGCCGCCGGTGCCGGGGATGACCTGGGAGCCCACCACCCCGCCGGCCGTGGGCCCCTGCCCGCGATGTAGCTTGGGTCGCTTGGCGGCGTAGATCGAGTAGTCGGTGCTGCCCGCGGGCACGATCGCGTTGAGCCCGTCCTGGCCCCCGGCCAGGTACAGCACGACCAGCGCTTTGGTGGGCCCGCCGGCGGCCTCGGCCACCGCGCTCTCCCACACCGACTCCCATCCCAGCTGCTGGGCGGCGTAGACCGAGGCGAAGCCGGCTACGCCCAGCTGGAACAGTCGCCGGCGGGTCAGCGCGTGGGGCGAGCGGCCCTCAGGAAAGCCGGCCAGGGCGGCGTTGGGGATGGGCAGAACCTGGCTGGGCCGGGCATCGCGGACCTCGGCCAGCCGGATCTCCTCGCAGACGGTGCAGCGCGTGGGGGCTGGCTCCGCCATCACATCACCTGCCCGTCCGGGCCACCCAGGATCAGCTCACCCAGGGCGAGGTAGCGCTCCACCCGCTGGCTGGCCGTGGCGGCCGGGGCCTGTTGGGCGTAGGCGGCGAGGATGGAGCGACTCTGGGCCGACAGCCAGGGCGATCCGCAGGCTGCGTAGGCGCGGGCGAGCGCCTGCTGCGGGGTCTCGGCGGGGATATCGGCCGGCGGCGGAAGCAGCTGCTGAAGGGTGACCACGAGCTGAAACCGGGCCACCGAGGTCGTGGTGCTCATCCAGGATTGGCCGCCCTCCCAGCCGGCGACGTTGGGCGGGTGGTAGGGCTGCTGCTGCATGTCGCCGAGTGCGTTGGTCTGCACCGTGTCCCGCAGCGGCGCGCCCAGCGTCCGCAGGAGGCTCACGGCGTAGGCCACCGGGAACTTGATCATGGTCGGCTCATCCAGCGAGTCGAACATCAGCGGGTGGCGGAGCAGGTTGCGCAGCACCGGGGCCAGCTGGTGGGCGCCTGAGGTGTACTGATAGGCCAGCGAAGCCAGGGTGTCACCGGGAATGGGGACGGCGATGAACTCGTTCCACACCTTGTTGATCAGAAACGGCCCGTGGTTGGGCTGGGCGAGCACGATCCGCACCCCGGCGGCCGCGTCGAAGCTCCCCGTCGAGCCCAGGAACGACTTGGTGCCGGTGTCGAAGTTGCCCTGGTTGAAGGTCACCTGTGCCGTGCTGTAGTCGACGCCGTAGCCGGTGAACGCCCGGGCCAGCTCGCGGACGTCGGTCTGGCTGTAGTTCGAACGACCCGAGGCATCGGTTACACCGAGGGTGAACAGCTCCATGAATTCCCGGGCGTAGTTCTCGTTGGGCGCCCCCTTGCGGTTCAGGTTGCCGGTGAGATACAACGACATGGCGGCGTCCTGAGTAGTCATCTCCAGAGCCAGGTCGGCGAAGCTGGCCGTGGGGTTGGCCTGGAAGTCGGAGTAGCGACGCAGGCGGTCCCGGTAGGCCATCAGGAAGCTCGAGGGGATCCCGGCATCCCGGCTCACCGCGAAGTGCCGGTGCCAGAAGAAGTTCATGCGCTCGACGAACGGATTGGCGGTTCTCTGCATCCGGTCCAGCCACTCCATCTGTAGCTCCTGATCGGAGGCCAGCGGATCAATGGGGCTGCCCTGATTGGTCGGCGGGGTGGCGGTGGAGGCCAGGGCATACGGGGTGCTCAGGAAGTGCTCGATGAGGGCGCTGGCCGGCTGGCCGGTCCACTCGTGGCGGTCGGCGTCCGTGGGTCCGAACCCGGCTCGCCAGAACAGGCGGTCGACCATCGGCTGGGTCAGCGTGGGGTCAGGCCAGTTGGGGAGCGCTACTGTCGGCGGCGAGGTGGGGGCCGGCGGGGTGGGCGGGGTGTGAAATCGCGCCGGCGTGTGCACCGTCAGCTCGTGCGACCGACGGCCGCCGAGCGGGCCGCTGCGCGCCGCCACCACGTAGTGGTAGGTCGAGCTGGGTCGCACGCGGTGGTCCTTGAAGTGCGGGTGGCGGGCCCGGGCGATGTGGTGTCCGTTGCGGAACAACTCGTAGTGGACCTTGCGGCCGGGCACCGGCTCCCAGGCCAGCGCCACCATCCCCGGCTTGACCGCGGTGGCGTGCAGGCGCCGGGGCGCCGGCAGCCGGGTTCGCTGTGCCGCCCGGACCATCTCGGCCAGCGCGTCGCGACGTGTCAGCACGACCCCACCCGATAGTTATCGGGTGCCGATACGCCGATCTTGAGCCTCCTCATACGTGTGTCCAGACCCGGGCGCTACGCTCGCTGGGTGGCCGCCCTCGACCACTTCAACACACCAACCCAGCAGTGGTTTCGGCGCGCCTTCGCTGCGCCCACCGCGGCCCAAGAGCTGGCCTGGCCCGCCATTGCCTCCGGCGAGAACGTGCTCATCTCCGCGCCCACCGGGTCGGGCAAGACGCTGGCCGCGTTCCTATGGGCCATCGACCAGCTGGCCGACGATGCCGGAGCCAATCCGGGGATCGGCCTGGTCTACGTCTCGCCGCTCAAGGCGCTGTCATACGACATCGACCGCAACCTGCGCCTGCCGCTACGGGGAATCGGCGTCGATCTGCGCGTGGCCGTCCGTACCGGGGACACCCCCCAGCGCGAGCGCCAGGCCATGCTGCGCCAGCCGCCGGACATCCTGATCACCACGCCGGAGTCGCTCTACCTGATGCTGACCTCCCGAGCTCAGGAGCTGTTCGCCGGAGCCCGGTCGTGCATCGTGGACGAAATCCACGCCGTGGCCGCCACCAAGCGCGGGGCCCACCTGGCCCTCACGCTGGAGCGCTTGACCGAGGCCGCGGGAGGCGAGGTCCAGCGGATCGGGTTGTCGGCCACCCAGAAGCCACTCGACGAGATCGGCCGCTTCCTCGTCGGCCCGCGCCGTAAGTGCCGGATCGTCGATACCGGCGTGCGCAAGGAACTCGACCTGGAGATCCGGGTTCCCGTGGAGTCGATGGCCGAACCCGACGCTCCGGCCGGCGACGCGCTGGACCCGCTGGCTTCAGGCGCTGGCGACGCCACGCGCCGGTCGATCTGGCCCGCCATCTATCCCGAGCTGCTGGAGCTGATCCGCTCGCACTCCTCCACCATCGTGTTCGTCAACAACCGCCGCAGCGCCGAGCGGCTGGCCCTGCGGCTGAACGAGCTGGCCCAGGCCGGGGACCTCGAGGCGGGGCGCGAACCGGCCGAGATCGCCCGGGCCCACCACGGCTCCCTGGCCCGCGAGGAGCGCCAGGTGGTGGAAGAGCTGCTCAAGTCCGGTCAACTGCCCTGCCTGGTCGCCACCTCATCTCTGGAGCTGGGCATCGATATGGGCGCCGTGGACCTCGTGATCCAGGTCGAGTCGCCGAAGTCGGTGGCCCGGGGCCTGCAGCGGATCGGCCGGGCCGGGCACTCGGTCGACGCGGTGAGCCAGGGCCGGATCTTCCCCAAGTTCCGGGCCGACCTGCTCGAGTGCGCGGTGGTAGCCCGGCGCATGCGAGACGGGGCGATCGAGTCCACAGTGGTGCCCCGCAACCCGCTTGACGTCCTGGCCCAGCAGATCGTGGCCATCGCGGCCGCGGCAGCGGATGACGCGCCGGTCGGCGTGGATGGGTTGTACGAGCTGATCACCCGCACCCACACGTATGCCGAGCTCCCACGCCGACAGCTGGATCACGTCCTGGACATGCTGGACGGCCGTTACCCCAGTACGGCGTTCGCCGAGCTGCGACCGCGGATCATCTGGGACCGCACGGCGGGCACGATTCGGGCCCGTCCGGGCGCACGCCAGCTGGCCGTCGCCAACGCAGGAACGATCCCCGACCGCGGGCTGTACGCCGTCACGCTCCCCGACGGCCGGCGGGTGGGCGACCTGGACGAGGAAATGGTCTACGAGGCCCGTCCGGGACAGACCTTCCTGCTCGGCGCCAGCACCTGGCGGATCGAGGAGATCACCCGCGACCGGGTGATCGTCACGCCGGCTCCTGGGCTGCCGGGCGCGGTCCCGTTCTGGAAGGGAGACGGGGTCGGCCGGCCGAAGGAGCTGGGCGACGCGATCGGCGCATTCGCGCGCTGGGCCGTCGACCAGACGCCGGAGCAGCTGGAGCAGGATTACGACCTGGACCGGCGGGCCGCGGCCAACCTGGTCGAGTTCCTGGCCGAGCAGCAGGCGGCCACCCGAGTGGTGCCGTCGGACCGGGCGATCGTGGTCGAGCGTTTCCGGGACGAGATCGGCGACTGGAGGCTGTGCGTGCTGTCGCCGTTCGGCAGCCGGGTTCACGCCGCCTGGGGCCTGGCCCTCAGCGCGCTGGTGCGAGAGGAGCTGGGGCTGGAGTCGGATGCCATCTGGTCAGACGACGGGATCATCATCCACCTGCCTGACGCCGAGGAGCCGCCCGGAGCCGACCTGGTGCTGATCGATCCCGAGGAGATCGAGGACCGAGTGGTGGCCGAGCTGTCCTCCAGCGCGCTGTTCGGCGCTCGCTTCCGGGAGAACGCCGCCCGGGCCCTGCTGATCCCCCGCGCCCGGCCCGGGAAGCGGACCCCCCTGTGGCAGCAGCGCCTCAAGGCCCAGTCGCTGTTCGAGGTGGCCAAGGAGTTCGAGGACTTCCCGATCGTGCTCGAGACTTATCGCGAGTGCCTGCGGGACGTGCTGGACCTGCCGGGACTGCGCGAGCTGCTGACCCGGTTGCACCGGCGCGAGCTCTCGCTGGTCGAGGTGGAGACGCCGACGGCGTCGCCGATGGCCTCCTCGCTGCTGTTCGACTACGTGGCCACGTACATGTACGAGGGTGATGCCCCGAACGCCGAACGGCGCGCGGCCGCCCTGTCGCTCGATCGGGACCTGCTGCGCGAGCTGCTGGGTCAGGAGGAGCTGCGCGACCTGATCGACCCGAACGCTCTGGCCCAGGTTGAGGATCAGCTTCAGGCTCTGGATCCCCTGCGCCGGGCCACCAGCCGCGACGAGCTGCACGACCTGCTGCGCCGACTGGGAGACCTGACGGCGGCCGAGCTCACCGCCCGGGTTCTCGACGGGCTGGACGTGCCGGGCATGCTCGAGCAACTGCGGGGCGAACGACGGGCGGTAACCGTCCGGATCAAACACGAGCCGCGGTGGATCGCCGCCGCCGACGCCGGCCTGTACCGGGACGCCCTGGGCGCGGCGCCGCCGGGAGGCCTACCGGACGCATTTCTGGAGGACGTACCTGACGCCCTGGCCCGTCTGCTCTCCCGGTATGCCGCCACGCACGGACCGTTCACGAGCGCCGACGTCCAGGCGCGCTACGGAGTCGACTGCTCGGCCGTGCTGGCCGAGCTCGAGCGGCGGGGCGCACTGGTGCGCGGCGAGCTCCGGCCCGGCGGAACGTCGCGCGAATGGTGTGACCCGGAGGTCCTCCGTCGCCTCCGGCGCGCGTCGCTGGCCGCGCTGCGCAAGGAGGTCGAGCCGGTTGACGCGCGGGCCCTCGCCCGGTTCCTCCCCAACTGGCAGAACGTCGATCGCCATCCGGCCACCGGGGCCGGCATCGACCGCCTGCGGGAGGCGTTGGTCCCACTGCAGGCGCTGGCGCTGCCGGCCGAGGTCTGGGAGCGTGACGTGCTGCCGCGCCGGATCGGCGCGTACTCGCCCAGCTGGCTCGATCAGCTCTGCGCTTCCGGGGAAGTGGTGTGGATCGGGTCCGGCGCCCTGGGCCGCCGCTCAGGCCGGGTGGCCCTGTATTTCCGAGAGGATCTGCCGCTGCTGGGGGCGCCGGTGATTAATCGCCCGCCCACCCGCGACCCCCCCGAGCTCGACTCGCACGCTGCGATTCGCCAGCGTCTGGCCCAGGGGGCCTGCTTCTTCACCGATCTCCTGGTCGACGTCGACCTTCCGCCCCAAGAGCTGCAGGACGCCCTGTGGGACCTGGCCTGGGCCGGCGAGGTGACCAACGACGCGTTCGCGCCGCTCCGCGCGCCGCGGCTCACCCTGGCCCGAGCCCAGCGTGACCTGGCCAGACGCGCCGGGCGGTTCTCGGCCCGCCGGCGTCGGGGAGCCGCGTCGGGACACCAGGGCGTGCAGGGCCGGTGGTCGCTCACCGGGGCGCTGCTGCGCGCCGAGGCCGATCCGGCGGCCCGGCGCCGGGCGCTCGCCGAGCTGTTGCTCGAGCGCTACGGGATCCTCACCCGGGAACAGGTGCTGGCCGAGGGACTGCCCGGCGGGTTCTCGTCGATCTATTCCGAGCTGACCCAGCTCGAGACGCTGGGGATCGCCCGTCGGGGCTACTTCGTGGAGGGCTTGGGCGGGGCCCAGTTTGCGTTGCCCGGGGCCGTCGAGCGCCTGCGGGCCGAGAGCTCGGACGCCGACCGTCCGCTGGTGCTGGCCGCGGTCGATCCGGCCCAGCCGTACGGCGCGGTCCTGCCCTGGCCCAGGAAGGGGCGCACGGCACGCGTGGCCGGCGCCCACGTGGTGCTGGCCGGTGGCGAGCCGATCCTGTATCTGGAGCGCGGCGGAAAGGGCCTCCAAACGCTAGTCGAGCCCGACGATCCGCGCCTGGACCCGGCGCTCGAGGCGCTGGTGGAGCGGGTGAAGACTGGCCAGATCAAACGGCTGGGATTGGAGAAGGTGGACGGCGAACCCGCCATGGCCTCCCGGCTCGCTCCCGTGTTGGAGCACCTCGGTTTCAGCCGGGGCCCGCGGAGACTGACGCTGAGTGCCTGAGGGCGACACCATCGCCTACGCGGCCCACCGCATCCGCCCGGTGCTGGAGGGACGGGTGGTCGAGGAGCTTCGCAGTCCCCGGAACCCGGGCTGGCCGGACCGACTCGCGGGCCGGGCGGTGCGGTCGATCGACACCCACGGCAAGCACCTATTTCTGAGATTTGATGGCGATCTGGTTCTGCACTCGCACCTCGGGATGACCGGCTCGTGGCGAGTCAGCGCGCTCGAGCCACACTCCTCGCGGGCCTGGGTCGTCCTGCGCGCCGGGCAGCAGTGGGTGGCTGAGTTCGAAGGTCCGCAGCTGGAGCTACTCACCGACGCACGGACGCGGTTCGACCAGCGACTGAGCCAGCTGGGCCCCGACGTCCTGGCGCCCGACTTCGACTCTGATCGGTTCCTGACCCGCCTGGCCGGCGACGACCCGACGCGGCCGCTCGGCGACGCGCTACTTGATCAGCGCAACGTGGCCGGTATCGGAAACATCTGGAAGGCCGAGGGCTGCTGGGAGGCGGGGATCGACCCCTGGAGGCCGCTCGGGCACCTGACGGGCGCCGAGGCCGGATCGGTGATCGAGTCGATGCGGCCGCGCATGCTCCGCTCGGCCACTGAGGGCCCCCGGACGATCCAGCCGCGGGTCTACCGGCGGACCGGCCAGCCCTGTCCCCGATGCGGGGAGCGGGTGCGGGCCAAAGGCCAGGGCGACGCCAACCGCACGACATACTGGTGCGCGGGGTGTCAGCGCTAGCCCGCCCGCCCGTGCGTCGGGTCGGGCACAAGGGGGCGGACCTGATCGCCCCCGGCAACACGTTCGCCAGCTTCGACGCAGCGCTGGAGGCCGGGGTGGACATGATCGAGTTCGACGTGCTGGCATCACGCGACGGCCGCGAACTGCACGTCGCGCACGACTACCGGTCGCTCGATCCCCGCCGCCCGCTCAGCCTCGACACGGCGCTCGAGCACCTGAGCACGCCGCCGTTCGCCGCGATCCGCCTGCAGCTCGACATCAAGCGCCGCGGCTGCGAGCAGCAGGTCCTCGCCGCCGTCGATAGTGCCGGC
>DASZGO010000347.1:0-7682 GCA_035938755.1 Solirubrobacteraceae bacterium | reverse complement strand
CACACCGACCCCGACGAGTTGGCCTGGGCGACGTTGAGCGACGCGGCCGCGCCGGACTGGTAAGACGGCATCTTCCACAGCTGCGACACGCCGCCGCCCGAGGAGCCGGACGACGTGCCGACGAGGGCCAGCGGGGTGCCTGCGCCGTTCCACACCGTCTCTGCGGGCGGAGGCCCGAGGCCGCTCAGCGTGGTGCCGCCGACCGAGGTCACATAGGGCTGGCTGCCCGGGTCATCGACGGCCGGCGTGGGGTTGGGCGGCGTGGAGGTGATGCAGTCCTCGGCGCCGGAGTCGCCCGATGCGGCGAGGATCGTCTGTCCCTGGGCGGCAGCCTGCTGGAACTGGTTGCTCTCAGCGTTGGCCGCGGCCGTTCCGTTGTCGGGCTCGCACGAGCCCCAGGAGGTTGAGATCACCTGGGCTCGGTTCTGGTTGATGATCGCGCTGAACGTGTCAAACGGACCCGAGCCGGCGGTGCCCGAGCTGGAGTTCGGCCCCTGGTAAACCAGGATCGTCGCCCTGGGCGCCAGCCCGATGGCCATCTCGATGTCGAGCGCCGCTTCACCATTCCCCCCACCCGAGCCCGCGCCGCCATCCACCGGGATGTAGTTGACCTGGGCACCGGTCCTGTAGCAGGACTGGTAGGCCGCGATGTCCTGCCCGTCGTTGGGCTCAAGCTCGTACATGGCGATCGTCTGGCCTTGGCCCAGGTTGCCCGCCCCATACACGCCCGAGAAGCGGTAGGCCGAGGCGATCTGATCGGCCGTGTGGGCGCCGCCCGACGCGGCCGAGCTGGCGCCCGCGCACGGCTGCGGGCCGCCAGTGGCCACGTGGCCGCGATTGCGGGGAAGCGACTGCCCGGCCCGGGCGCTCGGTGTCCGGCGGGCCACCAGGGGGCGCGGCGCGGCCACGCTGCTCAGCCCGACGATCGCCTGTACGTCGCCGGCGATCGGAGCGTCCACCGCGGGCGCGGCGTTCGGCACGACGGCGGTGCGTCCGCTGAGCAGGCGCACCCGGCGTAACGACAGCGCAAACGCGCGCTGGACCGTTCCGGCGTTCGCGGTCACGGGTATCGACAGCCGGTTCACCGACACGGGGCCCGGCTCGAGTCCGTGGGTCCGCAGCGAGGCCTCCACCGCAGCCAACTGGGGCGCGGTGGCCCCGAACCGCTGGCCGAACTGGGCCGGAGTCAGGTACGCGCGGTACCGCGGTGAGGCTGGGTCGGAAACCTGCTGGACAAACGAGGCCAAGCCGGTGCGCGGCTTCAGGGCCACCGTGAAGTGGATGAGGGCGCCCGGCGACAGCCCACCCACGTCGGCCGCGTGTGCCGAGACCGGTGGCGGCCCGCCCAGGCGCACCCGGGGCCCCGGACCGGCGCCCGCGGCCAGCGAGGGCGCGGCGGCGAGCCCGACGGCTCCAGCCATCCCCAGTCCCCGCAACACTGCTCGGATGCCCCTCTTCATCCCCAGCGACTCTAGCGTCCGTTCCGTCAGGCGCGGGTCAGATTCCTAGCCGCATTCAGATGTGGTACATGGCCGCACCTGAGGTGCGGACCTCGGTGTCGGCCACGTCGGCCACGGTCGAGCCGGCCAGCACGGCACGGGCGGCCGCGGCGGCCTCCGCGAACACTCCGTCGGCTCCGTGGCCCAGCGGTCCGTCGAGCAGGTCCACCACCTCCAGGACGGTGATGTCGGTGGGCGGACGGGCGAACGCGTACCCGCCCCGCACCCCACGCTGGGAGCGCAGGATCCCGGCCCGGCGCAGCCCGGCGAACAGCTGCTCCAGAAACTGCACCGGGATGCCCCGCCGGCGGGCCAGCTCGGCGATCGGCACCGGAGCCCGGTCGCCGTAGCGGTAAAGCTCCACCAGCGCACTCAGGGCATACGGCGACTTGGTGGTGATCGAGATCACAGATCGATCATGGCACGGGCCCCGGTGTAAAGCGCGCTCCGATCGACGGCCGTGATCGAGTTCTGCCCCATAAGGGCGAGGGCCACGTCGATGTCGGCCTTCATCACCTTCAGGACGTGGCGCACGCCGGGCTCGCCCCGCGCGGCCACCGCCCAGGCCCAGGCCCGGCCGATCAGGACCGCACGCGCCCCCAGCGCCACCAGCTTGACCACGTCCAACCCGGTGCGCACGCCGCCATCGGCCAGCACCTCGACCTGATCGCCTACCACGTCGACGATGTCTGGCAGCGCCGCCACTGTGGACGGGACGGCGTCCAGCTGGCGTCCCCCGTGGTTTGACACCACGATCCCGTCGACTCCCACCTCGACCGCACGCCGGGCGTCCTCGGGGTCGAGCACGCCCTTGACCACGAGCTTGCCGGGCCAGTTCTGGCGGACCCAGTCGATGTCCTCCCAGGTCACGCTGGGATCGAATTGCGCGTCCACCCACTGGCGGAAGGCGGCGGGCGAGCGGGCGTCGGGCACGGCCTGCTCCAGGTTCCCGAATGTCAGCGGCTGCCCACGCACCGGCACGTCGCGAACCCACCGGGGGTGGCTGATCAGGTCGAGTCCGCGCAGAATCTTCGCCCAGGCCGGCGTCCGGCCGACCACGGCGTTACGCGTGTCGCGGTGCCGTGCCCCAGGCACCGCCAGGTCGACCGTGAGCAGCAGCACCGGCGAGCCCACGGCCTGGGCCCGGGCCATCAGGTCCTGGGCGTAGCCGCGGTCGCGCATCACGTAGAGCTGAAACCACGGTGGGGTCGAGGTCGATCGGGCTACCTCCTCGATGCTGCAGATCGACACCGTTGACTCGGTGAACGGCACACCGGCCGCCTCGGCGGCTCGGGCGGCCTGGACCTCGGCCCGGCGCGCCATCATCCCGCCCAGCCCCACCGGGGCCAGGATCACCGGCATGGCCAGTTGCTGGCCCAGGACTTGCACCGCGGGATCGCGTTCGGACACGTCGCGCATCACTACCTGGCGCAGCCGCAGCCGCTCCAGATCGGCGCAGTTGGCACGCATCGTTGACTCTTCGTAGGCGCCGCCGTCGACGTAGTCGAACAGCTGGCGCGGCAGCTTCCGGCGCGCCAGCTCCCGGTAGTCACGCACGGTCGCGGGCGCCAACGCCATCGGCCGGTCAGCGCGCCACCTCATCCGCGGCAGGCTAACGGACGGGCGGGTGCGCGCTCCGGAAGCGCTCGCGCGAAGCGCAGGCGCGCTGGCGGAACGCGTCCCGCCCTGCTCAGATCCAGCCGCGCTCGGTGGCGATCAGCACGGCTTGGGCCCGGTCACGCGCGCCCAGCTTGCCGTAGATGTTGTGCAGATGAGTCCGGATGGTGCTGGTGCTCAGCCCCAGTTCGCCGGCGATCTGCTTGTAGACCATGCCTTGAGCCAGGCGTCGAACCACTTCCAGCTCACGAGCGGACATGGGGCAGGGGTCGATACGCCGGGGGCCGGCCGAGGCGCCGGACAGCGGCATGTCATACATGACCGCTCGCAGCTGGTTAGGGGTCACGCCGATGCCGCGTCCCACCTTCAGCATCTCGGCCGGCGAAATTGAGGTGCCCAGCGAATAGTGGGCCAGCATGTCCGCCAGGCGGACCAGCGCCGTCTCGTCGGTCACCTCGTCGGAGTGGTGGCGCTCGATCACGCTGGCGATCGTCTTGGGCAGGTTCCAGCGCCGGGCCAGGACGCCGCCGACCAGCGCGTGATCGACGCCCAGCTCACGGCGCTCGGCCATCAACCGCTCTTCGGGGTTGCGAGCGGGGCCGTGCACCTGCCGCGGGTACCCGGGATACGCGTGGACCAGCACCAGCTTGCCGATGTCGTGGAGCAGCGAGGTGACCATCAGCCGGTCGCGTGAGGCGTAACCCAGCTCGCGGCCCAGGCGGTCGGCGGCCCGCTGGGTGGCGATCGCGTGCAAGCGGAAGCGCTCGGGCATGCCCTTCCACAGCGTGCTGCGCTGGAAGAAGTCAAACGTGCGGGCCCGGGTGGCGATCTTGCGCACGCCCTCGGGCGAGAGCACTTCGACCGCCTTGACCACGCTCTCGACGCGCCCGCGGGCCTTTGAGTCAACCTGGTTGGCCAGCCGGAGAACCGTCACGGCCAGTGCCACGTCGCTCTCCACGGCGGACACCACATCAGCCGGGGACGGCTGGCCGGACTCGAACAGACGCAGCACGTGGTTGCGCGATTCGGCCAGCGCCGGAAACGCCTCTAGTGCCTCAAAGGCGGCTGTCAGTCGTCGCCCATGGCCCTCGTTGTGATGGCGCTCCCGTCCCGCGTGTGGGTCCGTGGGAGGCGCCGGAACAGCAGCTAGCGTTGCCATAAGTTTGTCACTCGATCCAGAGTTGGAAGCCACGTATAGGGAAAGTGTTCCCGCGCAATTCCCTGCGCAGGTCCTCTATCGGCAGGAATCTGGTTGAGGTTTAGACCTCCGCAGCGGACAATTATTCGAGTGCCTGATCGATGCGCCGGAGCGTCTCTTCCCGCCCCAGCAGGGCGACGCTCTCGAAGATCCCCGGGGACACCGTGGTGCCGGCGATGGCCACCCGGACGGGCTGGAACACGGCCCCCGGCTTGACCTGCCGCGCCTGAACCAAGCCCCGCAGCGCCGCCTCCACGTTCTCTACGGTGAACGGCTCCACCCCGGCCAGCGCCTCACGGGCGGCCCGCAGCGTCTCGAGCGCCTCAGGCGAGCCGAGTACGCGGTCGAACGCCGCCGCGTCATCCGCCGGGCCCTCGAAGAAGAACCGCGCCAGGGGCCAGAACTCGTTCAGCGTCTGGATCTTGTCGGCCGCGATCTGGACCGCGCCGTCCAGGTCCTGGCGTCCGGTGAACTCCTCCAGGCGCCGCACGAGCTCGGCCGGGGGCAGCTCTCGCAGCCAGCGGCCGTTCATGTGCCGGAGCTTGCGCTCGTCGAACACGGCCGGGTTCTTGGACACCCGCTCCAGGCGGAAGCGGGCCGCCAGCTCATCCAGGGTGAAGTGCTCTTCATCGGAGGAGAACCCGGCGCCGAGTAACGCGATGTAGTTGTCCACCGCCTCAGGTAGGTAGCCCGCCTCCCGCAGCTCCTGCACCGAGGCGGCACCGTGGCGCTTGGACAGCTTACGGCCGTCCGGCCCGAGCAGTAGCGGCAGGTGCGCGTACCGGGGAGGCTCCGCCCCCAGCGCCTCGAACACCAGCAGCTGCTTGGGGGTGTTTGACAGGTGATCCTCGCCGCGGACCACGTGGGTGATACCGGCGTCCAGGTCGTCGATCGCCACCGCGAAGTTGTAGAGCGCCGAGCCGTCGGCCCGGGCGATCACCGGGTCGTCCAGGCTGGCGTTGGGGAACCGGGCCAGGCCGCGGATCAAGTCGTCGACCACGGTCTCGCCCTCGTCGGGCACCCGCAACCGCACCGCGCCCTGATCCTCAGGCTGGCCTCGGAAGCCGCGCTCGGATCCGTGGCGCTCCTTGTACGCGCGGACGTCGTCGGCGGTGGCGGCGGAGCGGTAGGCGTGGCCTGACTCGAGCAGCTGGGCCAGTGCCTCGGCGTGACGCCCCGCCTGTTCGGATTGGAAGATGGGGCCCTCGTCCCAGTCGAGGTTGAGCCAGCGCAGCGCGTCGAGGATCTGGTCCACGTTCTCCGGGGTGGAGCGTTCGCGATCGGTATCTTCGATCCGCAGGATTAGGATCCCCGCCCGGTCCCCGGCCCGGCCCTCCTCGGCGGCCGGACCGTGGGCCAGCAGCCAGTTGTACAGAGCCGTGCGGGCCCCGCCGATGTGCAGGGCGCCGGTGGGCGATGGAGCGAAGCGAACGCGCATGAAAAATCGACCCGGATGCTAATCGGCGCCCACGTATCCAACGCGGGCGGCCTGGACAAGGCGGTGGCCCGCGGCCACGAGCTTGGCTGCGAGGCCATCCAGATCTTCAACCAATCCCCGCGCATGTGGCGTCCCCCGGCCTACGGCGCGGACGACTTCGCCGGGTTCGGGCAGGCGCTGAAGGGCAGCGGCATAGGGGCCGTGCTGATCCACGCGGTGTACCTGATCAACTGCGCCTCCGAGGATCGGGAGATCCGCGCCAAGTCGCGGGTCTCTCTGGTTCAGTCGCTGCGGGTGGGACAGGCGATCGGAGCGGCGGGCGTAGTGCTGCACCCCGGATCAGCCAAGAGCGGCGACGTGCCCAGGGCGATCAAGCGGGCCGGTAAGACGATCCGTGAGGCCCTGTCAGCGTCCGAAGGCTGCCCGCTTCACCTGGAGAACACCGCCGGCGCCGGGGGCACGCTCGGGCGCTCGTTCGCCGAGCTGGCCGCCCTGATCGAGGCGGCCGGGGGCGACGGGAGGCTCGGGATCTGCCTGGACTCCTGCCACCTGTACGCCTCGGGCTACGACGTCAAGACGCCCCAGGGAGTCACCGCGACCGTGGATGAATGCGACCGCGCGGTGGGGCTCGGCCGCCTGGGCTCTCTGCACCTCAACGACTCGATGGTCCCGCTGGGGGCCAACCGTGACCGCCACGCCGGGCTGGGCCAGGGCGAGCTGGGCGAATCGGGGTGCACGACGTTCCTGGCCGAGCCCCGCTTTCAGGATCTCCCGTGCGTGGTGGAGACCGGGCGCGAAGGCGGGGCCCCGGCCGCTCCAGACGTGGCCCTGGCCAAGCGGCTCCGGGCCCGCGCGAGGCGCCGAAACAGCGGCGCCGGGCGCCGAGGCAGTAGCGTCCCCGCCCGGTGACCTCCATCCCTGAGAAGCCGGTGGCCGACGCCCTGGTCGTGTTCGGCATCACCGGCGACCTGGCCCGCAAGATGACGTTCCGCTCGCTGTACCGCCTGGAGAAGCGGAGACTGCTCAGCTGCCCGATCATCGGCGTCGCGGTCGATGACATCACGGTCGAGGAGCTGCGCCAGCGGGCGCGCCAGGCCATCCAGGAGTCGGGCGAGACGATCGACGATGAGGTGTTCACGCGGTTTGCCGACCGGCTCCGCTACGTCAGCGGTGACTTCGCGCAGGCCGACACGTTCAATCGCGTCGTCCAGGCCCTGGAGGGTTGCGGCAACCCGACGTTCTACCTGGAGATCCCGCCGTCGCTGTTCGCCACCGTAGTGGCGAGCCTGTCCCAGGCGGGCCTGCTCTCCCAGGGCCAGCGGGTGGTGGTCGAGAAGCCGTTCGGCCACGATTTGGAGTCGGCCCGCGCGCTCGCCGCCGATCTGCACCGATACCTGGACGAGTCGCAGATCTACCGGATCGACCACTTCCTGGGCAAGATGGGCTTGGACGAAATCCTGTACCTGCGGTTCGCCAACTCGATGCTCGAGCCGGTGTGGAACCGTCACCACCTGGCATGTGTGCAGATCACGATGGCCGAGGACTTCGGGGTGGAGGATCGCGGCCGGTTCTACGACCCCGTGGGCGCGCTACGCGACGTGGTGGTCAATCATCTGCTCCAGCTGATGGCCGCCGCGGCCATGGAGGCCCCGGCCGCCTCGGATCCCGACACTGTCAAGGACACCAAGCTCGCGGTCTTCCGTGCCACCGACGACGCGGACCCGGCGCACCATGTGCGCGGCCAGTACGAGGGCTACCGACAGATCGACGGCGTGGCCCCGGACTCCGACACCGAGACCTTTGCCGCGCTTCAGCTTCACGTCGACAACTGGCGGTGGTCCGGGGTGCCGTTCTTCATCCGCACTGGCAAGTGCCTGCCCGTGCGGCAGACCGAGCTGCGCCTGCTGTTCCGGCACCCGCCGCGGCTGCA
>DASZGO010000346.1:0-1937 GCA_035938755.1 Solirubrobacteraceae bacterium | reverse complement strand
GCGTTCTCGCTGATTCTGATGCTCGGCGTGTGGGTGACGCGCCGCGTCGCGGCGGACCCCAAGCCCTAGCCGAATGTCCTCCGATTGGCGGCCACCCAGTTGGTGGCGATCTGCTGCTGGGCGCTGGCCAGGCTCAGCCTCCGCTGGCACACCAGGTGGTTCAGCCGGCGCTCGAGGGCATCCTTGGGGTTGGGGATGCGCCCCGGCTCGGGCCACAGGTTGCGCGCGTCGTTCGTCGCGCCGCCCAGCTCCAGCGGGACCAAGTGGTCGTATTCGTAGCTGCTCAGCGACCCGTGGTGTCCGTAGGCGGCCAGGCTCTTCCGCTTCTCAGCCTCGGTGATCCGCTCCGGCGGGCGGACCCCGCGCGTGTAGCCACTGCGGCAGATCGTGGAGCCAAGGTTGGCCTGGGTGACCGCGGGGCTGACCGCGCCGGGCGTGCATCGCGGGTCGGGCAGGACGTACAGGCCCGAGCCCCGGGCATGACAGGAGCCCGGCGAGGGCTGAGGCTGCTCCGAGCTGTTGCTGGCCGAGCTGACGGGAAGGCGGCCGCCGGTCGCACGTGGCGCACTGCCCGATGCGGCGGCGCACGCGGCCAGCAGGACCAGACATGTGGCGCTAAGCCTCGCCAAGGTCACGGTCCAACTTTGCCAGGGCCAGGCGAAGCGCCGCCTGTTCGACCTCGTCGAGGCGTGCGGTCTCTGCCACATCGATGTACAGCGCCATCAAAGCGGTACGTGGGTCCACCTCGTGGTAATAGGCGTCATCGGTGAAGTAGAACGCTCGCCGGTCGTCGGCCAGGTGCAGGTAGCGGCGGCTCATGTGGTCCTTGTACGCGTTCAGCCGGGTGCCGTCCTCCAGCTCCACCTCGCTCATCCACATGAAACGGTCCGCCAGCTCGTCGTCGACCAGGGATCGAAGCGCATCCCAGTTGGGCTGCGTCACCTGGACCGTTCGCCCGCTGATTTCCTCGCGCGCCTTCCGCTTCGCCGTCATGCCCTGAGGATGCGCAGTCGCGCGTCACAGAACAAGACGCGGTCGTCACATCACTGCATCAATTTTGTGCCAAAACGCCAGCCAGCCCCTCCCACACCACCGCGAAGTACCACTCCACGATCTGCTCACGGCTGACCTCGGGAGTCCGGAGCCACCACTGGGCCAGCTGGTGCGCGGCGCCGCCCACGGCATGCGAAAACGCCAGCAGCTCGTGCTCGCCACGTGACGGATTGCCGATCGCAAACAGGTCGGCAAACCGCTGCTCGGTGGCCAGGTGCATTTGCATCGCCTCCTCCGCCACCGGGCCGGACACCGCGGCGTCTCCCCCGAACAGGACCCGCCACCGCGCCGGATCGGCCTCCAGGAACCGAAAGTAGGCGTCGGCCGCCCGCCGGATCTGATCCTCCAGGCCCTCAGCGCCCGCGACGGCCTCGACCAGCGCCGACTCCATCTGCGCCCGCGCGCGGCGCAGGCACGCCAGGTACACCTCGTCCTTGGGGCCAAAACGCTTGTAGACGATGGGACGGGTCACGCCGGCTTCACGCGCAATCGACTCGATCGAAGTG
Source organism: Solirubrobacteraceae bacterium (assembly GCA_035938755.1). Lineage (GTDB taxonomy): Bacteria > Actinomycetota > Thermoleophilia > Solirubrobacterales > Solirubrobacteraceae > Palsa-465. Next base: position 378 of record DASZGO010000346.1, on the reverse strand, counting down.
GCTCCGTAGCCGCGGGTGGCAAACAGCCGCTCGGCCACGTCGAGCAGCTGCTCGGAGCGAACCGAGGCCGGAACCCGTCCGTGGGGATAGGTCCCCACCCCCCGGGACGCGGCACCCAATCGGCCATCTTTCGTACTGCGCTGGCTTGACACTGACACGTTACGGTTACGATACTGTAACCCAGTGGGAGGCGGAACAGGCATAGCGGCTCGGGTCGGCGCGTTGGTCGCGGTGCTCGCGATCGCCTCCTCCGCCGCGGCAGTCGGGGCCCAGGCCGAGGCCCCCGAGGACTTCGGCCCCTACGCGGTCCAGTCCCACCCGGTGAGCATTCCCGTCCCGGTCGACCCCCGCGGGCCCGAGGGCGTCCTCCCCGCTGTC
>DASZGO010000345.1:0-6417 GCA_035938755.1 Solirubrobacteraceae bacterium | reverse complement strand
CGCAGCCGGAAGCTGGAGGTGCCAACGTGGGACACGCTGACCACGATCTCCACCTGGCCGTGGTCCTTGCGCACCTCGGTGTGGTAGTCGAGGTCGACGTGGGCCAGGACGTAGGTCCCGGGCACGTTGTCGCTGCCGGCCCGGCGCATGAGCTCCCACATAACCGCGGCGCGCCCCTCCTCCAGCAGCTCGTGGTACACGGACTGGTTGAGGTGTCCGAGCATGTCCATGTCCCGCCACCGCAACTGAACCGACACGCGTTGCTCAAGGTCCGAATTCACGGCTCCAGAATAGGCGCGGCGGCGCGCGGAGGCGGGTCAGGCTCGTGGAAGGGCGACCACGAACCGGGCCCCGGCGGGGCTGGGATCCGCCCGGACCTCACCGCCGGCAGTCCGGGCCAGGCGCCGGGCCAGCGCCAGCCCCAGACCCGCTCCGAGGACCTGTGTGGACCCCGCCGCGGCGTGATTTCCTTGCCAGCCGGGCTCAAAGATCCGCTCCAGGTCGTCATCGGCAATGCCCGGGCCGTCATCCTCAACCACGATCTGAACCGCGCCGGCCTGAGGTTCGAGACGGACTCGGATCTCCTGGCTGGCGTGCCGGGAGGCGTTCTCCAGCAAGGGGGCGAGGATCCGTTCCAGCAGGTGCTCCTCTACGGCGACCCGCACGGGATCAGCGGCAGGCTGCACCAGGATCCGTAGCGAACGCGAATGGGGGCAATTCTGGGCCGCGGCACGCACTGCGGCCATTGGATCGCTGCTCGCTCCGCGCGGATCGAGCTCGGCCCGGGCCGCCGCGATCAGCGTGTCCAGCGTCTGGGTCATCCGCTGCGTGCTGGCCAGAATGTTCTCCAGGGCCTGCCTGCCCTCCTCGCCGGGATCGGCCTGGCGCAACGCGAACTGGGCCTGGGCGGCCACGTTGGCCAGGGGAGTCCGCAGCTCGTGGGACAGCTCAGCCGACAGACGCTGCTCGTGGCGCAGACTGGTGGCCAGCCGATCCATCAGACCGTCGAGCGTGAACGCCAGCTCGGTGAACTCATCGTGCGGCGGGCCCTGAGCGAACCGCCGGTCGATGTCCTGCTCGCTCCACCGAGCGGCGAGCCGAGTCATGCGTGATATAGGGGTCAGCGCCCGGCCGATCAGCCAGTTTGCCGCCAGGCCGACGGCGAGGAAGGCCAGCCCGGCCAGCAACAGGGAGGCGATCAAGGCCGTGCGTCGCGTCTGCTGGTAGGGGCCCAGCGAGACCGCGGCCACCACGGCTCCGATGCGTCGGCCCCCGGAGACGATGGGCAGCGAGTGCAGCCGGACGCCACCGTGGTTCGCGTCCTGGGTGGCCGGCGCGGCCGTGGCCACCGCGGACACGGCGGATGGGCTCACCACCCGGGACTGGGGTTGCTCGATCGCCCGCGACCCCTGGAACACCCAGGTGCTGGTGTCCGGGCTGCCCTCGTCGGGGGCCTCGGGCAGGGCCACACGCCCCCTGGCGACGCGGAGCGAGGCGAGCTCGGAGGAGGCGCGCGCGTTCAGCACCGAGTTGGCGTCGGCGTCCAGCCGGCTGGACAGGACGAGGTTGAAGGCCAGCGTCAGCAGCGCCAGGACCAGCCCGATCAGGACGAGCACCGAGATCAGCAGCCGCGACCGCAGTCCGAGCTTGCGCGCAAGACGCGTGCTCATTGCAGCCGGTACCCCACTCCGTGCAGCGTGCGGATGGCCGGGGCGCCGGGCAGCCGTTCGAGCTTGCGGCGCAGGCGCGCGACGTACACGTCGAGCGTGTTGTCCTGCACGATCGCGCCGTGGGGCCAGGCCGTGGCGATGAGTGCCTGGCGGCTGACCACTCGCCCGTCAGCCCGAGCCAGGGCGCCCAGGAGCCGGAACTCGGTGGGCGTGAGCGTCTGCGCACGGCCGGAGGTGGCGACCGTGAACTGGGCCGGGTCGAGCTCCAGGCCACTGTCGGTAGCGGCGCCGGCGGCGACATCGCTTCGCCTCAGCAGGGCGTGCAACCGTGCCTGTACCTCTTCGATGTCGAATGGCTTGCACACGTAGTCATCACCGCCGGAGCTGAACCCGGCCAGCCGGTCGGTCAGGGCGTCACGGGCGGTCAGGAACAGAACTGGAGCGCGGACGCCGCGGGCCCGCAGCGCCTGGCACAGGTCACGCCCGTCGCCGTCGGGCAGCCCGATGTCGATCACCATCACGTCCGGCGCTTGAGCCAGGGCCCGCTCCAGCAGCTCCCGCGCGGTGGGCACCGCGGTGGCCTGGAAGCCCTCGGCGCGCAGGCTGCGAACCAGGATCTCCCGGAGTGGCGCGTCGTCCTCGGCAATCAGCAGGCGCGGGGCCATGGCCAGTCAAGTATTGCGAGGCTCCAGCCGTGGCTTGGCCGCCGTTCAGGAGAAAGTCAGATCCGATCGGCACAGTGCCGGCGCATGAAGCTGACCAAGTCACTCCCAGCTGTGCCTTTCTTGGTGGCAGCGCTGATCGCCGCCGGCTGCGGTTCCTCTAGCTCCGGCGGGACTGGCGGTGGCGGCCCCAGCACCAGCGCCGCCGCCACCGGCGGATCCGCCGCGACGACCTCGGGCGGCGGCAGCGGTGCCCTGTCTGCCGAAGCCAACTCGGCCGCCACCGGCGACATCCCGGACAACCAGGTGTTTCTGGTGTTCACCAACCACCCGGCGGGCTACAGCATGAAGTACCCCGAAGGCTGGACGCAGAGTGGCGCGGGACCGAGCGTCACGTTCAACGACAAGAACAATCGCGTGCGCGTGCTGATCGCCAGCGAGCCGGCGCCCACGCCCGCGTCGCTGACCCGCGAGCTGCAAGCCCTGAAGGCCGCCACACCATCGCTCACCTACCAGCCTCCGCACACGGTCCAGCTGCCGGCCGGTCCGGCCGTGACGACCACGTACACCACGCTGAGCGCCCCTAACTCGGTCACCGGCAAGCGGGTGCTGCTGATTGTCAAGCGCTACGAGATCGCTAAGGGTGGCCAGCGGGCCACGGTCGACCTGGGCACGCCCCAGGGCGTCGACAACAAGGACGCCTACAAGCTGATCATCAATAGCTTCCACTGGCGGTGACCTCCCCACGGGAGGTCTTCGATCGGCGGGGCCTGCCAAGCAGTCTCTGGCGCGAGCCGGAGCCGGATCCGGTGCGCTGGCCGGCGCTGCAGCTCTACGACGTGTTCAAGATCTTCCGCTCGGGCCCGGTGGAGACGGTCGCCCTGCGAGGGTTGGACCTCCGGGTCGAGCCGGGGGAGCTGGTGGCCGTGCTGGGGCCGTCGGGCTGCGGGAAGAGCACAATGCTCGCGCTGGCCGCCGGCCTGGAAGCGCCCTCGGCCGGCGAGGTCCGAGTGTCAGGCCGCTCTCTGCAGCGGCTGGGCGAAGACGAGCTGGCCGAGTACCGAGCGGGGGAGATCGGACTTGTGTTCCAGAACGACAACCTGTGGCCGGCTCTGTCGGCCCGGGAGAACGTGGCGCTCGGGTTGCGGTTGGCCGGGCATGCGCATCCCACGGAGGCGGCCGAGGACGCGCTGCGTGTGTTCGGGTTGGGTGAGCGCACACGCAACCGGGCCGGAGAGCTGTCAGGCGGGGAGCAGCAACGGGTGGCCATCGCGTCGGCGTTCGCGCGGGCAGCGTCGCTGGTGCTGGCCGACGAGCCAACCGGCGAGCTGGACAGCGGCAACGCGCAGGTCGTGCTCGACGCGCTGTCCGAGCTGCGATCGCGAACCGGGAGCACGACAGTGCTGGTTACCCACTCGGCTCAGGTCGCGTCGAGCGCCGACCGGGTGATCGAGATGCGCGACGGCCGGGTGGTGACATGAGCGCGACGGCGACCACTGAACTGGCGGCCTGCCGGGACGTAACCGTGGTCCACCGCCGAGGCTCGACGGCGGTGACCGCGCTGGACGCGGTCAGCTTCAGTCTGAGCCAGCGGACCCGGGTCGCGCTGTTCGGCGCTTCGGGCTCGGGCAAGACCACGCTGCTGCACGTGCTTGGCGGCCTGATCGTGCCCGAGCGCGGCGACGTGAGCTGGCGGGGTGCGCCGCTGTCCTCGCTCGATGCGGCGGCCCGGGGTGCGTCCCGGGCGGCGGGGATCGCGTTCATCTTCCAGGGAGCCAACCTGCTGCCCAGCTTCACCGCCTACGAGAACGTGGCGTTCGCCCAGCGGGCCAGCGAGGACCAGTCCGCTAGCTCGGCGCCGGCGTCCGATCCAGTTGAGCTGCTGGCCCTGGTCGGTCTGGAGGCCAAGCTCGACGCGCTCCCCGCCGAGCTCTCCGGAGGTGAGGCGCAGCGAGTGGCCATCGCTCGGGCTCTGGCCCAGCGCCCGTTGCTCCTCCTGTGCGACGAGCCGACCGGCCACCTGGACAGCGACACCGGAGGGCGCGTGCTCGACCTGATCGACGCGCTCCACGAGCACTTCGGTTTCGCCCAGGTGACGGCCACACACGACCCGGATGTGGCGGCTCGTCTGGACCGCTCGGTCACGCTGGCCGACGGTCGAATCGTCGACGGCGGGGAGTCAGCGTGAGCGCGACCCTGCGGTTTGCCGCCGCGGGGCTGACCCGCGCACCGGGGCGCACGCTGGTGCGCGTACTGGTGCTGGCCGCCGCGGCCGCGCTGCTCGGGTCGATGCTGCTGTTCGTCGGGCATTCGCTGCGCACGATGACCGCGTCGACGCTGCGCAGCGTCCCGCTGGATTGGCAGGCCCCGGTGGGCTCCTACCAGGAGGACGTCAAGGTGGCGGCTGATGTGGCCCGGCAGGCCGGGGTCGCCCAGGCTTCGGCTGCCGCCACAGCGCCGTTTGCCGGGGCCTCGCACACGGGGCCGGCCGGGATCTCGAATGCGGGCAGCGGCTCCATCCTGGCCGTGCCCGGTGACTACCCGAACCACATCCACACCTTCCGCTTCCTCCAGGGCTCGCTGCAGCCCGGCGCGGTGGTGCTCGACCAGCAGATGTCCGCCACCCTGCAGGCGCAGATCGGTGACTTCGTCACGCTGACGCCCCGGCCGGGGGCCCGGCCCCAGCGCTTCCGCGTGTCAGGCGTGGCCGTGATCACCGCGCCGGACGTGGTGTTCCAGCCGCTCAATCCCCAGCTCGGGCCAGCCCCCGCGCAGCCGCCGGCCAACGCGGTGATCATGCCCATCGAGACGTTCGCCGCGACGATCGGGCATACCCTGCCTTCGCTACCCGGTTCGGCGGCCTCCGCTTCCGCGGTGCCGGGGGCCCAGACGGGCACCCAGTGGCAGGTCCAGGCCCAGGTGGACCAGAGTGGCTTCACCGGCAGCCCCTCGGCCGCCCTGTCCCGCGCCGGCGCCGTGCTGCACCGCGTGGAGCGCTCCCTGCCGCGGCAGGTTCAGTTCGTCGACAACCTCTCGGACAAGCTGAACACCGCGTCCAGCGATGCCCTGTACGCCGAGACGCTCTACATCATGCTGGCCGTGCCCGGCGCGCTCGTGGCGCTGGGCCTGGCCTACCTGGCCGCATTGGGCACGGTCGACCGGGATCGCCGGGACCTGGCGTTGATGCGGGCCCGCGGCGCGTCACGCCGGCAGTTGCTGCTCGTGGCGGTGGCGGAGAGCCTCGGGCTGGGCTTGCTCGGAGGCGCCCTGGGCGCCGCCGGCGCGTTCGCCGCGGTGAGCCTGATCATCAAGGGCGGGGTGGGGCTGACGGCCGCGCGCGCCGCCACCACGGTCGGGGTGTGCATCCTGCTGGGGATCGCCGGCGCGCTGGTCGCTCGCCTGGCTGCCGTGGCCACCGTGTGGCAGGCCAGCGTCAGCGAGAGCCGCCGTTCGGTCAGGCGGGAGGGCAAGCCGCTGTGGCAGCGCCTGTACCTCGATCTCGCCGCGCTCGCCCTGAGCGGCGCCATCTACTGGCTGACCGTGAGCACCGGGTTCTCGGCGGTGGTCAACCCGGACTCCAACCCCACGCTGTCGCTGTCGGTGTACATGTTCTTCGCTCCCGCGCTGCTGTGGCTGGGCGCGACCCTTCTGCTGGTACGGCTGCGGGGCCGGGCCGTGGCCATCGTGGTCCGCCGGCTGGCTGGCACAAGACCCCGAAGCGCCACCGGGCTGCTTCTGGCCAGCATCGGGCGCCGCGGTGCGGCGATCAATCGTGGGCTGCTGCTGGTTGGCCTGCTTCTGGCGTTCGGTGTCAACCTGGGCATCTTCACCGCGACCTACGACCAGCAGGCGGGGATTGACGCGCAGCTGTCCTTGGGCGCCGACGTGACTGTGAGCGCGCCTCCGGGCGTGGTTGCGGCCCACCGGCTGCCGAGCCGGATCGATCAGGTGGGAGGTGTCCAGGGGACCACGCCGGTGGACCACTCCTACGCCTACGTCGGTCCCGATCTCCAAGACACGTTCGGGATCAATGCCGCCACGATCAACCGCGGTACCACCCTGCGGAACTCGTATTTCCTGGGGGC
>DASZGO010000344.1:0-10383 GCA_035938755.1 Solirubrobacteraceae bacterium | reverse complement strand
GCCTTGAGAATCTGGATCGTGATGTCGATGGCCCGTACCGGGTCGATCGGCGCCTCCTGGCGGATGAGCTGCTTGAGCGATCGCCCGGGGACGTACTCCATGGCGATGTAGTAGGTGCCATCGAAGGAACCCCGGTCGTAGACGCTGACGATGTTGGGGTGCTGAAGGCCGGCGGCCGCCTGAGCCTCGCGCCGGAAGCGCTCGACGAACCCGGGATCCTCGGCGAACCGGCGATGCAGCAGCTTGATCGCCACCTTGCGACCCAGCTGCTCATCCTCGCCCAGGAACACGTCGGCCATGCCGCCGCTGCCCAGACGCGACTGCAACCGGTAGCGGCCGTCGATCAACGTGCCCGCGGTCAGCTCTGCCATGTCCCTAGTGGCCCTCCGAGAGCAGGGTCTGGATCACCTGGCTGGCCATCGGGGCGGCCACGGTACCGCCAAATCCGCCCTGAGTCTTGTCGACCGTGACGGCCACGGCCACCGTGGGGTGGTCGACCGGGGCGAAGCCGATGAACCACGGCTCGGTCAGTCCTGACCCCTGGGTCCCGATCTCGGCCGTTCCGGTCTTGCCGGCCACGCTGACGCCACCGATCTGGGCAGCGGTTCCCGTCCCCTCCTCGACCACCTTGGTCATCATCTGAGTCAGTGCCTGGGCGGTCGATGGCTTCATCACCTGGTTGTAGACATTAGGGTTGATCGTCTTCACGGTTACGCCGTCAGGATTGACCACCCGGGCTGTGAGGTGGGGGACCATGAGCTTGCCGCCGTTGGCCACCGCCGCCACCACCATGGCCATCTGCAGCGGGGTCACGCGCAGCCCACCCTGGCCGATCCCGATGCGTCCGATGTCCTCGCGACCGCTACCCGGCGGATACGGCTTGATGCTGCCGGGCGCAAACGGGGCACTGGCGCTCAGCTCGACGGGAGGCAGGTCCACGGGCGGCTTGGCGTAGAAGCCGAACCGCTGCATGTAGTTGGTCATGGTGGGAATGCCGAGCTGAACCCCCACCTGGGCCCAGACCGTGTTCACCGAATAGGTCAATGCCGTGGTCAGATCGACGGGCCCGAAGCTTTGGTTGTTGTCGTTGGAGAGTGGCACGCCGGAGATGGTCACCGGTGAGTTCCCGTTTACCGTTGAGTTGGGACTGAACTGACCACTATCCAGCGCCGCCGCCGCCGTCACGACCTTGAACGTCGACCCCGGCGGGTAGCCGGCCTGGGTCGCCCGGTTGAACGTGGTCAGGTTTGGGTCCTTGGAGCCAAACGGGGGGTTGTTGTCGTCGTAGGTGGGGTTGGAGTACATGGCCTTGATCGCACCGGTTCGCGGGTCCAGGGCCACGATCGAGCCGGCCTGTCCGTTCAGCTGCTGCGCCGCCACCTGCTGGGCCTTGGGATCCAGCGTGGTGTAGACGTCGTCTCCCACCGGGTTGGAGCTGAGCTGCCCGAACACCGAGCTCAGCCCGGTCTGGAGCCCCCTCAGGTCGGCGCCGTCTGAGCGCTCCAACCCGGCGGCCTGGCCCTGGGACGCCCGCAGATACCCCACCGGCTGCGCGAACAGCTGCTTGGTCGGGTAGTAACGGCTCCAGGTGCCGCCGGCTGCGGGAACCGACTGGGCCAGGACCGTGGTGCCATCGGCGGCCAGGATCCGGCCCCGCTTGATCCGCAGGTCCGCGATCAGTGTCAGGCGGTTCAGCGAATTGGAGTTCAGGCTCGAGGCCTCGAGCACCGTCCAGCGGGTGGTCCACACGATCAGCAGCGTGAACAGGACCACGATCACGCCGAACACCCTGATGATCTGTGCGTTCATGGCCCGGTCGGTCTCCGGGCGCGGTCGGAGATGAGCAGCAGCAGCGCCAGTAGGACGCAGTTGGCCACGATCGAGGAACCGCCGTACGAGATGAACGGGAGCGTGACCCCGGTGAGTGGAATCACCCTGGTCACTCCACCCACGATCACAAACACCTGAATGGCAAACATGGCGGCGAGGCCGGTGGCCAGCAGAGTGGAGAAGGAATCCCGGGCGATGGTGGCGATCTTGAAACCGCGTGCGATGAACAGCAGGTAGACCACCAGCACCGCCACGGCCCCGAACAGACCCAACTCATCGGTGATCACCGCGTAGATCATGTCCGTCTGCGGGAAGGGGATGAGCGGCCCGCCACCGGGCAGCGTGAGGATCGACTGCCCGAAGCCCTGCCCGAACAATCCCCCCGCGGCCTGGGCGAACACGCCGTTGGCCACCTGATAGCTGCCGACGGGGTTGTGCTTGTTGCCGTTGTAAACGCTGGGGTCGAACGTGTGCAGCCAGTCGTCGAAACGCGCGTGCACGTGGGGAATGTGGGTGCCCAGGTACCAGGCGCCCAGCGCGAAGGCCAGGGCCCCGATGACCACGAACGACAGGCGCCCCGTGGCCACGTAAAGGATGGCCAGCAGACCTCCGTAGAACATCATCGACGTTCCGATGTCACTGAGCAGAACCAGGATCCCCATGGCCAGGCCCCAGATGACCACGATCGGGCCGAGGTGCTTGATCGGCGGCAGCGTCACGCCGAGGATCCGCCGTCCGCCCATCACCAGCACCTGCCGAGTGTCCCGCAGGTAGCTGGCCAGGAAGATGACGAGCCCGATCTTCGCGAACTCGGGGGGCTGGAACACGAACAACCCCGGAATACGCACACCGAGGTACGCCCCGTTGGCCGCGTAGCCGATGCCCGGCAGCCGGGGCAGGACCAGCAGTCCGAGCGAGACCGCGACGATCGTGTAGCGGTAGCGCTCCAGCTTGCGGTAGTCCCGGAAGAAGATGATGGTGAGCGCCATCAGCACGAGCCCCAGTACGAACCACTGGGCCTGCTGCCGGGCCAGCGTGGGATCGATCCGGTAGATCATCACCACGCCGAAGCACGCCAGCACGGCCAGCAGGGGAAACAGGAACGGATCCGCGTTGGGCATGGTGATGCGCAGGAAGATGTGGCCGGCCAGACAGAGCCCGAGGAAGATCGCGCCATAGGTCAGCGAGACGTTGGAGATGACGTTCGAACGCTGGATGAACACCCCGGCGAACCCCGCGGTGACCAGCAGCGAGGCCGGGATCAGAAGGAACAGCTCGCGGTTTCTCGCCCTCACGGCTTCGCCCTCACTTCGACACCTTCCCCAGCTCCAGGGAGCGGACAAGGCTCATCGCATTCGACTGCGAGCGGAGGTGGTGGTCGAAGAAGGACTTGCGGCGATCCGCGGGGACCAACGAGGCCGGTACGCCGGATTCGTAGAACGATCCGTAGAGCTGGATGCCCAGCGGCAGGTTGTAGGGGAAGCCCCGATAGATCGTGACGATGCCCTGCGAGTTGGTGCCGATGAAGAACAGCTGCTGGCTGGCCAGATAGCCGCCACCCAGGATCAGCCCCAGGACGATGACCACGCTGAGCGCGATGGCCACCGGCTTGGTGCGGAGCCGCCGCCGCACGCCGGCGGGCCGGCCGGCCGGTACCTCGGGGCGCAGAGGCGTGCCGGGCGGCGGCGTGGCCACGGCGACCGGGGCCGCAGCGGGTGCACCGTCCGGAGCGCGCTCGGCCGGCGCCGGCGTCCGGACCGAAGGCGGAGCAATGATCGTGGCCTCCTCCGGCCGGAGCTCCTGGTCCACCGCCTCCAGGCGGCAAGCCACCACGGTGATGTTGTCCCGGCCGCCGGCCGCATTGGCCTCGTCGATCAACTGGTTGCCCGCCTGCTCGAGCGTCGGCGCGCCGGCCAGGACCTTGGCGATCCGCTCCTCGGAGACCATCCCGGTGAGTCCGTCGCTACACAGCAGCAGCACGTCACCCGGGCGGACCTCGTAGGTCACCGTGTCCACATCAACGTCCTTCTCGGGCCCCAGAGCGCGCGTGATGATGGAGCGCTGCGGGTGTTCGGCGGCCTGTTCCTCGGTCAGCTTGCCCCGGCGAACCAGCTCGTCGACCAGAGTGTGATCCTGAGTGAGCCGGCGCAGCTCGCCGTCCCGGAACAGGTAGGCGCGGCTGTCGCCGACGTGGGCGATCGAGACCTGCGAATCCTCCAGCCACAGCGCAGTAATGGTGGTGCCCATCCCCTCGCGGCCGTGCTCGGCCAGCGAGCGATCGTGAATCTGGCGGTTGGCCTCACGGACCCGCTGAGCCAGGCGCTCCTCGGGATTGCCAGTGTCAGGCAGGCCCTGCTCGAACACCTCCACAGCGATGTGCGAGGCGACCTCTCCGGCCTGGGCTCCCCCCATCCCGTCGGCCACCACGAACAGCGGGGACCGCGCGTAGGCCGAGTCCTCGTTCTGCCGGCGCTGGCGCCCGGGGTCGGTCTTCACGATGTAGTCTGCGACGCGGATCATGGGGCGGGTCAATGCTGGTAGTAGAACTCGGAATCGCCGATCCGGATGCGGTCTCCCGGATGCAGCGGCTGCGGACCACTCAGCGGCTCCTCGTTGAGGTACGTGCCGTTGGTGGAGCCCAGGTCCTCAATCACGAGGAGGTGGCCCTGCCGCGAGATTCGGGCGTGACGCGAGGAGGCGAACGGATCTTCGATCTGGATCTCCACGTCTCCGCGCCCCAGCGTGGCCCCGTGGACCAGGTCATAGGCGGTACCCGACTCATGACCGGCTGCCCGGTCGACGAACAGCCGGGGCTCGAAGCCGTTCGCCTCAGCCTCCAGCGGCTCCACCGCCGCGTACATGCTGGTGGCGTCGGACGCGGGGACCTCAGGCGGCGCGCTGGCCCGGCCGCGCGTCCCGCGCCGCAGGTCGCGGAGCACGGCCCAGGCCACCCAGATCAAAAACAGGTAGAGCACGGCAAGGAAGCCGAACTTCAGCGCAACCGAAACGGGCTGGAGCACGGACCTACTCGACCTCGAATCGCAGGGCGGTGGCCCCCAGCTCGATCTCGTCGCCGGACCTGACCACCTCCGGGCCCTCCACCGGGCGCCCATTGAGCCGCGAGCCGTTGGTGGAGCCCAGGTCGGTGAGCACCCACGATCCGCCACGCGGCCTGATCTCGGCGTGCTGGCGGGAGACGTTGGCGTCGTCCAGCACCACGTCGCACTGGCGGCTACGCCCCAACGTGACCCCCGAGGGGCCCACCAGGAGACGCTTCCCGTCCATGATCAGGAGAGCGGTCTCGGCCCGGGTCTGGGCCCGTTGCTCGAGCGGCTCGGCCAGGCGCTCAGCGTTGCTGTAGATCATCGTGCGCCCGCCCGGATCGCTCTCTGGCTCGGACGGCTCCTCCTCATCCGCCACCTGGACTACCCCGGTCTGGATCCCAAACATCCCCAGACCAAGCCGATCATCGGTCTCGAACTCGATCACCGGCCGCGCGGGCAGGGTCAGACGCTCGCGACGGGCGTGCTCCAGGAGGTACCCCGCCAGCTCATCGGCCAGAGCGCCCTCGTAGCCCGCGAACCGCTCCCGGTCCCGGGGCGACAGGTACACCCGATATTCGTTGGGTACGTAGGTCCGCGAGAGAGAGGAGGACTTGTTCTCCTCCATCTCGCGAGTCAGCTTACGGGCTATCTCAACCGGCCTGACCTCGGACCTGAAGGCACGGCTGAACGTACCTTCGACAAGGCCAGCGATCTTGCTTTCGAGGTTGCGTAAAACGCTCATGTCCTGGCGGCTGGAACCCGCTGCGTAGCTGTAGAGACAACGGGATCAGGGCGGTTTCATGCTACGCGAGTCGGGGCGGAGCGTCGGTGCCGCGGGCCGGTCGCCCCTGCACCGGCCGGGCGGCCCCAAACCAGCGCCACCGCGATGCCGCCGGCTACGCCCAACAGCACGTCGCGAGCGCCGATCCCTGGCTGCCCGGAGCCAAGTGAGAGGAGTAGGACAGTGCTGCCCAGAACCACGGCCGCCCACACAGCGACCGCTCCGGATCGCAGCACGAGATCCGGTTGGCGTAACACGATCGGCAGGGCCACGGCCGCCAGAGCCCAGACCAGCGCGGGGGTAAGCGCTCCCGAGGTGAACAGCGGCGAGAGCACCTCACGCACAGCGGCGGCCGGCGAGGTAGACCACGCGCCGACCTGGGGTATGCCTGTGGGCAGGCCGGCGTACAGCGTGCTGGCACTCAGCACGGTGCCGAGCTGGAGCCAAATCCAGCCCCCGGCCCCAAGGGCAGCGCGCTGCCAGGCGCTGGGGGCCCGGGCGGCCAGGGCGGGCCACGCGCCAGCCAACCAGATCACGCCCAACGCCGCCGCCACCCCGGGCAAGGGCCAGGTGGCTGGATCAGCGGGCAGCAGGACGACCGGGATGAGCGCGCCGATCAGCAGCAGCACCGCGGTTCCCGTGCGACCCTGAATGACCAGCGCCACGCCGGCGATCACCGCCAGACCGAGCCATCCCACGCGCAGCAGCAGGGCCACCGCGACCCCGCAGGCCACCGCGGTGACCGCAGCGGTCACCCCGGAGGAATGGAGCAGCGGCCCCGTCACCCAGGCGGCCAATCCGGCGGCGGCCACACCGGCAAGGAGCCGGGATAGCGGTGGCGGCGAGGGAACCTCGCCGATGTCCAGTGAGGGCGCGAAAGGCTCGGGGTCCTCCGGCGGCAGCTCGGGCGCCGGCTGGCCGACGGTCTCCGGAGCATCGTCAAGTCGCCCGACCGACGCGGCCAGGGCCTGGCGAAGCTCCTCGATGCTGCCCCGCTCCCGGGACCGCGGGCGGAGCGCCAGGTCGATGGCTCGGCCCAGCTCACGGGGAAGCTCACGGCGGTGACGCCGGAGTGGTGGCAGGTACGCTCCCAGCCGCCGGGCTCGCTGGGTGGGCGGTCCGGCGCACAGGGGGTTGACCCCCGTCAGGGCCTCGTACAGCACCAGCGCCAGCGAGTACAGATCGGCCGTCGCGTCGGCCTGGCGACCCTCGGCCTGCTCGGGTGCCATGTAGGCGGCTGTCCCCACCACGTCGCCGGTGCGGGTCAGCGAGTCGCCGCCGATCACCCGGGCCACCCCGAAGTCGGTCAGCTTGGCCAGCTGGGACGGCGTGCTCACACGATCGGGAATCAGAACGTTGGACGGCTTGACGTCCCGGTGAACCACACCGTGGGCGTGGGCGTGGGCCAGCGCGTCGCACAGCGCCACTCCGATCTGGGCGATGTCGCGGTCGGACAGCCGCCCGGCCTGCAATAGCTCGGCCAGGGTCGATCCGGAAACCAGCTCCGAGACTAGGTACGCCCCGTCGTCGTCCACGCTGGCCTCATACAAGGTGACGATGCCCGGGTGGCTGAGCCGCGCTGCCGCTCGGGCCTCCCGCTCGAACCGCCCGCTCACCACGCGCTCGCGGGGCAGCACCTTGACCGCCACGTCACGTTCCAGGCGCTCGTCGCGGGCCATCCACACCGCGCCGAACGCGCCGCTGCCCAGCCGTCGGTGCAATCGATAGCGGCTGAGAACCAGGTCCTGGCCGGAGTTCGGTGCGTCCCCGTTCCAGGTTGGCGGCTCACTCGCGCTGGCAGGCCGGCGCACCGTAGGCGTTCGGCTGGCGCTCATCAGGTGGGCATTCCACGTTGCAAGCGGCTTCCCTTTTTGCCTTCCGGCCGTTCTTCCCGTAATACTGGGCTTTTCGAGAACTCCGCGAGGAGCCAACCTTTTGTCGTTCTTCGACGAGGCCGACGAGCCTCGCCCAGAGCAACCCACAGCCGAGAGTAGGCGCCCCGCGGGAGGGGCCAGACGTCCAGGAGGCGGTCGCGGACCGACCCGCGGAGGCGGACCTCCGCGCGGCGCCGATCAGGCAATCCGCGCCCGGCGGGGGGTGGCCCTGGCTGCCCTGGTGGTGGTCCTGATCCTGATCGTGGTCGGGGTGCACAGCTGTCAGGTCAGCCAGGCCAACAGCGCGCTCAAGGACTACACGGTGAGCGTCAACGCGATCATGCAGTCCTCCCAGCAGACCAGTCGCCAGTTCTTCAACTTGCTGTCCAGCGGCGGCGGCACCTCCAACGCGCCCAACCTCCAGAGTCAGATCGACGAGGCCCGGCTGTCGGCGGCCAACCAGCTGAGCCGGGCACAGAGCCTGAGCCCACCAGACTCGGTGAAGACGGGCCAGCAGGAGCTGGTGCTGGCGCTGCAGATGCGTGTGGACGGGATCGCCAATATCGCCCAGCAGATCCAACCGGCACTCCAGTCGCAGACCTCGACCGACGCCGACAACGCGATCGCGGCTCAGATGGCTCGGTTCTACGCCTCCGATGTGCTGTACAAGGACTACACGCTGCCCACGGTCGTGGGCGCGCTGCACAGCGCCGGCATTTCCGTGGGTGGTCCCAACGGCGAGCCGCTGTTCGCCGGGCAGTTCCTGCCGGATGTCCAATGGCTGAGCCCGACGTTCGTGGCCGGAGCGCTGCATAGCCCCGGTGCCCCGCCGGCCAGCTCAGGCAAGGTCGCCCCGGGCACCCACGGTCACGCGCTGAACTCCGTCAGCGTGGGCGGAACCACTCTGCAGACCGGCTCGACCAACACGATTCCGTCCAGCCCCCCGCCGACGTTCACGCTCAACTTCAGCAACACCGGTCAGAACAACGAGACCAACGTGACCTGCAAGATCGCGTTGAGCGGCTCGAGCGTGGCTGGGCAGACGGTGGTGCCCAAGACCTCCGCCGGACAGAGCGCCACCTGCAAGGTCACCCTGCCATCGTCGCCGTCCGCGGGCAGCAGCACGGTCAAGGCCACGGTGGTGCCGGTGCCGGGCGAGAAGAACACAGCCAACAACACGCTGAGCTTCCCGGTCACGTTCCAGTAGCGGGCCCCCCTCCTTATCCTTCTCACCATGAACGGTCTGGGCACCACGGCGGGTGAGGTCGCGATTGCCGCTGCCGCGGTGGCGGTGGTGGCCGTCGTGCTGTGCGGCGTCCTGTTCATGAAGCTGCGGCGGTTGCGGGCCGACCAGCGGGCCGTGCTGGGGGACGGGGCGGACGACCTGGTGGCACACGCGGCCTCGCTGCAACGCGAGTTCGAGGCCCTGTACGACTACGTCCAGCGCTCAGGCGAGGTGCTGGGCCAGCGCATGCAGGAGGCTGAAGGACGGCTCGATGGGACTGTGGCCTATCGCTCGCTGATTCGGTACGACGCCTACGGAGAGATGTCCGGGCGCCAGTCGACGTCGATCGCGCTCCTGGACTCCCACCGCTCCGGACTGGTGCTGTCCTCGATTCACCATCGCGACCAGGCCCGGCTCTACGCCAAGGCGGTGCATGAGGGCCGCGGCGAGCTTGAGCTCTCCCCGGAGGAGGCCGAGGCCATCCGGCTGGCCCTCGAGGAAGGCCGCACGGCGGCGGCGGCCGACTAGCCTCCGCGGCGAGACGAGATCCAGGTGCGTGTCGGCTACTTCGGCCCGGAAGGGACGTTCACCCAGGAGGCCCTGCTCGCGGCTGTCGGCCCCGCGGTCGGAGAGCTCGAGCTGGTTCCGCTCCCCACCATCTTCGACACCGTGATGGCCGTTCACTTGGGCGATGTGGCCCGGGCGGTGGTGCCGATCGAGAACTCGCTCGAGGGATCGGTCAACGCGACCCTGGACGCCCTGGCCCTGGAGACCGAGGAGGT
Source organism: Solirubrobacteraceae bacterium (assembly GCA_035938755.1). GTDB lineage: Bacteria > Actinomycetota > Thermoleophilia > Solirubrobacterales > Solirubrobacteraceae > Palsa-465. Next base: position 847 of record DASZGO010000344.1, on the reverse strand, counting down.
GGCCATCGTGGGCGAGATCGTTCATCCGATTCGCCACTGCCTGATCGCCCGCACCGATCTGGAGCTGGCGCAAATCGAAACCGTGGTCTCGCATCCACACGCCACGGCCCAGGCGGCGCGGTTCCTGCGCAGTGCTCTGCCGCAGGCCCGGGTCCTGGCCGCCAGCTCCACAGCGGAGGCGGTCCGCATGGTGACCGGGCACGACGGGCCGTGGGCCGCCCTGGGCAACCGCCTGGCCGCCGAGTTGTACGGCGGCCGGGTGCTCCGGGCACGGGTCGAGGACGTGCCGGACAACGAGACCAGGTTCGTCTGGCTGGCTCGGATCGGCACTGACCCAGAGTCGCCCGGGGCCTTGGAGGCACCGCCAGGACACTGGAAGACCGCGATCGTGTTCTGGGGGCGAGGCACCGATGCCCCAGGGTGGCTGGTCGGCTGCCTGCAGGAGTTTGCCTCGCGCCAGGTCAACCTGACTCGGATCGAGTCCCGGCCCCGCAAACAGGGGCTGGGCGCGTACATGTTCTTCCTGGATCTGGAGGGACGGGACACCGAGCCGCGGGTCCGGGACGCGCTCCAGGGCCTCGGCCAGCACGTCGAAGTCCTCCGCGTGCTGGGATCGTTCCCGGCCGCCTGAGAGGCCGTACGACCAGGCTGGGCGCGGGCTGTGACGCGGCTGATCCGCCTCGGCCCCCCGCTACACTGGCCGCCAGCCATGGCCACATGCGTCCCAGCGCCAGCCGGGTCCGTGCCGCCTCTGGAGCACCAGCGGCGCGGACGTGAACGTGGCCGGGTGCTCGTCCTGAACGCGACGTATGAGCCGATCAACGTCTGCACGGTGCGACGCGCCGTG
>DASZGO010000343.1:0-2528 GCA_035938755.1 Solirubrobacteraceae bacterium | reverse complement strand
GCGAACGCCGCCGCGGCGTCCGGATCCAGTACGAGCAGCGCCACGTTGTAGGGGCGGCGGTCGCCGATGGCGATGGCCTGACCGATCAGCGGACTCCCCTCCTTCAATCGCTGCTCGATGTTGGCCGGCGACATGTTCTTGCCCCCGGCGTTGATGATCAGTTCCTTCTTGCGGTCGATGATCTTGAGGTACCCCGCGGGGTCGATCTCCGCGATGTCGCCGGTGTGGAGCCAGCGTTCGGGGTCGATCGTCTCGGCGGTCTTCTCCGGGTCATTGCGATAACCGGCCATGACCGTGTCCCCGCGGACCAGCAGCTCGCCGTCAGCGGCCAGCTTCACCTCCACGCCCGGAATCGGGGGGCCCACCGTGCCCAGACGAACCGCGTTGGGCGGGTTCAGGGTGGCGACCGAGGTCGTCTCGGACATCCCCCAGACCTCGCAGATCGGCATCCCGATGGCGGCGAAGAACTCCAGCATGTCCATCGGCGACGGGGCCGCCCCGATCATGTACCAGCGGCAGCGCTCGAGGCCCAGCTTGGCCCGGATCTGGGAGAACACCTTCGCTTCGGCCAGCGCGTACGCCTCGGCCATGACCGGGGGGACCGGCTGGCCTCGCTGCTCTAGCCGGACCTTCTCGATCCCCAGCGCGATCGCCTCGGTAGTGGCCTGGCGAACCGGCTCAGGCTCCGCGGAGATCCCGGCTTCCAGCGCCGCCTTGAGCTTCTCCCAGATCCTGGGGACGCCGCCAAAGAACGTCGGGTGGGCGTCGGCCACGTGGGCAAACACCTGCGTGGGCTCGGGGCAGCAGGTCACGGCCGGGCCCCACACCATGTTCGCGTAGTGGCTGAGCCCCCGGTCGGCGATATGGGCGGCCGGCAGGAACGACACCACGGCTCCGCCCGGCTCCCAGTGGGCCACGTCCTCGATCCCCCGGCACTCGGCCATCTCGTTGGCGTGGGTGAGCTGGACTCCCTTGGGCGGACCGGTGGTGCCGGAGGTGTAGATCAGGGTGAGCAGGTCCTGCGGCTGCACCGCGCGCCAGGCCGCTTCGAAGTCGAAGTCCGCCGCCGGTTCGGCCGACTCGAGCTCGGACAGCGGGATCGCATCCCCAGCGGTGCCGTCGACCACCACCAGATGTTCTACCGCCGGCGTGTCGCGGAGCGCCATCTGAACCCGGTCCAGGAACCCGGCCTCGGCCACCATCACCCGGTTGCCGGCGTTCCCCAGCAGGTAGGCGATCTGCTCGGGTGGGGAGGTGTTGTAGATCGAGAACGGGGTGGCGCCCAGGTGCATGACGGCCGTGTCGAGCAGGTGGAACTCGGGCCGGTTGGTCAGCATCAGGGCGACGGTGTCGCCGCGCCGCACCCCCAGAGCGTGAAATCCAGCGGCGAGGTTTCGCACCCGCTCGGCGTACTCGGCGAACGTGATCGAGGTCTGGCCACCGATGGTGCGCAGGGCTACCTGGTCCGGCCGCTCGGCAACCGTGATTTGGAACGCCTCGCACAGCGTTGCGGCATCGAGGGCGCGGGGCCGGGTGGCGGGTGGGGCCTGAGTGGTGGTCAACGGCGTATGTCTACCGCTATCCGGGCGTGAGCACAACCTTGCCCACGTTGTGGCGCTCGCTGATGAACCGGTGTGCGTCGGGGGCCTGGATGAACGGGAAGGCCTTGGACACCACGGGCCTGATCGTGCCATCGTCCAGCAGCTCCTGGAGCGCGCCGCGCCAGCGGGCCGCCGATCCGGTCTGGTCCCACAGGGTGAGGATGTTCAGCCCAATCACCGCCTTGGAGGCCGACATCTGCTTGAGCAGGTTGAACCGGGGCATCTGCAGCGCGGTTCGGGCCACCGCGACCACGTTGCGCCGTTCGCCAGGCGCCAAGGCCGAGGCGCCGAAGCACACCAGCCGTCCCCCCGCGCGCAGCAGCTCGTAGCTGCGGCGGAAGCTCGCGCCGCCGATCGCATCCATGACCACGTCCATCCGCGGCATCTGTCGATCCCAGCCCGTTTGGCGGTAGTCGATCGGGTGCTCAACTCCCTGCTCGCGGATCGACTCGTGCTTGCCGGGCGAGGCCGTCCCCCATACCTCGGCCCCCACCCGCTTGGCGATCTGGGTCGCCGCGATGCCCACGCCGCCGGCGGCAGCATGTATGAGCACCCGCTCACCCGGTTGCAGGTTGGCCTGGCGGATCAGCGCCTCCCAAGCGGTCGAGTAATTGACCGGGATGGCGGCGCCTTCTTCGAAGCTCAGGGTGTCCGGCAGCGGGACCACGCCATCGGCGCGAACCACTGCCCGCTCGGCGTAGCCGTTGAACCGCACCGGCGCCATTACGCGCTGGCCCTCGCGCAGCTTGCCGTCAGCCTCGGGCCCCAGCGCGGCCACGGTGCCGGCCACCTCGTACCCCACCACGCTCGGCGGCTTGGGCGCGTCGGGATACAGGCCGACACGGGCCATCAGGTCGGCGAAGCTGATGCCCGCCGCGTGGACCTCGATCAGCGCCTCGCCGGCTCCCGGGGCCGGATCGGGCCGCT
>DASZGO010000342.1:0-5686 GCA_035938755.1 Solirubrobacteraceae bacterium | reverse complement strand
CCGCTACCCCGTCGTTCACCTCGGTCACCGTGCCGCTGACGACGATCTCCTGGCCCAGCTGGCCGATGCCCCGGAACTGCACCGCCAGCCTCCGCAGCTTGTCCGGCCCGCCGGCCGCGTCGGTGTGGGCCCGCGCCACCTCAGCCATCGTCCACAGCCCGTGCAGGATGCGGCCCGGGAGGCCTACCTGCTTGGCGAAGGCCTCGTCGATGTGGATCGGGTTGAAGTCGCCCGAGGCGCCCGCGTAGCGAACGGTCACGAACGGATCGGGAGTGACCTTGAGCTCGATCTGGTCGCCCTGGTTCATGCACCCCTCACGATCTGGCTCCACGTGCCGGTGCACACGGTGTCGCCGTTCTGGTTCTGGGAGACGGTCTCGAACACGAAAAAGTTCATCCCGCCGCGCTCGGAGATGTCCTTGACGCTGGCGGTGGTGGTGATCTCGTCACCGGCCACCACCAGCGGTCCCCACACGAACTGCTGGCCGGCGTGCAGCATGCGCGCGAAGTCGATCCCCACGTCCGGGTCGACGATGGCCGGCCCCACCGCGCGGGCGCCGTACACCACCGCGAACATCGGCGGCGCCACCACGTCCGCGTACCCGGCGGCCCGGGCGGCGTCAACGTCGAAGTAAAGGGGGTTGGTCTCCCCGACCGCGGCCGCGTACTCGCGGATCTTTTCCCGACCCACGGCGTAAGTGGTCGGCGGGTAGCTCTTGCCGACGGCGCTTGGGTTACCAGCCATGGGGGCGCCAGTGTTTCAGAGAATCACCGGGACTGTTCCGCCGTCCACCGACCAGGCCGAGCCGGCCACATAGGAGGCTCGCTCCGAGCACAGGAACGCGATCACGGCCGCCACCTCCTCCTCGGTGGCCAGTCGCCCCACCGGGTTTCTCGCCGCCAGCTGCTCCAGCACCTCCTCGCGGCTGACCCCCCGGGCTTCGGCCGCCTGATCGGCCATCCCACCCGGGGCCAGCCACAACTCAGTGCCCACGGGCCCGGGCGCCACGGCATTCACCAGCACGCCCTGGCCGGCGTACAGGTCGGCGAACGCCCGCGAGAGCGAGAGCTCGGCCGCCTTGGTCACCGAGTAGGACATGTTGGTGCCCGACGGCCGCTTGCCTGAGGATGAAGACACGTTGACGATCCGGCCCCAGCCGCGCTCGGCCATGGCCGGCGCCGCCGCACGCATGGCTCGCATCGGGGCCATCACGTGCAGATCCCACTGAGCCTGCCAGTCGTCGTCGGTCAGCTGGTCCAGCCGGCGCACCGCGCTCGTGCCGGCGTTGTTGACCAGCGCGTCGATCCGTCCGAACTCGTCGAGGCACGCCTGCAGCAGTCGCTCCCCGGCGTCAGGCAGGGTGACGTCGAGGGCCAGCGTCGCCCCCCCTCCCGACTGTTCGGCGGCACGGTCCAGGGCATCCTGGCTCCGGCCCACCAGCAACACTGAGGCGCCCTCCTCGGCCAGCGCCCGGGCCGTGGACAGCCCAATCCCGCGCGACGCGCCGGTTATCACGCAGGCGCGGTCTGTGAGACCTAGATCCACGGCGCGATTGTCACAGCAACGCCTCCGCCAGCATCCGCACGCCGCGGGCGATCGCCGGTTCCGGTTGCGAGGCGAAGCCGATGATGAGACCGCCACCCCCGACGCCTTCGACCTCCACACCGCGTTCGGCGGCGGCGTGGAGCACCGCCTCCTGACTGGCGCCGTCCGGCAGCCAGACCAGCGTGAACAGCCCGGCCGGCACGCCGCTCGCCCGCGCCGCGGGGATCTCCCGGGCCAGCGCGTGGAGCAGGGATTGCCGGCGCTCGCGGTAGCGCAGCCGCATCCGCCGCAGATGACGGTCCAGCTCGCCGCGGGCCAGGAAGTCCGCCAGCGCGAGCTGGGCGATCGCGGGCGGGCTGGCCGCGGCGACCCCCTGTTCGTAGGTCAGGGCGCCGCTCAGCCACGAGGGAGCGAGGGTCCAGCCCAGGCCGAGTCCGGGCGCCAGCCGCTTGCTCAACGAGCCGATGTGGCACACCCGCTCCGGAGCCAACCCCTGCAGCGCGCCCACCGCCCCGCGGTCGTAGCGGAGCTCGGAGTCGTAGTCGTCCTCCACGATCAGGCCGTCCTCCTCCTCGGCCCACTCCAGGAGCTCCGCTCGCCGCTCGCTGCCCAGCACTACTCCGGTGGGGAAGTGGTGAGCCGGCGTGACGACGACCACCTCGCAATCGCTGGCGGCCAAGGCCGAGACCACGAGGCCGTGGTCATCCACCGGTATGGGAACCGGTTCCAGGCCGCTGCCCTCCGCGGTCAGCCGGTGGCGTCCCCAACCCGGCGCCTCGACCCCGATCCGCTCCACTCCCCGGGCGCGCAAGGTGCGGCACAGCCCAGCGAAGGCTTGCACGAATCCGCCGCACACCAGCGTGTGCTCGGGCTCCGGGAGTGCGCCCCGAACTCGTCCCAGATACGCCATCAGCTGGTTGCGCAGCTCCACCGTCCCGCGCGGGTCGCCATAGCCCAGCCGGGCGTCCGGCGCTTCGCGGATCGCCGCTCGCACCGATCGCCCCCACTGCTGGCGCGGGAAGGCGGCCAGGTCAGGCGTGAACGGGTCCAGCCTGAGCGCGCGCGGCGGCTCCAGGGTGGTCGCCGGCAGCGGCGGCCGCTCGACCGCAGGCACCGGAGCCACCCTGGTCTGCGCTCCCTGGCTGGACACCAGGTACCCCTCGGCAGTCAGCTGGGCGTACGCCTCCAGCACCACCCCGCGTGAGAGCCCCAGCTGCGCGGCCAGGGCCCGGGACGAGGGCAGCCGGGTCCCCGGAATGAGCCGGCCACTGCGCACGTGATCACGCAGCGTGACCTCCAGCTGCTCGTGCAGCGGCGCCCCGGTGCCGCGCTGCAGCTCGAGCAGCAGATCCGGCCCCAGAGCAACTGGCTCACTCTGTCCAGGCACAACTGGACCTTAACAAGAGGCCAGTCACCCCATACGGTGCGCCCATGACCCAGATCAACGTTGTCGGAGGCGGCATCGCCGGGCTCGCGGCCGCCATCTCGTGCGGCGAGCAGGGCGCCTCGGTGCGGCTGTTCGAGGCCCACGATCAGCTGGGCGGACGGGCCCGGAGCACCGACGGGCCCTACAAGGCGAACCTCGGGCCGCACGCGATCCTGGCTTCGAGCCCGTTCTGGAGCTGGCTGGGAGAGCGGGGCCTGATCCCCCCATACGCCCGGCCCCGCCTATCCGGCGTTCGCTTTCGGTGGCAGGACGACATCCGCCGCGTCCCCGCGGTCGGAGCGGCCGTGGCCGCCCTGCGCCTGCGCGGCCGCGAAGCCCCGGTGGACATCCCGTTCCGCACCTGGGCCTCCGAGCAGGTGGGCGAGGAGCCGGCCGAGATCCTGTCCCGCAGCGCCGGCATCCTCACCTACCACCACGACCCCGGGGAGCTTTCCGCGGCCTTCCTGTGGGAGCCCCTGGTTCGGGGGCTGCTGTCCGCTCCCCCTACCGCCCGCTATCCGATCGGCGGCTGGGGCGTGCTGGTGGAGTCGCTTCGCCGCCGCGCGCTGGCTCTGGGAGTTCAGATCGAGACCGGGACGCGCGTGGACACCCTCCCCGACCCGCCGGTCATCGTGGCCACCGAGCTCCGGGATGCCCGGGAGCTGCTGGGCGATCCGAGCCTGACCTGGTTGAGCGGCCACGCGGTGTGCCTGGACCTGGCCCTCCGTCACCGTCGCGGCGATCCGTTCGTGGTGGTTGACCTCCAGGAGGCGGGCTGGATCGAGCGGTACACCGCCGCGGACAAGACGCTGGCCCGGCCCGGCGAGGAGCTGCTGCAGGCGCAGATGCCGATCCGCCCGCACGAGCTGGCGCACGCGGCGGCCGCGCGGCTCGAGCGGCTGCTGGACGCCGCGTTCGCCGACTGGCGCGAGCGGGAGACCTGGCGCCGGCGGCAGGTGATGGACGGCCGAACCGGGGCGCTCGACCCCCCGGGCACTACCTGGCGTGACCGCCCGCAGGTCGATCGCGGCGATGGCGTGTTCCTGGCCGGCGACATGGTGGCGGCCCCCGGCTGCCTGTCGGAGATCGCCTGGGCCAGTGCGATCGAAGCCAGCCGTCTGGCCGGGGCAGCCGCCGGACTGGCCCGGGCCGACGACGTGCGCTCCCCTCTGACGGTCCAACGATGAGGAACCTGGTGCGCACTGCGCTGGGGCTGGTCGCCGCGGGCCAGGCGGAGATCGGTGTGTGGGGAGTGGCAGCTCCCCGGTCGCTGTTCGACCACTACCCGGGGTTCGGCCACCACTGGCTGTCCGCCCTGGGTCCCTACAACGAGCATCTGCTTCGGGACTTCGCCGCGGCCGAGCTGGGCTTCGCCGTGCTGTTGCTGTGCGCCGCGATCTGGTTCGAGCGCCGGTTGGTGCTGATCGCCGGCGCCGCGTTTCTGGTCGCCACGTTTCCCCACTTTGTCTACCACCTAACGACCACGGACTCGTTCCGCACCGCCGACAACGCGGCCAGCCTGATCGGGTTCGGGCTGGAGCTGGCAGTGGTGATCGGTGCCATGGCCTTCGTGCACAACACCCAGATCAAAGGAGAGCCTGATGCCCAGACTGCAACCCGCCGAGCCCCACGGGCTCGACCTGTTTCGTCGCCTCACGTATAGATGGGCCAAGCGCATGTACGGCCGGCCGATGGAGCCGACCCGCGTGGTGGCCCACCACCCCAGGCTGCTGTTCGGCTACGGGATGGTGGCCATGTCGGCCGATCGGTCATCGGCCGTCGACCGGGAGCTGAAGCACCTGGCGATGCTCCGGACCGCCCAGCTCACCGGCTGTGAGTGGTGCCTGGACTTCGGGTCCTATCTGGCCCAGCGGTCGGGCTGTGCGGAGGCGAAGCTCCGCGAGCTCGCCACCTGGCGCGACTCGGTCCAGTTCGACGGGCTCGAGCGTCTGGTCCTGGAATACGCCGAGGCCATGACCCGCACCCCGGTCGAGGTCACCGATGAGCTGTTCGCGCAGCTGCGAGAGCATTTCGACGAGCGTCAGATGGTGGAGCTCACCATGGCGATCGCCTTGGAGAACCTCTACTCACGGTCGAACTGGGCCTTCGGCCTGGAGGGCGAAGGATTCTCCGAGGGCATGTACTGCGTGCGGCCGCAGGCGGCCACGCATGCGCTCGAAGCGGCCTGAGGCGCTGGCGCCGGACAGCAGCTGACATGCCGCCTTGCGCCATTCGGTAGCCTCATGGCATGGCGGAACGGTCGGTCATACGAGCGTCCGACGACGATCGGGAGCGTGTAGCCGAGCGTCTGCGTCAAGCCTCCACCGAAGGGCGCCTGACCGCGGACGAGCTGGAGGACCGGATGCATCACGCGCTGTCCGCCCGCACGTACGGTCAGCTCGATGCCCTGGTGGCCGATCTCCCGGCCCATCACCGCACACTGGCCGCGGCCCCCAAGACCAGCGGTCTGGCCATCGCTTCGGTGGTCATGGCGTTTCTGTGGATGGGCGGTATGGGCTCGCTGATCGCTTTGGTCCTGGGGTTGCTGGCCCGCAAGGAGATCTCCGAGTCGAAGGGCCGGGTGAGCGGTCGGGGGCTGGCGTTCGGCGGGATCCTGCTGGGCTCGCTGGGTGTGCTGGCCGCAGCGGCCCTGGTCCTCATGTCGGCTGCCGGCCACGTCATCGGCTTCCATCACGTCAACGAGACCCTCTACCG
>DASZGO010000341.1:0-2804 GCA_035938755.1 Solirubrobacteraceae bacterium | reverse complement strand
CGCCGCACCTCCTCGCCCTGCCGCTCCAGCACCTCAGCCAGCAGGTATTCGGCCACCGTCCGCTCGCTGCCGGAGAACTCGGCCGCGAACCGCTCCAGGTCCGGGTGCCCGGCCAGCGACAGCGCCGCCAGCCGCAGACCCGCCGCCCACCCCTCGGTCCGCTCGTACAACATCCCCAGCGCCGACCCGGGCAGCTCCACCCCCGCCACCTCGAACAGCTCCCGCGCTTCCTGCAGCGAGAACCGCAGATCCGCCGCCCGGAACTCGGACAGCTCCCCCTCCAGCCGCAACCGGTGCAGCCCCAGCCGCACGTCATGCCGGGTGGCCAGCACCACCCGCAGCTCCGGCGGGCCGCGCATCACCAGCAGCTCCAGCTGCCGCCGTGCCTCGTCCGACCCCAGCTCGTGCACATCGTCGAGCACCAGCCAGACCGGCTCCGCTAGCGGCGCCAGGTCCTTGAGCAGCCGCTCCACGATCGCCCACCCGTCCAGATCCGGCGCCGCCGTCACCACCTGCACCAGCCCCGACCCCAGGGTTGTCTGGCGCAGCGCGCCGAGCACCGACAACCAGAACCGCTGCGGGTCGGTCTCGCCCGGCCCCACCGGCACCCACGCCGCGCTTCCCCCTAGACCCGCCTCCCCGAGCCACGACCGCAGCAGCACCGTCTTCCCGCTGCCCGGCGGCGCCGACACCACGGTCACCCGCGCCGATGCCGCGAGCCGGTCGAACAACCCGGGACGGGACACGACACCTCCCGCCCCCGGGCGGGCGACACGGCCGGGGACAGCGCCCGATCCCTCGGCAGGCCCCATGGCCCGATCATCGCACGACGCCAACCGGCCAGCACCCCGGCGTGCGCGGCCGGCAAAGCCACCCTGGATCACGCCAGCGACTCCAGGCCCGGGCTGGGCCGCGGCGTAGGGTTACTGGTCATGAGCCCTCAGAGGCACTGAGAATCGCGCAGCATCTCGGATGACCTTAGCTCCTGCCCCACCAGGCCTTCGGCCAATTCCAGCGCCCGCTTCCCTTGCCATGACCTCCCCTTTCGTTGCCATCTCGACGGGCTAAGCCTGCCGTCCGGCTGAGTGAGACCGAATCGCGCGATCAGGGTGATTCGGTCTCACCCGCCTGGGCCTGAGGCTGGTACCAAGCAGTCCCAGGGAGAGGCTCGGGTCCCGCCGCGCGGCGTCCTCTCGCCCCGGCTGCTCGTCGACCTGGTCCACCGCGCACCCATGCCGAGCGTCAATCACCCGGATTGTGGATGACCGCTCATCCCGCTAAGGCCGAAGCTCGCAGCGAGTATCCAGCGCAACAGGGAGGGCCAACATCAATCCACGGCCGCAATGTTATGAAATCTGTGTCCGCGGTCACCTTGGCGAGACGATCCGCGCCGCGTTTCCCGCCCTCCAGGCCCGGACGCGGGGCGACGGGACCGTCCTGACCGGTGTGCTCGCCGACCAGGCCGCCCTCTATGGCGTACTCGCCGAGATCGAGGCGCTCAGTCTCGAACTGATCGAAGTCCGTCGCCTGCCGCGACGCCCGCCAGAGGACCGATCATCGTGAGGCCGTAGCGCTCCGGGGCCGTCCACCGAGGAGCATGGCTGGCTGGCCAGCCGGCGGCCTGCGCGGCACCCACTAGCCAGTTCCACTGTGCACCTGGCGGATATGAGTGCCGCCCCCGCAATATGACAATCGCTGAAGACGCTCACCTAGACCACGACTACCGAATCTCGAAGCGGCACCGTAAACGAGGCAGTGACATGACAGTGATAATCAGTGACTCCTCACTGGGAGTACGGTCGGAAGACATCGGGCGGGCGCGTTCTGCCGGCGAACAGACGAGCGGGCGGCTTCGCGACATGCTCGCCGGGCCGAGGCCTGTCCGGCGCGGCCGACAGGCTACGACGGACGCAGTCATGTCAATGCTCGACGACTCGGTTCCGTGGGCCCACCGGGGCTGGGCGGCGGTGGCCTTCGTGCTGGGGGCGCTCTCCCGCGATGTACTCGACGAACCAGACGCCGTCGGGCCGGCCCTGGAGCGCGCCCTAGCTCTCACCGAAGCCGAGTGGGCACTGTTCCCGCTACTCACCCTTCTGGTACCCGGGCTGGCCGAGCGCCATGCCCGGCATCCGGTCGCCCCGGCCGCCTCGATCTCCGACGCCGTCGACCTGCTGGCCCAGGTGAGCGGTTCAGCGGCGCTGGCAACCGAGCGGGCCCTCATGTGCGAGGCCCTGACCCGATCCGAGGCGCGGGTGCTGCGCTACCTGCCGACCAACCTGTCCACACGGGAGATCGCCGCCGAGCTTTACCTATCGACGAACACCGTCAAGACGCACCAGCGGCACCTGTACCAGAAGCTCGGCGCGAGCAGCCGCACCGAAGCCGTCGAGCGGGCCCGCGCCCTCTGCCTGCTCGCACCATCCTCCCGCAGGCCTTAGAAGCAATCCTCCCCGAAGCACCGCGGACCAGGCTAGCGTGACGTGCCAGGCTCCAGGTCGCCGGGCAGGCTCCGGCGGAGCTGGCCGCGGGAGCTGATGCGCAGCTTGGTGAACACCTTGCCCAGGTGGTACTGGACCGTCCGCGCGCTGATGAACAGCCGGGCGGCGATCTCCGGGTTGGACAGCCCGTCCCGGGCCAGCCGCGCCACCTGGGCCTCCTGGGCTGTCAGCGCCTCCCGGGCTAGGGTAGTGCCAGCTTGGACGCCCTGCGCGGCGCGCCTGGTCACGGCCTCGCCGGCGGCCAGCAGCTCGTGGCGGGTCCGCTCGGCAAACCCTTCCATCCCCATCTCGTCCAGCATCCGGTAG
>DASZGO010000340.1:0-4364 GCA_035938755.1 Solirubrobacteraceae bacterium | reverse complement strand
TCGATGACCAGACCGGTTCGGGTGCGCGTGCCGCGGCGCACCAGGTGCTGGTGGACCGCGGCCACGGCCAGGAGCGAGGGCGTGGCCACCCGCTCGGGCCCCAGGTTGCGGTCCGACAGGATCAGGATGTTGGCTCCGTTCTCCACGTAGTTGGCCGCCTCAGCGCACAGGTCGTAGAGCCGGATCTCCATGCCGTCGGGGCCGTGCTCGATCGGCCAGGTGATGTCCAGCGTGGCCGCGTGGAACACGTCGTGGGACACCTGGCGGAGCTTCTCCAGCTGGTGGTTGCGCAGGATGGGCTGGTCCATCACCAGCTGGTGGGCCTGCTCAGGCACCTGGGCCAGGAGGTTGAGCTCGGCCCCCACCCCGGCCTGCAGGCTCATGACCACGTTCTCGCGGATGGGATCGATCGGAGGGTTGGTCACCTGGGCGAACAGTTGCTTGAAATAGGAGAACAGCGCTGGCTGGCGGTCCGACATCACGGCCAGCGCCGCGTCGGCGCCCATGCTGGCCACCGGCTCCTCGCCCTTGGCGGCCATGGGCGCGATGATCAGCCGGAGATCCTCCTGGGAGTAGCCGAAAGCCAGCTGCTTGGACCGCAGCGGCTCGTCTCGCGGCGACCGCGGCTCGCGCTCGGGCAGGTCGTCGATGTGGACGACGGACTGCTCGTACCACTCGCCGTAGGGCTTCTGGCGGGCGATCCGCCGCTTGATCTCGTCGTCTTCGACGATCCGGCCTTCTTCCAAGTCGACCAGGAACAGCCGGCCCGGGGCCAGCCTCCCCTTGCGCTGGATGTGCTCGGGGGCGACCGTCATGACGCCCGCCTCGGAGGCCAGCGTCACATAGCCCTCGGTGTCCTGGATCCAGCGCCCGGGCCGCAGGCCGTTGCGGTCAAGCACGGCGCCAGCCAGGCGGCCGTCGGTGAACACCACCGCGGCCGGGCCGTCCCAGGGCTCGATCAGGCAGGAGTGGAAGTCGTAGAAGCCCTTGACGTCCGGATCCAGGCCTTTGTGGGTCCGGTAGGCCTCCGGCACCATCATCATCACCGCGTGCGGGATCGAGCGCCCTGACAGCACCAGCAGCTCGAGCACGTTGTCGAAGATCGCCGAGTCCGAGGCCCCCTCCTGGATCACCGGGATCACCTTCTCAAGGTCATCGCCGAACAGGTCCGAGGCCAGTTGCGACTCACGGGCCCGCATCCAGTTGATGTTGCCCCGTAGCGTGTTGACCTCGCCGTTGTGGGCGATCATCCGGTAGGGGTGGGCCAGCTCCCAGCTGGGGAACGTGTTGGTCGAGAACCGGGAGTGGACCAGGGCCAGGCGGGAGGCCAGGCGGGGATCCCGCAGATCGGTGAAGTAGCGCGGTAGCTGCGGGGCGGTAAGCATTCCCTTGTAAACGATGGTGCGACTGGAGAAGCTGGGGACCGCCAGGTCGGGGCCGGCCTCACGTTCGATCACCCGTCGCATCAAGTACAGCTTGCGCTCGAACGCGTCCTGGTCAGGCATGTCCTCGGAGGCCTCGATCAGCACCTGGCGGATGACCGGCGCGGACAGGCGAGCGGTCTCGCCCACGTGGCGGTCGTCCACCGGGACGTCTCGCCACCAGATGGCCCGCTGTCCTTCGGACTCGATCGTGTCCTCGATCAGCTGCTCCACAATCACCCGACGCTCGGCATCGGCTGGCAGGTAGCACACGCCGACGCCATAGCGGCCGGCCGGCGGGAGCTCCAACCCGGCGGCCGCGGCCCGGAAAAAGGCGTCGGGAATCTGGAGCAGGATCCCGGCCCCGTCACCGGTGTTGGGGTCCGCGCCCTCGGCTCCCCGATGCTCGAGGTTCTCCAGCGCTCCCAGCGCCTTCTCCACCACGGCGTGACTGGCCTCGCCCCACAGCTTCGCCACCAGCGCGATGCCGCACGCATCGTGCTCGTGCTGGGGGTCGTAGAGGCCGGTGGCCTCAGGGCGAGAGGTGCGTGTGGTCATAGTGGAGGGGGCGGTCCTGGAAGCGGGGACCGGCGGCGGCGGCGGACGACGCGTAGTCTACTGACTGTTAGCGTCGGGTTAGCGGGCCGCGCCGGCCGGCTTGCGTGACTTCTTGGCCGCCGGTTTCTTGGCCGGCGGCTTCTTGGCGGCCGGCTTCTTGGCCGCCGTATCGTCGTCGCCCTTCACTGCGGCCAGGCTCGCCTCCAGCGCGGCCATCAGGTCCGGCGCCGCGGCCGGCTCCTCGGTCTCCGGCTGCACGGCAATCTCCTCGCCGGCCGCCTTGCGCTCGATCAGGTCGAGCACCCGTTCGCGATATTCGTCCTTGAAGGTCGTGGGGTCGAACTCGGCCGACAGCGACTCGATCAGCTGCTCGGCCATTTTCAGCTCACGCGGGGAGGCCTCGGCCTCCGCCACGGCGTCAAGCTCGTCCACCCGCTCGGGCGAGAGCACCTCGTCGCCCCACAGCATCGTGGTCAGCATCAGCACCCCTTCGGCCGGACGCAGCGCAGCCAGCTGCTGCTTGGACCGGAGCACGACCTTGCCGACGCCCACCTTGCCCTCCTCCCGCATCGCGTCCAGCAGGAGCTTGTAGGCCTTGGCCCCTCCAGCGGTCGGCGCCAGGTAGTAGCTGTGGTCGTAGTAGATCGGGTCGATCTCGTCCAGATCGACAAACGCCTCGATGTCCACCGTCTTCGTTGCCTTGGGATCGAGCGCCTCCAGCTCGCCGGGCTCGATCGTCACGTAGCGGTCAGGGGTCAGCTCGTACCCCTTGACGATCTCCTCGTAGGGCACCTCTTCGTCGGTCGACGGATCTACCCGCTTCTGCCGGATCCGGGCGCCGGTCTTGCCCGACAGCTGGTGGAAGCGGACCGTCTTCGGCGAGGTCGCCGAGTAGAGCTTGACGGGGACGTTGACCAGCCCAAAGCTGATAGCGCCGGACCAAATTGCTCGTGCCATAACTAGATCTGTATACCCGATGGCCAGTTTGGGGCCAAGCCACGGGCGCGTTTTTGCTCGCGGTCAACCCTGTGGGGATGTAAGAGGATGCAGCGCGCCATACGTTCGTCCTTTAGACCTCGCTCCCTGCCGAAACTAATCGGTGAGCGGCGTCTTGCGGCGCGCGCCGAGCCGGTGGACACCGCGGAAGGCCATGTCGGACGGGCTCGCGGCGCCGAAACCCGGCCGCTCGCGAAGGGTCATGGGCGAATTAGCGCGACCCAGCCGCGCAAATCGACACCCCGCCCCCTGGGACAGCTGAGATCTCACAAACCGGGCAGTCGTCACGATTCATCTTCAGTGACGCTGCCGCCATTCCAGATGCTGCTCGACGCTCACGGCCGCGACGTTCACCGGTTCCTGGTGGCCACGGTGGGGCGAACCGACGCCGACGACTGTTACCAGGAGACCTGGCTGGCTGCCCTGGGCGGCTATCCGCAACTGACCGAACTGACCAACCCCCGCGGCTGGGTGCTGACGATCGCCTACCGGAAGGCCATGGACCACCTGCGGGCGCGCAAACGCCGAGCCACCCCGGTGGCCGAGCCACCTCAGAAGGGGGCGCCAGTACCGGAGCTCCCCGACGACGGACTGTGGACGCTGGTGGCAGAGCTTCCCCCCAAACAGCGCGTCGCCCTGACGCTGCGCTTCGTGGCCGACGCGCCGTACGCCGAGATCTCCGGTGTGATGAAGACCAGCGAGGACGCCGCTCGCCGCAACGTCTACGAAGGACTCAAACGACTAAGGACGGAGTACCAGCCATGATCGAGATCGAGCGACTGCTGAGGGACGTAGCCGGCGATCCGCCGGACATCTCGGCGGCAGCCGACGCGGCCGGCCTGCTCGATGTCGCCTACGCCACCACAGACTCACCGGTCGGCAAGCTGCTGCTGGCCACCTCCCCGACCGGCCTGATTCGCCTGGCCTACATCGATGACGGCGAGGCGGAGGATGCCGTGCTAGAGCAGCTGTCCGTCAAGGTCTCCCCCCGCGTGCTGGCCGCGCCGCGCAAGCTGGACGAGCCGCGGCGCGAGCTTGACCAGTACTTCGCGGGGGACCGGGAGCAGTTCGAGGTCCAGCTCGACTGGCGCCTGGTCCGGGGATTCGGTCGCCGCGTGTTGGAGGCTACGTCCCGCATCCCGTTCGGCTCCGTCTCCACCTACAAGCAGGTGGCCATCGAGGCGGGTAGCCCGCGGGGCTCACGCGCAGCCGGCAACGCCCTGGGCGCCAACCCGATCCCGATCATCGTCCCCTGCCACCGGATCCTCCACTCCACCGGCGGCTTGGGCGGGTACACGGGAGGGCTGGAGCGCAAGCGGACCCTGCTGGCGATCGAGGGACGCGACTAGAACAACCGGTCCGGCGCGTCCCGTCGTGTCATCTCAAGCG
>DASZGO010000339.1:0-3619 GCA_035938755.1 Solirubrobacteraceae bacterium | reverse complement strand
CCCGGTTATGAAAGTTGCGGTCGTCGGTTATCCGAACGTCGGGAAGTCCTCGCTGGTGAACCGGCTCACCGGCTCGCGTGAGGCGGTGGTGCACGAGGCGCCGGGGGTGACCCGGGACCGCAAGGAGCTCCAGACCGAGTGGAACGGCCGCGAGTTGACGCTGATCGACACCGGTGGCGTGGACCTGACCGACCGCCAGCAGCTGGCTGCGCTGATTCAAGCCCAGGCCCGCGCCGCGCTGGCCGACTCAGACGTGGTCGTGCTGGTGGTCGATGCCAAGGCCGGCCTGCGCCCCGGCGACCAGGAGATGGCCCAGCTGCTGCGCGCGGGCTCGCCACGCGTAGTGGTGGCCGCCAACAAGGTGGACACCGTGGCCGACCTCTCCCTGGCCGCGGAGTTTCATTCCCTGGGATTCGGCGAGCCGATCGCCGTGTCGGCGGCCCAGGGCCTGGGCACCGGCGACCTGCTGGATCGGATCGTGGAATTGGAGCCCGCCCGGCCGGTCCGGGACGCGGCGGAGCCGGCTGAGGACGCGGTCCGGCTGGCCCTAATCGGGCGGCCGAACGTGGGCAAGTCCTCGCTGGTCAACCGATTTCTGGGATCCGAGCGGCTGATCGTCTCCGATGAGGCGGGCACCACCCGGGACGCCATCGACCTGCCGCTGAGATGGGGTGAGCGGGATCTGATCCTGGTCGACACCGCGGGCTTGCGCCGGCAGGCCAAGGTGAGCGGATCGCTCGAGTACTACACCACCCTGCGCTCGCGCCAAGCCGCCGAGCGGGCGGACGTGGCCCTGGTCATGTGCGACGCCACCGCCGGGGTGACGGCCCAGGATCTGAGAATCGCCGAGCTGGCCATGAAGACCGGCTGCGCGACCGCGCTGGTGCTCAACAAGTGGGACATCGCCGAAGGCGTGGACCTCGATCATGAGCGCGCTCGGGTGGCCCAGAAGCTGCGCTTGCGCCCCCGAGTGCTGACCGCGAGCGCCCAGACCGGGCGCCACGTGGAGCGGCTGCTGGTGGAGGCGGTGGCGTTGGCCGACCGGAGACGGATCCGGATCCCCACGCCGCAGCTCAACCGCTTCCTGGGTGAAGCGGTGGCCGCCCGCCAACCGCCAGCCGCCCCGGGCCGGGGCCGCGGCCGCCGGCTGAAACTGCTGCTGATCACGCAGACCGCGGTGCGGCCGCCCCGATTCTCGATCCAGGTCAACTCGCGCGAGCTGGTGACCCGCGACTACTCCTACTACCTCGAGAACCGGCTCCGCGCGCGGTTCGGCCTGCAAGGCATCCCCCTGATCATCGACTTCGTGGCCCGCAGCGAGCGTCGGGGCGGCGCGCGGACGATGTCCGGCCGTGCCTGACCGCCGGCTGAAAGTGGTACTGG
Source organism: Solirubrobacteraceae bacterium (assembly GCA_035938755.1). Lineage (GTDB taxonomy): Bacteria > Actinomycetota > Thermoleophilia > Solirubrobacterales > Solirubrobacteraceae > Palsa-465. The sequence continues at coordinate 2,236 of DASZGO010000339.1, read as the reverse complement.
CCCTGAGCGCGGTCATCGTGGCCGCGGCGGTGGCGGTGGCCCTGGTCCTGGGCTCGGGAGACCAGCCTCCGGCCACCGGCGCGGCTCGGCTGGTGCCGGCCGACGCACTGATCTACGTTCACCTGTCGACCGACGTGCGGCGGCCGGCGGTCAAGCAGGCGATCTCGCTGGCCCGGCGGTTTCCCGACTTCCCGCTGCTCAGCAGGGCGATCCAGTTGCAGCTGAGCGCTCTGCTGGGCGGTCCGGCGGGTCCGGTCCAGCGCTGGCTGGGCCAGGAAGCCGCGTTCGCGCTGCTCAACAGCGACACCGGGACGGCGGGCTCGCTGGTCGTGCTCGACGTGTCCCGGCCCCGGCTGGCCCGGCAGTTCGTGGCCGGTTCCGGCGCCGCAGCCGATGGCTCATACCGGGGCACGGCGCTGCTGCGGTATCCGTCGGGTACCGAGCTGGCATTCGTCAGTCATTACCTGGTCGCGGGTCAGACGGCCAGCGTGCGGTCCTCCATCGACGCGGCAGCGCGGCGGCAGGGATCGCTGGACCGGAGCCCGGCCTATCAGCAGGCGGCGGCTGACGAGCCATCCGACCGGGTGTTCGATGCCTACGTATCGGTGGCGGGAGTGCACCGGGTTCTCACCCCGCGCAACGGACTGCTGGGGGCATTGGGCGCGCTGCTCGACCAACCGGCGCTGACCGGGGTGGCGATGTCGCTGTCGGCGGTACCCCCGGGCGCCCGAGTCACGGTGCACGGGTCACTCGACCCCACCCTGGCCAGGCTCAGCGGACCCACCCCCACCTCGTTCGAGCCGACGCTGCCCGCCGCGATGCCCGCCCATGGTGCCCTGCTGCTGGATGTCAGCAACCTCGTGCAGTGGGCGCCCCGCGTCCTCGGCGCCACCGCCAAAGCCGGCGTGGCCGGCCGCGTGCAACCGCTGTTTCGCCGTCTCGGCTCAGCGCTGGCCGCCCAGGGAGTCGACGTGAACGCGCTGACCGGCGTGTTCTCCGGCGAAGCCGCCGTGGCCATCTCTCCCAGTCCGGCTTCAGCCACGGCGCGGACGCCGGCCGGCCGACGAGGCAAGCAACGAGCCCGCGGGCCGGCCCTGGTGATCGTCACCCGGACGCGGGATGAGGAGGCCACCAGTTCGTTGCTGGCCTCCTTACAGGGGCCGCTGGCCCAGCTGTTCCCGCCCCCGGCCTCGGGACCCGGCCAGGCGCCTGAGTTCAGCGATGTCCCCGTGGACGGGATCACCGTCCACCGGTTCGTCCTGGCCCCCGGGCTCGAGCTCGACTATGCGGTGTTCCGGGGGCTGGTGGTCCTGGCCACCAGCTTGCCGGCGATCACCGGAATCGTGCACTCCACCGGGGCGCTGGACAGCGAGCCGCTGTATCAGGCCGCGCTCGGCGAGCGCCCTGGCCAGGTCACCTCGCTACTCTTTCTCGACTTCAGCCAGCTCCTACGCCTCGGAGAGCAGACGGGATTGGTCCACGGCCGGCGCGCCACTGCGCTGTTGCCCGATCTGGAAAGGATCAGGTCGATCGGTCTGGCTTCGACGAGGGGGGAGGCCGACACGAACGCGGAGCTGTTTCTGCAAATCCCATGACCACGCTTTCCGACAACGAGCATCTGTTCACCTCCGAATCAGTCACCGAGGGCCATCCGGACAAGATCGCCGACCAGATTTCGGACGGCGTACTCGACGCCGTAATGCGAGATGACCCGTCTGGCCGAGTGGCCTGCGAGACGCTTGTCAACACGGGTTTGGTGGTGGTCTCCGGCGAGATCACAACGAGCACCTACGTGGACATTCCGACCATCGCCCGGGAGACGATCAAGCGGATCGGCTACACCAACGCCGACTACGGCTTTGACTGCCACACGTGCGCCGTGATCAACGCGATCGACAAGCAGTCGCCGGACATCGCGCAGGGAGTCGACACCGCCTACGAGGCCCGGACCGATCCGGGCGACGACGACGAGCTCGACGTGGCCGGGGCCGGCGACCAGGGGATGATGTTCGGCTACGCGACCAACGAGACAGAGGAGCTCATGCCGCTGCCCATCTCGCTGGCGCACAAGCTGGCCAAGCGGCTGGCCGATGTGCGCAAGGCCGAGATCGTTCCCTACCTGCGCCCGGATGGCAAGACGCAGGTCACCGTCCGCTACGTGGACGGGCATCCGGCGGAGATCGAGAAGCTCTTGGTCTCGACCCAGCACCGCGACGGCGCCGAGTCGCTGATCAAG
>DASZGO010000338.1:0-1780 GCA_035938755.1 Solirubrobacteraceae bacterium | reverse complement strand
GGACTGGTACTACAACCTGGCCGCCGCCGGCGACGCCAGTGTCGAACGCGGAACCACCACCTACAAGGTGACCGTCCGTGAATTGACCGGCGCTGAACGCGACCGCGTCTACGCCGAGCAAGCGCGGCGGTACCCAGGCTTTGCCGAGTACGAGCGCCAAACTGCCGGGATCCGCACCATTCCCGTGCTCGAACTCAGCCGGGCATAGCCCCCTCTAAGACCGGCCAGCGAGGTCCTTGTGACGTCCGGGGAATCCACCCTCCCCATCGACTGGTCGCTCACCGTCGGCCGGCAGCGGACACGCCAGGCAGCACCAACCGTGCGGGAGCTTGGAGGCGCCTAATACTACAGCCGCACTTTGTTAGGGGTCGGGATGGCGGCTTGGCGTGGCGCTGATCTTGGAGAGCCTGGGTTGGTGATGCCGCGCCAGCCGGGCGTGGACGGCGGCGGCGGGAGCCAGCCTCAGTCGCGTTGGCTGATCCACACCGAGACGTGGGCGGGTTCCAGGGCCCGAGACACGACGCCGGCCAGGTCATCTCGGACCGAGTCCAGATTCACAGCGTCTTTCAGGCGTGTCGCGAACGCGGCCACGGTCTGGTCGGCGTCATACCGGGCGCGGTTGAACCGCCGGTCCACCACCCGCTGCACCCGCCGCCGGACCGGGCTGAACAGGGCCGCCGCGGCCAGCGTGGCGGCGGCCACCGCCACCGGCGTGCGCAAGCCGAGCACCTGGGTGGCCAGCAGCACCAGCCCGGTGTAGATCCCGATCAGCAGGCCGGTCACGATCGCGTAGGCCACGGTCCGGGAGATGACCCGGTCGATGTCATACAGCCGGTACTTCAGCACCGCGATGGCAACGGCCGCGTTCACGCACAGGAACGCCAGATTATCGAGCACGGCCGCGGCCACCGAATTCGTCACGACCGATGCGGTGAGCGTGGCGACCACGAGCAGGGCAGCTGCCACGAACCACTTCAGCTGCAGCCGCTCCTCACCCGATGACCGGGCGAACCTCACGACGACTGCCGCGACGCTGACCGCCAGCGCGGCGGGCAGAAGGATGAGAATCGCGCTTACAAAGGCCGGGGCCTGTGCGGTGAACGGGTGCGACCAGACGCGGGTGGCGCCAACAAGTGCACCGACCGCAGTCAGCGCGAGCGCACCGCCCACGAACCACCCGGCCACGCGCCACCGCCGTGAGCGCAGCCGCCCAGTCGGGAAGAGCAGGAACACGAACGCGATCACGGCGAGGGGGATCACCCAGGTCCAGTTGGCGAGCCAGGCGACCGCCCGGCCCGCCGGCACGGACCCCGGGGCTGCGACCAGGGCACGCAGTCCGTAGGAAGTCGAGAAGCGACTCAGGCCCAGCCCCAGGCCCGCCGCCAGGGCCAGCCAGCCGATCCGGTTCGCTGGCCGCCGGGAGGCAAGGACGAAGCCCATGACCGGGACGGCCATGTTCGTCACTTGCCCGAAGACATCGGAGAAGTCCCAATTCGTCAGGCCAGCAGGCACCAGATGCCGGTCCACGTACGCCAGGGCCAGCCCACCGGCCATCAACGCGATCGATCCCGCCGCGATACAGCCGGCCACCCAACGGGCGGTCCGGGCTCTCATCGGGATCCCCCAGCGCCGCCGCTGGCCTGGTAGACCCCGGCGTAGAACAAGATGCCCGCGGCAAGCGCGATCATCAGCCACCCGATCGGGTTACACGGCCGGTGCCGGGCCACCACCAGTCCCACCGCCGCGAACGGCACCATACTCGCAAGCTGTACACCGGCCG
>DASZGO010000337.1:0-2318 GCA_035938755.1 Solirubrobacteraceae bacterium | reverse complement strand
GATGTCGTCGCTCACGTGGTGCCGGGCCAGCAGCAACAGGCTATTGAGATACGACCCAGAGGGCAGGCGCTCGCCGGGCGCGGGACCGCGTAGATAAAGGCACCCGCGAGGCGGTGCAGTCTAGCATTGGCCCAGATGGATTCTCCGGCCGGGGTCTGACCGGTGTCTGACGCGCTTTCTGCCCATCCGACCTCCGCGGAGAAGGCCGCGTGGCTGGCCCGGAACACGGTTGACTGTCTGCCTGAGGGCGAGCTGGAACGCAAGCTGGAGCAGGACCGGCCGCTGCGGGTCAAGCTCGGGATAGACCCCACGGCCCCGGATATCCACCTGGGATTTACGGTCGTGCTGCAGAAGCTCCGCGAGTTCCAGGACCTGGGGCATACGGTGGTGTTGATCGTCGGGGACTACACGGCGCGGGTTGGCGATCCCAGCGGCCGCTCGTCGACGCGGCCCGTTTTGGACCCGGAGCAGATCGACGCCAACGCGCGAACGTTCACCGACCAGACGCTGACTGTGCTGTCACGCGACAGGCTTGAGGTCCGGTTCAACAGCGAGTGGCTCGACATGCCCATGGCCGAACTGTTCAAGCTGACCCGGACCACGACCGTGGCCCAGTTGCTGGAGCGGCAGGACTTCTCCGACCGGTTCGGGGCCGGTGAGCCGATCTCGGTGCTCGAGCTGCTGTATCCGCTCCTCCAGGGCTACGACTCGGTGGCCGTCCGTGCGGACGTCGAGCTCGGAGGCAGCGACCAGAAGTTCAACCTGCTGCTGGGCCGTGACATCCAGCGCGCCTACGGCCAGCCCGAGCAGGTGATCATGACCCTGCCGCTGCTCACCGGGACCGACGGCGCGCGCAAGATGTCGAAGTCATTCGACAACTACATCGGCGTGACCGAACCGCCGGCCGAGATCTACGGCAAGACGCTGAGCATCCCGGACGCTTCGCTGCCCGAGTGGTACCGGCTGCTGTTCGACGCAGAGCCGCCGGCCGATCAGAGCCCGCGGGATGCCAAGCGGTCGCTGGCCCGGGCGCTGGTTAACCGTTACCAGGGCGACGGGTCGGGTGAGGAGGCCGAGGCGGCGTTTGACCGCCAGTTCATCCGCCATGAGCTGCCCGAGGAGGTGCCGGTGGTGGAGTGGCCACATCAGGACGCCAGGGTGCACCTACCGGCAGTCCTGTCCCAGGCGTTCGGGATCTCCACCTCGGAGGCGCGGCGCTCGCTGGCCCAAGGCGCGGTGAGGATCGACGGCCAGTCGCTGACCGATGGGGAGCTCGACGTCGACGCGGCCGACCTCGACGGCAAGGTGCTCCAGCTGGGCAAGCGGCGGTTTGCCCGGATTCAGCGGGTCGGTCAGCCGTGACCGTGAGTGGCGGGTTGCTCCGGATGGACACGCCCGGGAACGGGCACGTGGTCGACATCACCGCGGGCGTGGAGAGCGTGCTCAGTACGGCGGTGGTGGACCGCGGAGCGGCGGTGGTGTTCGCCACCGGCTCGACGGTGGCCGTGACCACCATGGAGTTCGAGTCGGGAGGCGTGAGCGACCTCCAGCAGCTGCTCGAGCGGCTGATCCCCCACACCGGCGGCTATGAGCACAATCGGCGCAACCACGACACCAACGCCCACGCCCACCTGCGGGCGGCCCTGATCGGTCCGTCGGAGACGATCCCCATTGTGGACGGCCGCCTGAGCCTCGGAACGTGGCAGCAGGTCGTGCTGATCGACTTTGACGACCGCCCGCGCAGCCGCACCGTCACGGTTCAGGTACTCTCCTGACGTGGCCCGGCTCGGGGCGCCGGCCTTTCGTGCGGCCGCAAAACGGCGCTATACTCGTCGGTCCGCTCCGGGGTTGGAAGTCTGCCCCGGACGTGCCCCTGGGAAGGACACCCTTCCAGAAGAGGTACGACGGTCTTTGAAAACTCAACAGCATGCGCACCCTCAACCGACCCCTCGGTTGGGTGTGTGTCCAGGTTCGAACGCCGTCATCGGCGGTCCCGTGTGGGATCTGCTGGCGGCGGTGCCAAGAATCAACCCCGTCATGCACTCCGGAGCCCTCGGTGTACTGGGCTCCTCGTTCCGGTCTGACTGGGCGGCCTAGCCGTTCAGATCACTCGGGCCGGTGACGCGAGAGTGCGGACGAAAACTCTTTGTGTCGGGTGAGGGTCTTTGACCTTCATCCAGCAGTTCTTCACGGAGAGTTTGATCCTGGCTCAGGACGAACGCTGGCGGCGTGCCTAACACATGCAAGTGGAGCGACGAACCAGGCTTCGGCCTGGGGCAAAGCCGCGAACGGGTGAGTAACACGTGGGTAACCTGCCC
>DASZGO010000336.1:0-3631 GCA_035938755.1 Solirubrobacteraceae bacterium | reverse complement strand
CTGGTAGCAGAACATCCCGCCCTGCGAGTAGCCGCCCAGGTGGACGTCCTGGCCGGTGTGCCGCCGGACTTGATCCACGGCCTCGGACACCGCCAGGACGTGGTCGGCCAGTGTCCGCTCCAGCCCCCCCTGCTGACGCTCCGGTGCGCCGAAGTCGACCACCCAGGGATCGGCCCCGCCCTCACACAAGATCGTGACCCCACTGCTGTTGGAGCTCACGTCGTAGACCTCGGCCGCCAGCATCATCGGCGGGACCAGGACCACCGGAGGTCCCGAGGCCGTTTCCGGGTAGTAGTGGCGGAGCTTGTAGACCTGGTCCTCCTCGGCCACGACGTAGGGCGAGGGCTCTTCGTCGGCGGCCAGGCCGCCGAACCGCGCCACCTCCAGCGCGTTCTGCGCCGCCGCGCCCAGGCGGCTGACCGGGCGGGCGATGGTGTTGGGCAGCAGCGCCATGACCGCTATCTTCGCGGATCCGGTGTCCGAGCTGGTGAAGATTCGCTGGGCCGACCCAGCCGATGTCGAGCTGATCTTCTCCCTGATCTGCGAGCTGGCCGAGTACGAGCGGGCCCGCCAGGAGGTGACCGGCAACCCTGACCGACTCCGGCACGCCCTGTTCGGGCCCGACCCGGAAGCCGAGGCAGTGATCGCCGAATGCCAGGGCGACGCGGTGGGCTTCGCCCTGTTCTACCGGACGTTCTCCACCTGGGAGTGCCGGCCCGGGATCTGGCTGGAGGACCTGTACGTCCGGCCGGCCCGGCGACGCTCCGGGGTGGGCGGAGCGCTACTGGCCCGGGTGGCCGAGATCACGCTCGAACGGGGCTGGGCCCGGCTCGAGTGGGCGGCGCTCAACTGGAACACGCCCGCGCTCGACTTCTACGCCCGGCTGACCGCGCGGCAGCTCGACGAGTGGATCATGCACCGGCTGGACGAGCGGGCGCTCGAGCGCGTATTCGGCCCGGCCGGCTAGGGCTTCATCCGTCCCCGGGCGCGTGGCCGAAGAAGCTCAGCACCTGCTGGATGCCGGTGGGCCGGTTGGTGTAGCGCATGGTGAAGGTGAGCAGCCCAGGCACGAACTTGATCCGCTCGGCCGTGGCGCTGGAGTGCCAGCCGGTCGGGTCCGTGCCCTGCTTGGCGGCCAGCTGCTTGCCGGCGCGGTCGATCGCGTTCCACAGCTGGTTTCGGCAGCGTTTGAGGTTGCCCCCGCCGCAATAGCGCATCGCGAACGGCCCGGTCACCCTCTGGCCCAGGATTGTGCGCAGATCCTTGTACATCCATACGTGCCAGCCGGTGTACTGGCCGCCTGGAGGCTGGTCGTAGATGTTGATGAACGAGGCGAGCTGGCTGGTCAGCTTGGGGCCCAGCACCGAGGAGGCCCAGGCCCGGGCCAGAAGCGGCCACGCCGTGTCCATGATCGCCGCGCCCGGCGCCGTGATCTGGCCGTTGCCCGCGCGGTCCAGACGGCTGCCGCCGCCCCGGCGCCAGGAATCCAGCAGCGCCAGCATCCGAGCAGCACGACGGCTGGGGGCCCGACCTGAGTGCAACAGCTTGGACAGCACCGGCTCGAAGGTCATCTCGCGCACGTCCTGGGTGGCGGCTGCGTTCATCGCACCCACGATCTGGGCCGGCGTGACTCCGCCGCGGCGCCCGAGGTTGTTGAGCAGCAGGGTCACCCGTTGGATCGCTCCCAGCATCCAGTTATCCGAAGGAGCTTGGTATCCGGCCTGTGGCCGGTTGTTCCAGTTGACGATCTGCCCGTTCGCCGGATCAAAGCCCTGCGGGTGGTTGCCGAACGACACGAACCCGCGCCACTCCTCGCTTCCCCGGCCGTCGATTGGCAGGTCAGGGTTGACGTTGGCCGGGCGGATCGGGACCAGCCCACTGGTGAACACGCCGATGTCCTTGTCGTCCAGGTAGAACGAGTTGAAGGTCTGCGGCGTCTGGTCGGCAGCCCGGAAGAACTGGTGGACGTTGTGGATCTGGCCGTGGGCCAGGTCGTGGTAGAACAGCAGGTCGAGCACGTCCTTGCCGTAGCTCGAGCGCTTCTGGGCCAGCGCCACCAGCCGGCCGTGGACCCGGGCGTAACCGATCACCGGCCCGTGCACCGTGCGATAGAACGTGACCTCGCTGGTCCCGCTCTTCGTGGTCAGCTTGCCGGCATCGAAGAACTGCATGGCGCGACACTGCCCCTTGTACATGTACCTGTGGCGGCTGTTCCGGCACAAGGTCTCGACGTACGTGTCGATCTGATTCAGCCCGGCCGAGGTCAAGGTCCACCCCTGGTCCTGGCTGCGGCCGATGAAGATGTAGCCCGGGAACGGAGCGGCCATCGCGCCGTGCTGGTGCACGCCAGGGCCGTTTAGGTCCATCTCCTGAGTCAGTCCCGGGTAGTAGTAGCCGATCTGCGGTCCGCCGACCAGGATCGGGTGATGGGTGGCCGATCGCTGACCCGAGACCATCAGCTCGTTGCTGGCTTGCGGTCGCGCCGCCCGGGCGCTGGCCACGTCGGCCGCGGCGGCGGGATGAAAGCTCCCGGAATCGAGCAGAACGTTGCCGGTCTCACTGCGGGCCGGTGGCTGGAAGCTCACGTGCCCCGGCACGCTGACCGGAGCCTCAGGATCGTTTGACTCCTTGAGGTCATTCCACACCGCCCGGCCGCGTACGGCACCCAGCCGCTTTCGGAGCGCCGACAAGAACTCCGAGTTGATTCCCTGCCGGCCCCCGCCCTCGCCCACGAACTGGTCCTTGAGCGCGTTCAGCGCGTACACGTCGTTCCGGGTATAGGCGGTTCCCCCGCCGTGGGAGGACACGTAGGCGTTGATTCCGGACAGGTACACGTCAATGTCGTGGAGGACGGCTTGGCCCTTCCCGCCGTGCGCCAGCAGGACGTGCGTCTGCTGACCCACCGCCTGCTCCGTCTGCGCCGACGGGGTGAAGCTGGCCAGGCTGGCGATCAGACCGAGCGCGTCGAGCCCCGGAGGATCGATCGCGGCGATGCGGGATATGTTGTGGGCCTCGGCCAGAAGCAACCCGCGGTCCTCGGCCACCACCCAGCCCGCACCCCAGGTCACGTCGTCGCGGGTCACCCCGGTGATGTACGGGACGTGGTAGGCGTCACGCTGGATCGTCACCCCCGCCCGGGGCACCGATTCATCGGTCAGCGGCCCGGCCGCTCCGGCCGTACCCACCGGCTCAGGCTTGAAGAAGCGCGTGACGTCGGTGCTGGACACGCTGCGGAACAGCGGGGTTAGCCCGTCGTACATCATCGCTTGCTGAGCGGCGTTTGCCGGTGGTGGCACCGAGCCGTACTCGCCAGACGGCACGATGTCTCGAGCGATGGCCGCATAGTCCTTTGCTGCCGAGGCGGCACTCGGCGCCACACCGATGCCCACCGTCGTCCCGACGACCACCAGCAGCCTGCGCGCACCCAGCATTTACACCCTCCAATCGATCCCCGGCCCTCCCGAACTACCCTACCGCACCCCCGAAACCGGGCGCGCCGGTCGACCGCGCTAGCGCGCTTCAGCCACCCCGATCACGTGCGGGTTGGTCAGGTTCCAGGCCGGGCCGACGTTGAGCGGACGCACGCTTCGCACCGCGAACCCGGCCGCCTCGATCGTGGCCACCGTGTCCC
>DASZGO010000335.1:0-7477 GCA_035938755.1 Solirubrobacteraceae bacterium | reverse complement strand
CTGGTCAGCTGGATCTGGATCGGGGCGATCATCGTCGCGATCGGCGGCCTGCTGGCCCTGTGGCCGATCCCGCGCCTGGCCCGGCGCCGCCGGGCGGTCACGCTCCCGGTGCCCGGGGCGGCGCCGGCTCCCGCTCCCGCTGCGAGCGCCCCGAGTCCAGTCACCGCGGCCCGAGAGCTGGTCTGAGCCATGGATGTGGTCCTGGTCGCGGTGATCGTCGGTCTGGTGGTGATGTTCGTGTCCTCGCCGTTGCGGAAGGTGGCTCGTCCGGAAACGCCAACGGGGGCCGAGCTGCGCGACCTGGAGTCGGCCCGTGAGGCCAAGTACCGGGAGATCCGAGACGCCGAGCTCGACCATCGGACCGGCAAGCTGTCCGACGACGACTACGCAGCCGTGGACTCGGCGCTGCGCGCCGAGGCGGTGGAGATCCTGCGAGGGATCGATACCATCAACGCCTGATGACCTCGGTTCTCGGTGTGGTTCAGGTGTTTCTGTGCGTGGTGCTGGTGTTCCTGGTGCTGATGCATTCGGGCAAGGACTCCGGCCTCTCCGGCGCGTTCGGAGTAGGCACCGGAGCGGGCCCGCTCGGAGGCGGGTCGCTGGTCGAGCGCAACCTGAACCGCTGGACCATCGGGTTTGCCGTGGCGTTCGTGGTCAACACGATCGTGCTCATCAAGATCAGCTAGGTCGGGGCGCGCTCGCCGCGCGTCATTGCGCGGCTCGGTACAGCACGCGGATCTCTATCGCGTCGGCCGCGGGCGGGGTCAGGTGCAGCTCGGGACGGGCGGCGGCCGCGTCTGCGCAGCGCTCGAGCTCAGACTCCGTCACCCCCGCGTCGAACAAGCTCGCTGTTCCGGTGAGGTCGCGCAGTCGCTCGGCGAAGCCGATCACGCTGCCGCCGACGGCCTCGTCCAGCTGCCCGAAGAACTCCCCGGATGAGCGCGCCGCCAGCGCCCGTAGTGAGTGCGGCAGCATGACCGCGTTGGCCTGGGCATGGCTGGCGGCCGTGAAGCGGGCCAGGGTCTGGGACAGCACGTGGTGGAGCCCGTAGCCGGTGGACCCGATCGCGTATCCGGCCAGCAGCGCGCCCAGCGCCAGGGAGTCCCGAGCGGCATCATCCGGCTCAGCGGATTTCAGGCCGCGGGCCAGCTGCCGCGCGGCTTCTACCGCGGCCAACCGGGCCACCGGATTCGCCAGCGGCGTCAATGGGCCCTCGGCGGCATGTCCCAGGGCGTTGGCCGCGCTGCCCGCCAGCTCCGCCAGCGGCTGTGAGGCGGACAGCGCGGGGTCGTTGATGACCACCGCCGGACGCACACGCGGGGCGTCGAGCGCGACCCCCGCGGCGTGCCGGTGCACCGCCGTCATCTCGGCGCCGGACAGCGTGGTGGGGATCGCCATCACGCGTCGGGGCGGGTCGGCGGCGGCCAGCGCCTTGGCCACGTCGATCACCCGGCCCCCGCCCAGTGCCACCAGCTGCTCGCCCCGGACCTGGCTCCGCAGCTCCCCGGCGATCTCGTCCACCCGGCCGGCCGGGACCTCGTGCACTGCAGCCGCCCGCTCGGCGAGCGCGGGCTCCGACCGCAGACACCGAGGCGTGCTCACGAGCGCGTACCCCTCATCCAGGAGCTGCTCGGCCTGGTCAACGGCTCCGCGCCCGAATACCAGCAGCCGCTCGCCGTCCTGCCAGCGGAATTGCGCGCGGTCGGTCATGGCGCCTGGTCCCCAGCCAGCCCGTCCACTAGGCGGAGCAGATCGAGCGGGCTGAACGGCTTGGTCAGGAACAGGTCGGCGCCGGCCGCCTCGGCGTGCCGCTCCACCGCGTCGCCGTGGGCGGCGGTCAGCATGACGATCGTCGTCTCATGGTTGGCACTCTGCTCGCGCAGGCGCCTGCAAGTCTCGATCCCGTCCATCCGCGGCATCTCCACGTCAAGAAATACCAGCGCCGGCCGCTCGCGCCCGGCCAAGTCGAGCGCCTCGACTCCGTCTGCGGCCTCGTGCAGCTCGAAGTCGGACACATCCTCGAGTGTGGTCTTGATCAGCCTGCGGATGAACTGGTCATCGTCAACGATCAGCACCCCGCGCGCCATCCCGCTCGCCTCAGCGCAGGTCCGCGGCGATGCGCAGGAACGTGGCGTGCGGGATCGCGACAAACGCGTCCACGACCTGCGGGTCGAACTGGGTCCCACGCGCGGCGGTGATCATGTCCCGGGCCACGCCGAGCGGAGAGGCCGGCCGGTAGGGCCGATCGGTGGTCAGGGCGTCCAGCACGTCGGCCACGGCGAACGCCCGGGCGGCCAGCGGTATGTCCTCGCCGCTCAGGCCGTCGGGGTAGCCTCGCCCGTCCCAGCGCTCGTGGTGTGAGCGCACGACCGGGATCGCGCCGGACAGGAACTCGATCCCCCGTACGATGTCGGCCCCGATCACCGGGTGCTGGGCCATCAGCGCCCGCTCGGAGTAGGTAAGCGCTTCAGGCTTGTAAAGGATCGCGTCGGGGATCGCCACCTTGCCGATGTCGTGCAGCAGGAATCCGAACTCCAGCTCGGGCGCGTCTTCCACCGACATTCCGATCATCTGGGCCAGCTCGAGCCCGTACGCGGTCACCCGCTCCGCGTGCTTGCCCGTGTAGGCGTCCCGGGCCTCGACCGCGTTCGACAGCGCTTGGACGGTCGCCTTGTAGGAGCGAGCCAGCTCTTCGGCTTGAGCCCGCTCGCGCTTGAAGCTCTCACGCAGATCGGCCGCGTAGCGCTCCAGCTGCTGCTCGCGCGCCGCAGCGTCACGTTCCCCGTCGGCCAGCGCGGCTCGCAGGCGATCGATCTCTGCCGTCAGCTCCGTGTCCCGCACGGGCATGGCGGGCAGCGTACTAGGCGGATCGGTCACGCAACGCGGCTTGCACGGCCGCTGCCGCTTCGTCCACCGGAACCACCTCGACCCCCAGATGGCCAACCCCGGGCGGGTTCGGCGACTCGCCGTCCGAGAACAGGATCACCGCCCGCCGGACCCGGCGGCCACGCAGATCAAGCGCCTGGAGAACCGCGGCCGGGTTGCGGATCCCCGCGTCGACCAACGCCACCTCGAAGCGGCGATCCGAGCAGGCTCGGGCCGCCGCGGCGCCGCTGACCTCCCACTGATGGTCGATCCCCTGATCCTGGAGAGCCGGGGACAGCACGTCCCGAACCTCCTCGCGCCCCACCACCAGCACGCGGGAGCGGCCGGCCTCCACGGCGGCCGCGAGCACGTTGCGCAGCTCATCGGCGTCGATCGGCTTCGACACCACCCACTCGCCGGCCAGCTCGGTCCGGGCCGAGAACACCGACACGAACACGATTGGGGTCCCGCTCAGCCGCGGGTCCTCACGAATCCGCCGCAGTAGCTCCAGGCCGTCCAGGCCGGGCATCAGCACGTCGAGCGTGACCGCGTCGAACTCGTCCTCGCGCAGCCGGGTCAGGGCCTCCTCACCGCTGGTGGCGATCACCGCGCGAACGTCGAGCGGTCCCAGCTGGCCCGCGATCAGCTCCGCGATGGGGCGCTCGTCGTCCACCACCAGCACCCGCGCCCCCCGGATGGCCTCGAGCCCCTCACCGCTCTCGGGGCTGGGCGTGCTGGCCGGGAGCAGGACGCGGAACGCGCTGCCTCGCCCGGGAACGCTCTGCACCTCGATCTGCCCGTGCTGGAGATCCACCAGTGACTTCACGATCGACAGCCCCAGCCCCGTCCCCTGGCTGGCCGACCCGCCGTCACGTACCCGGTAGAAGCGCTCGAACACCCGGTGCGTCTGCTCGGTCGTCAGCCCCACACCCGAGTCCTCCACGGTGATCTGCACCCAGGCCCGGTCGGGGGCCACGCGCACGCGGATCGCGCCCCCGTCGTCTGTGTACTGGTGCGCATTGGTCACCAGGTTGGCCACGATCTGGCGGAGCCGCCGAGGATCGGCGCGCGCCTCGGTAACGGTGGGGGCGACGTGCACGGTGAGCCGCTGACGCTTGGCCTCGATCCGCGGGGCCATGAGCTCGGCCACCTCACGCACCGCCTCGCCAACGTCGACCGAACGCAGGTCGATCTCCAGGTGATCGGCTTCTATCCGGGCCACGTCCAGGAGGTCATTGACCAGCTCCACCAGTCGATTGGTCGAGTTCAGGATGATCTCCACGAACTCCTGCTGGCGGCTCGACATTCCCTCTGGTGAGCGGTACAGCAGCTCGACGAAGCCCTTGATCGAGGTCAGTGGACTGCGGAGCTCATGCGAGGCGGTGGCCACGAACTCGGTCTTAGCCCGTTCCAGCCGGGCGCGCTCCGAGATGTCCCGCACGGTCCACACCACCCCCTGGGAGTCGTCGCCCAGCCACGCGGCGGTGACGGCCAGCGTCCGGCCCCGGTGCTCCCGTAGCGTCTCACCCTCGAGCGCGGCCTCGAGCGGCGGCAGCGGAAGCTCCTCGGCGTCGAGATCTATCCCCACCGTGATCTCCGGGAGGAGCTCGGTCGCCTTGGCGTTGGCCGTGGCCACCCGAGTCGAGCCGGGCTCGGTGACGATTAGTGCGTCGCCCAAGCTCTCGATCGTCACGGCCAGCCGCCGTCGCTGATCCTCCAAGCGCCGCTGCGCCGCAGCCAGGTCCTCGCTCATGGCATTGAACGCCGCACCGAGCTCCTGCAGCTCCTTCGGCCCGGACAGTTTGACCGGTTGGGTCAGCTTCCCGGAGGCCAGCGCGGCCGTGGCCTGGACCAGCTGGTCAAGCGGACGGCGAACCGCGGCGATCAGCGCCGAGATGAGCACCATCGCCGCAGCCACCGCGAGCAGTCCCGCGATGCCGAGAATCAGGATGGCCTGCCGTGAGTCCGAGCGGGCTCGGCGGCGGGCCGCGGCCTGGCGGACCTGCTGGCGGGCCTGAACCTCCGCGGCCAGCGACCGGGCGCGCACCATCGGGCCGGAAGCGCTGACCGCGCCTGGTACGTCCCCGCCGGCGGCGAGCCGGCGCGCCAGCTGCTCCTGGGCGATCTGCTGGCTGAGCAGCTGCCGGCTGGTGGGGTCATCGCGGGCCAGCGATTGGGCTTGGACCGCCGCGGTGTCGTAGGCCGCGGCTGCCTGGCGGCGCACCCCGGCGCCGGCCGGGCCGGGAGCATCTCTCAGCACCTCATCCTCGGCGATGCTGGCCGTGACCAGGTTGGCCGCCGCGGCCGACAGGGCCGCGCTGGAGACGAGCGTGTTCTCGTACCGCTGCCGCGCGTTGTAGAGGTCGGCGATCCCCAGCCCCGCGATGATGGCCAGCGCTAATGTCAGGCCCACCAGCGCCAGGCGAAACGAACGAGCGATCGAAAGGCGCTGCATGGGTCCTCTACCGCGGTGATCCTATCGGCGGGCGGGGCGGCGACTCGGCCCGGCCGGGAACTGCCCCAGCCTCAGCATCGCGACAGGTACCATCTCAGCCATGGTCCTGGCCCGGGCGTGGAGGCGGCGGATGTTCGGTGCGCTGGGCGCCGCGGTGCTGGCCCCGGGGATGATGATCGGTGCCCTGGTCGTGCTGGCCGTAGCCGGTGGATTCGCGTCCGTGGGCGCGCTGTCGCAGGCGTTCTCCGGGCCGCAGGTTCCCGCGGCCCAGGAGTACTCGCCGAAGTTCTTGAGCGGGCTGACCTTCCCGAGGTCGGTGGCACCCTCCACCGCGGCTGCCGCCAACCCGGCCGCTGGCGGTGCCGCGACCGCCCCGGGTGGAGTAGCCGGCGCCGGGGCGCCGAGCGGCGGGGGGTCGAGCGGTGGCGGGTCAGGCGGGGGTGGTGGAACCGGCGGCGGTGGAACCGGCGGCGGGTCAGGGGGCGGCGGCCGGGGTCCGACCTCGGCCTCGCCCGGATCCGGCGGTTCCGGCCCCGGGTCCAACCCCACCGTGGTCAACCAGGTGACAGGGACCGGCACCGCGGTGAGCGGTCAGCTCCCGGCTCCGCTGGGCCCGCTGGTCAACCAGCAGCTGGGATCGGCGGCCGGCGCCCTGAATCAGGTGTTGCCGGCTCCGGCGGGCGGCCGGGTGAGCGGAACGCTGCGGCCGGCCGGATCTTGACCACCTCGCGGTTGGGCCGCGCGGCCACCGCCGTGGCCGTGCTCGTCATATTGATCGGCACGGGTTGCGCGTCGGCGTCCCAGCCGGGGGGCACCACGGCGGCTGTCCCATCCGGCGACTGGCTGCGGTTCAACTACGACGCCCAGCGCAGCGGCGTCGGGCCCAGCGACACCGGGATCAGCGCCCGAAACGTCGGCCAGCTGCAAACGCGGGTGGTCCACCTCGATGGCGCCGTCGACTCCTCGGCCGTCGAGCTCCACGGGATCAGGGTGAACGGGAGGTCCCGCGACGTGGCCATCGTGACGAGCACCTCCGGCCACACGATCGCCATCGATCCCGGCACCGGCGCGCGGCTGTGGGAGTTCTCGGGCGGCGGCTCCACGATCACCACTGCCAGCCCGATCGCCGACCCCAACCGGCGCTACGTGTATGCCACCAGTCCGGACGGCCGAATCCACAAGCTGGCGCTATCTAGCGGCCGGGAGATCCGATCCGGCAAGTGGCCGGTCCGCGCGACCTTCGATCCCAGCCGCGAGAAGCTGGCCGGATCGCTCAACATCAGCGGCAGGTACCTGATTGCAGTGACCGGGGGGTACTTTGGAGATGCGCCGCCCTACCAGGGCCACGTGTTGACGATCGACCGGGCCAGCGGCCACATCGCCCACGTGTGGAACTCGCTGTGCTCGAACCGGCACAACCTGATCAACCCACCTGGCTCGTGTCCCGCCAGCGACTCGGCGATCTGGGCCCGGTCCGGCGCCGTGGTGGAGCCGGGTACCGGGCGCCTGCTGGTGGCCACGGCCAACGGGCCGTTCAACGGCTCAACGGACTGGGGCGACAGCGTGCTCGAGCTCACCCCCAGCGCCAGCCGCCTGTTGCACAACTGGACGCCGACCGACCAGGCCCAGCTGAATGCCAGCGACACCGATCTGGGCAGCACCGCTCCGGCGCTGCTTCCCAAGTACCACGGCTTTCGCTTGGCCGTGCAGGGCGGTAAGGACAGCCAGCTTCACCTGCTGAATCTCGATCGGCTGAACGGGACGCGCGGAGGCGCCAGCGGCCGGCTGGGCGGTGAACTTCAGGACATCAGTGCACCCGGTGGTGGCGAAGTGTTCCCCGCCGTGGCGGTGTGGGCTCGCTCCGGGCGCCCCCTGGTGTTTGCGGCCACCGGCTCGGGCACCGCGGCCTATGCCCTGGTGGGCGGTAGTCGGCCGCGGCTGCGGGTGGCCTGGCAGAACGGAACGGGAGGGACCAGCCCGGTGCTGGCCGGCGGGCTTTTGTACGTGTACGACCTGGGCGGCTCGCTGAAGATCTACGAGCCGGGCAGCGGTCGCCTGCTGCGCTCGTTGGACGCCGCGTCGGGGCATTGGAGCAGTCCGATCGCGGTGGGCGGGCGGGTCCTGCTGCCCACCGGCGGCAGCACATCCGACGACGCC
>DASZGO010000334.1:0-4037 GCA_035938755.1 Solirubrobacteraceae bacterium | reverse complement strand
TGGTGTCGGCCACGGCTTGACTGAGATCAACCCTAGCGGGACGATGCAGTCAACCGACCGGAAGGAGAGGCCTATGAGCCGCATGATGGCTGACTGCCGGGCCATGCCCAGCGAATCGAACTGCTCGCTGGTGATCATCGGTGAGGAGGACGAGGTGATCCAGGCGGCCGCCGAGCACGCTGCCTCGGTGCACGGGCACGACGACAACGCTGAGCTCCGGACCCAGGTCCGGGAATTCCTGGAGCCGGCCGACCAGTACGTAGCCGAGCGCACGCTGGCTTAACCACGGGGGCGCGCTCCAGGCGCGCCCCTCTAAATCTTGTGCCGCTCCAGCAGCTTGCGGCCGATGACCATGCGTTGGATCTCGCTCGTGCCCTCGCCGATCAGCAGCAGGGGCGCATCGCGATAGATCCGCTCGATCTCGTACTCCTTGGAGTAGCCGTAGCCGCCGTGGATGCGTAGGCACTCCTCGGCGCAGAACCGGGCCGCCTCGGACGCGAACAGCTTGGCCATCCCGGCCTCGATGTCGGAGCGCTCACCGGCGTCCTTCATCCGGGCCGCCCGCCGGGTGAGCAGCCTGGCGGCCTCGACCTGAGTGGCCATGTCGGCCAGCTTGAACTGGATCGCCTGGTGCTGGGCGATCGGCTTGCCGAACGTGCGTCGCTCCTGGCTGTAGCGAAGCGCCAGCTCGAGCGCTCGCTGGGCCATGCCGACGCCGCGGGCGGCCACGTTGACCCGGCCCAGCTCCAGCGCGTCCATCATCTGGCCGAAACCCTTGTTGAGCCCGGCGTCCGGGCCGCCCAGGATCTGGTCGGCGGAGAGCTTGTAGCCGTCGAACACCAGCTCGGTGGACTCGACGCCCTTGTAGCCCATTTTCTTAATCTTCGGAGGTACGTCGAGCCCGGCGTACTCGCCCGTGTTCTCCGACACGCCCGGCTCCTTCTCCGCGATGAAGCAGGTCAGCCCGCGGTGCTTGGGCTCGGCGGTGGGGTCGGTGCGGACGAGGACGAACACCAGGCCGGCTCTTAGCCCGTTGGTCACCCACATCTTGGTGCCATTGATCTCGTAGCGGCCGTCGTCGAGCTGCTTGGCGCTCGTCTTGATGGCGGCGACATCCGAGCCCAGCTCGGGCTCGGACAGTGAGAACGCGGCCCTTATTTCGCCAGTGGCCATCCGCGGCAGGTACTTCTGCTTCTGCTCCTCGGTCCCGAACTTCAGCAGCAGGTAGGACCCGATGAAGTGGGTGTTGATCACGCCCGAAATGGAGATCCAGCCTCGGCTGAGCTCCTCCACGATCATCTCGTAGGTCGTGAGGTCCAGGCCCATCCCCCCGTACTCCTCGGGGATGGTGACCCCGAACAGGCCTAGCTCCTTCATCTGCTCGACGATCGGACCGGGGAACTCGTCCTCGTGGTCGTAGTGCTCGGCGTTAGGGAGGATCTGCTCGTCGGTGAACTGGTGCACCATCTCGGTGATGGCGCGCTGCTCGTCGGTGAGTTGCTCTGGGGTTGCGACTGCCATAGGGGGGCGAACTTTACGAGGTCGCGCCCTCTTAAGGGTGTGGGAGATATTGATCGACTGTCGAGCAAAATCGCCCAAGCGGCTGTCAGGCAGCAGGGAAACGTGACCCGGGAGCAGCTGCTGGCGATCGGCATGACGAGCGCAGCGGTCGGCCGCTGGGTGAAGGCCGGTCGCCTGCACCGCGTCCACCACGGCGTCTACTCGCTCGGCCGCCCGCCCGTCACGCCCCACGAACGAGCCTCGGCCGCCGTCCTGGCCTGCGGCCCCGGGGCCGTCCTCAGCCACGGCTCCGCGATGACCCTGTGGGGCTTCTGGCGCCGGTGGGACACGCCGTTCGAGGTGACGGTCCCGGGGGACCGTCGGCCCAGGGGCATCCGCTCCCACCGCAGCCGCAGCCTGCACCGCCGAGAGGTCCGCCGCCACCACGGGATCCCGGTCACCAGTCCCGCCCGGACGCAGCTCGACATGGCCGCTCGGCTGAAGCCCGGCTCACTCAAGCGGGCCATAAAGGATGGCCAGGCCAGCAAGATCCTCAGCCCGGACGCCTTGGCCGAGGTGGTCCACCGCCACCCCCATCATCCGGGCGCAGCGAAGCTGCGCCCCTACCTCGAGGACCGAGCCGACACGCGCTCAGTCCTCGAGGACCGGTTCCTGGCGTTCTGCGACGGCGCCGGACTGCCCCGCCCCCAGACCAACGTCGAGGTGTGCGGCTTCCTGGTCGATGTCCTGTTCCCGGACCAGCAGGTGATCGTCGAGCTGGACAGCTGGGAGTTCCACGCCAACCGGGAGTCGTTCGAGGACGATCGTGAGCGGGATGGCGTCACGACCGAGGCGGGTCTCGTCACGGTCCGCATCACGACGCGCGGGTTTGACCAGCAGACCGGGCGACTGCTCAAGATCCTCGCCGCCCGCCGACGATTACACTCGCCGCCCTCGTGAGCAATCCGCGTGTGACCGCCGAAGCCGTGGCCCGCAACATGTCCGGCTCGTTTCCCGGGGAACTGGGGATCGAGCCGGTCGACCTCGAGGACGAGCGGGTGGTCGGGCGGCTGGTGGTCGACCGGCGGCATCTGCATCCGGGCGGCTACGTGCACGGTGGCGTGTGGGTGGCGTTAGCCGACTCGGTCGCGGCTTGGGGCACGATGCGCAACCTGCCGCCGGAGAGCAACTTCACCACCGTGGAGCTCAAGGTCAACGTGTTCGCCGCCGCCGCCGAAGGAGACGAGCTGATCGGCCGGGGCGAGCCGCTTCACATCGGGCGGCGCACGCAGGTGTGGGAGGTCAGGGTGGAGAAGGCCGGCCGCTTGGCCGCGAACTTCATGTGCACCCAGATGGTGCTACCGGGACCGCGCTAACGCAGGCTGCTCCTGAGAGGAGCCGTCGACCTCGATGTCGACCCGTTCGTTCCAAAAGCAGATCCGGCCCGCGATCGCGCCCACCTCCGGCTTGGGCTCGGCGTAGTACCACGCAAGATCCTCGCCCCCGTCCACTGCGGCCGAGTAGTACCCGGCCTGCCCCTTGTACGGGCAATGCGTCACCTTTTCGCTCGGCTCGAGGTTCACCAGCACGTCCTCCCGGGGCAGGTACCAGCGCACCGGCAGGTTGGATTCAAACAGCGCCAGCGCGCGGGTGGTCTCGGCCAGCACCTCCCCGTCCAGTGAGATCCGCACCTGACTATCGCTGGGGATCACGTCGATCCGGTGGTACGGATCGCGGGGATGGACGCTGATCTCCTCCGCCTCCTCCAGCCACCGATCCACGCGATCGAAGTAGAAGGCGATCAGACCCTGTAGCTGGGGGGGAGCCGAGTCGATCGGCTCGGGGTAGTACCAGGCCCCGTTCTCCACCACGCGATCGCCGACCCGGATCGTGAAGTAGGACGCGTCGCCCTTCTTCGGGCAGTGCGTGACGCGATCCGACGGCTCCAGCAGGTCGGAGCGCACATCCCGCGGAGGGAAGTAGTAGATGGGCTGAAGCCCTGACTCGTGGAGCAGGAAGGCACGGCGGGAGTCGGCGATCGTCTCACGGCCGACCTCCACGCGCACGCGCCTCGGCGTCGGCTCGAGATACACCGCCCACCCGGGTGGCGGCGGCTCGAAGTTGAACTCGCCAGCCGGGTTCTTGCCGAGCGGCCCGGTGCCGTACATGAGTCCCACGCGGTTCAGGCTAGCGACCTGGCCTTCCCCGACACGACGATGCCCAGCCAGACGATGGCCAGCGAGACCAGGAAGATCGCGGCGTCGAGCACGTGCCAGGCGGGACGCCGCAGGTGGGCCAGGATCAGCACCGCGACCAGTGCCACCAGGCACGTTCGCCGCCAGCTGACAATGTAGAAGCGTGAATTTCGCCCGGGACGTCGTTGACGCCGCGCCTCGGGAGCGCCTGGCGCTGGTCGAACTCCCCCGTGAAGGCCCTCGCCGGGAGTGGACGTTCGGTGAGTTGTCCGACCGCAGCGCCAGGCTGGCCGGCGCGCTGACTCGCCACGGGGTCCGGCGCGGGGACGTGGTACTGACGCT
>DASZGO010000333.1:0-2529 GCA_035938755.1 Solirubrobacteraceae bacterium | reverse complement strand
CGTTCCATCGAAGCCGGTGCTGAGTCCGATCCCGCAGTTCTCAGGCTTGGCCGAGTAGTAGCCGTAGCAGGCATCGTCCACCGAGATCGTGGAGGCCCAGTGGTCGGGGAACTGCGCCGCGTGGTTGGCCAGGGTGTTGCGGAGGTACTCACTCCACGCATCGTCGACCGCGCCGGGCACGATCCCCTGCAGCGAAGCGTAAGCCCAGGTCAGCCAGCCGTTGGGATCGAACCACACGCCGCCCGGCCACTCGTCGGCGCCCGAGAGCGTGTTGCTCGGCGGGTCGCCCCGGTAGATGGAGGGGAAGCCGGGAATGTTGTTGACGGTCGGGATCGGGCCATGTTCGGTGACCCCGGGATCGTCAAAGCCGGGCACCAGGGCGGAGCCGATCTTGGTCGGGCCAGCCGGTGCCCCGTAGCCGTCGAGGAAGCGCCGGATGTTGGCGGCCAGCGTCTGGTCCTGGGCCGGGCTGGCGGCGCCGGCCAGGATGGCCCAGGGCTGTGGCTCCTCGAAGATCACGCCCGACCCGACCTGCGTGGCTCCGGAATACCCGCGTGAGTACCAGCCCTTGCCGGTCCACTGGCCGCGCAGCACAGACAGATCGCGCCGCCCCGCCGCCTCCAGGCGGACGGCGAACTGCTGGTCACCCATGAGCCGCGCCAGCTGGGCCAGCCGGGGCAGGGCGTAGGCCATCTGCGCGGTGACCAGCGTCGACTCCGTCATCTGCATGAACTCGGTGGAGAAGTCGCTCCAGTCGCCGGTGGTCCCCATCAGGTACTCGCCGTTCGGTCCGCGCTGGGACTCCGCGTGGTCGAACGCAGTCTTCAGGTGCTGCCACACGCCGGCCGTCGCCGGCACTCCGTAATAGGGCACCTGTGAGTTGAAGAACGGGACGTCGCGGCTGGCCAGCCCATACTCGGCAGCGGCGTTGAGCAGCCAGAAGTCAAGATCGTTCGACGTGCCGGCGTCGACTCGCTCGCAGAACGGCCCTGAGCCATAGGGCAGCTGGGCGTTCTGCGCGGCGCCGGCCGGCTGGAACTGAATCGTGTAGCGGAGGATCTCCCGGGCCAGCTGCGGGTCGGAGTACACCATCGGCAGCTCGTAGTGGTCCCAGCTGCGCTCGCCCAGGTTCAGGCCGTCCAGGTACTGGTAGTAGCCGCCCTGGGTCATGGTGTGCTCACCACAGCGCTCCTCGTACACGGTGGACGAGCGGAGCAGGTAGGCGTCCCACTCCAACTCGCGCGTCACCCAGCTGTAGCCCGACCCGAAGTCCGCCTTGGGCACGTAGGTCTGCCAGGCCCGCTGGCTGCGATTCTCGGCGTCCGGCTGGCCGCGGAACCGGCTCACCAGCCCGGAGATCTGGCTGGGATGGGCCATGCCGTACACGTAGCGCAGCGTCACCGACTGCCCCGGCGCCAGCGAGACCGGCGCGCGGAACGCGAACAGCGTGCCGCCGGATTGCCCCGGCGGGTTGGGTGGAGCCGTCGATTGGCTGAGCCGGTCGGCGGTCACCCCGGCGGGCGCCGCTCGCGTGCCGCTGCCGAAGAAGCTCGAGGTCGAGGTGTCAAACGTGGGCGCGGGCCCGTTCAACGCCGCGGAGAAGATCGACAGCGGCGCGGTATCCCGCGGGTCGTTGCCGAACTGCGCCACGGCCAGAGTGCGGGTGGCGCCATCCCAGGTCGGCGCAAGCAGCCCGCGGCTCTGGCTCTGGCCGCCCACCATCTCGGAGGGGTTGACGTCCCAGTACTCGAACCACGACGCGGTGACCCGAGACGACGTGGGGTTGGTGATCGTGACGTTGTCCAGCAACACCGGGGCGTTGCCGAATGGCGCCACCGTGTCCTCGGTCACGTTCAAGCCCTGGAAGGAGATCGTCTTGCGGTAATAGCCGACGCCGAAGTCCCGCCAGAAGCTCTCGTTGCCATGGTGGTCGGGATAGAAGGTGCTGGCCACCTTGCCGCCCACGTTCAGGTAGCCGTAGCCGCCGGCGAAGTGGTTGTGAGCCGCGTCGTACAGGTTCGCCCACTGCGAGAGCAGGTCCTGGCTCCAGAGCTGCGTGTAGCCGTCGTTGAACGACATGCCCTTGATGTGGTCGTTGCCCACCTGGTGCTGGGCCGAGGTCCCTCCGGCCAACTCGGGTTGCTGGGCCCGCGGGTCGGTCACCTCGTCGAGCGCGTAGCGGTAGACCGGCAGGCCCCACTGGTCAACGCCCCATTGGCCGAAGTTGCCGCTGCCGTAGGTGGAGGCGACGATCGGCCGGCTCGTGTCCGCGGATAGGGCCGGCGGCCCAGCGGCGCGCGCGGGCCCGGCGGCCAGGACGGCGATGACCACGGGCAGCCAGGCCAGCGAGCGACGAGCTCGGATCACGGCAGCGCCACCGGGGTGGTCGAGCCCCACTGCAGCGCACCGACGAGGCCCACGGTGGGCACGTTCTGGTTCTGGTCAGGCGGCCCCAGCTGCTCGACCACGCCCGCCCAGTAGCCACTACCCGCCTGATCGTAGGCGCCGCCGACGAAGTCGGCCCGCGGC
>DASZGO010000332.1:0-10109 GCA_035938755.1 Solirubrobacteraceae bacterium | reverse complement strand
CATCTCGGACGGGCACGCCAGCGCCCGCCCCGGCGGGACCTCCGATCCGAAGCTCAAGCTGCGCTTGCAGCTGGCCGACTTCGTGCGCGTGGCCGCCGGGCTGGTCGACCCCGCGGTGCCGCTGCTGGAGGGCCGCGCCTCGTTCGAGGGCGACTTCGCCCTGGTGGCCAAGCTGCCCGAGATGTTCGGGGCGCCGTCGCCCTACTAGAAGCGCAGCAGCGCCGCGATGCCCCGGTAGCGCTGGAGGTCGTCGAACTGCCGCACGGCCAGCACCTCGGCGTCCTGGGACACCGCGGCTTCGACCACCGCCTCCCGCAGGTGCTCGACCGGCTCTAGCTCGGCCCCGTCCGCGGGACACGTGCCGTCGCCCTCGACCACCAGCAATCCGCAGCCGGGGCAGCGTGAGGCCGGCCCGTCAAACCCCGGCTCCAGCAGCAGCGTTTCCACCCGCCGCTCGTTAAGCGCCGCGACCGTGTCACGCGGGCCCGCCACTGCCCGAGCGCCGGCCCCGAGTCGCTCGGCCAGCAGATCCAGCGTTTCTCGCTCCTGACGCTCGGCGTCCGCCGCGGCCAGCCGGTCGACCGCCGCCCGTACCTCGGCGTCGGTGGCACTCGAGAGGTCAACTTCGACCCGCTCAGGCGCCAGGGCTGTCCGGAGCTCCTCGGGGAGGAACGACTCGAGTCGAGGCACGATCTCCTCGGGGCCGCCGAGGGCCAGCCGGTCGAACCGCTCGCTTCGCCATTGCCGGGCGACCAACTCGCTCGTCTCCTTTAGGTGGTCGTCCACGTCCTTCTCCACGCTGCGCTCGTAGTTGGCCTGCGACCAGCCACCCTTCTCGTGCTGCCCGTGAACGTCGTCCGTGCGGCGCTGAGTCGGAGTCAGGTCGTCCGGTGAGCCGGCCAGGACCATGGCGATCCGCCGGTTGACCAGCGCCACCAGCCACCGCCGGCGCTGGACGGACTCGATCATCGGTGCGATGTAGGGCGAGCGCCCGACCACGGCCTGCCCCGGCACCGGCCGGCTGAGCTGGACGACCTCGAACAGGCCATCGCGAGAGGAACAGAACACCGCCAGGGCTCGGGCACCCTTGACTGGGGCCTCCGGACCGGAGAGGAAGCTCTTGATCCGCTTCAGATCCTCGCGGAGCGCCATCCGCTCCTCGTGATCCAGATCTGGCTGCTCCTCGACCTCGCGGTGCGCGCCGTCGATCAGCGAACCGATCTGGGAGGCCCGGGCCGGCGGCGTGGCGAACCGCTCGGGGTCGAGGTCGAGGTAGACGCTCACCACC
Source organism: Solirubrobacteraceae bacterium (assembly GCA_035938755.1). Taxonomy (GTDB): domain Bacteria; phylum Actinomycetota; class Thermoleophilia; order Solirubrobacterales; family Solirubrobacteraceae; genus Palsa-465. Next base: position 8,821 of record DASZGO010000332.1, on the reverse strand, counting down.
TGATGCTGTCCTCGGTTGCCGACCAGGCGCCTCACGTCCGGCACGCCGCTGCTCACTGGAACTCGCCTACCCGTGGGCACAGGCCGCCAATCAGGCCGCGTCCAGCGCGGCGTTGACGAGCTCGTCAGCTCGCGCGTTGTCGGCCCGAGGCACCGTGCGGATGTGCCAGCTGCGAAATCCGTCGAGCTGGGCCCGAGCCTGGGCGTGCAGCGGCTTCATGGCTGGATGCTTGACCTTGTACTGGCCGGTCAGCTGGCGGGCCACCAGCTCCGAATCGCCAATGATCTCCAGCTCGTCGGCCCCCAGCTGGCGGGCCCGCTCGATGCCGCGCAGCACGGCCCGGTACTCGGCGACGTTGTTGGTGGCCACACCGATGCGCTCGGACTGCTCGTCCACGACATTCCCCTTGGCGTCGGAAACCACGACCCCGATCGCCGCGGGCCCCGGGTTCCCTCGCGCGCCGCCATCGACGTGCAGGACGAGCTTCAAAGAGGCGGTCAGTCGCTGGGCAGCGGCGGTAGCTCGCCAGGGATCCGGGAGCGCCGGCGGTCCCGCAGCTCGCGGTTGCCTCCGCCGGACGAGCCGCGCTCGCGCCGCGAGCTCTTACGCCGGTCAACGATCACGCTCACGTTCGGGTCGTCGGCGTAATAGCTGGTCAGCTTGTCCAACAGCTGATCGGCCAGCGGTTCAGGGATCACGCAATAGATCAAGTCGCGGCATCCTATTGAGGGCGAGAGACCTGAACCATCGAATGTTTATCTAGCCGGGCCTGCCGACAGCATCGAACCTTCGTCCAGCCACTCAGGCCACGGCCAGGTACCCGTCGGCGTCGCAAGCCGCGTTGGCCTCTAGCTCCTGAGGCGACAACTCGTCCAGCTCGGCCCCCTGAGCCGCGATCTGCACGGGCTCTAACTCCTCGGCCAGGTCCACCTCGTAGCGGTACCAGGAAAGCTCCCAGGCCACCACGATGTTCACTGCGCCCGTCCGGCCCTGAGCCGGACGCACCGAGACCGTGGGCAGGCCCAGCGAACGGGCCACGCCGGCGATGGTCCGGGGGTGTTCGGAGTGGTTGAACGCGTCGATCCCCGCACTGACCTTCTGCTCATCGCCGGTCGGCACCGCCCGGACGTGGCGGGGCTCACCCCGGAACGTGTCCGGCGCCGGGGCGTGCGCCGGGAGCGAGTTGCCCTCACGGGCCTCCGGAGAGACGGGCGCGGGGGGGTGATACTCGCTTGCACCGCGCCGGCGTCGTAGCCGTCCCAACACCGAGCCACGATTGTCGGTCCTGGATCCGCGGCCCTCGTACACCGGCATCGTGCCCTCGCGGATCCAGCCCTCCTGGGTGGCCCGCTGGGTGCACAACTCGCATACCGACCGCAGCTCGGTCCCCTCCAGGAATGAGTGCGGCCGCTCGCCGCGCAGCATGGTGCGCCCGCACACATCGCAGCTGGAATGCAGGTCAGGTCCCTCTGTCCTGATCGACCTCATGCTCATCGGCCCACCGAGGGTAGCGGGCCGTGAACGCCCCGGGGCACGCGCGCAGCGCTTATTGCAAGCGCGCGGCGCTCGTGCTTCACGCGAGCGTGCCCGGCCGCGCATCCCGGCCCGCCCTGCGAACGCCGCAAGTAGCTGCGGAGACGGCAGCCGCAGGCCCCTAAGCCTTCACAGCCTCCTTCTCGGCCCGAGCCTGATCCACGACCTTGCCGGCCAGATGCCCGGGCACTTCCTCGTAGCGCTCGAACTCCATCGTGAACTCCCCCTGGCCGCCGGTGATGGCGCGCAGGTCGGGGGCGTAGGAGAGCATTTCGGCCATCGGCACCTCGGCCTTGATCTCGGTCATCCCCCCGCCCACCGGCTCCATCCCCAGCGGTCGCCCCCGCCGCGAGTTGAGATCGCCGATCACATCGCCCACCGCATCCTCGGGAGCGTTGACGGTCACGGTCATGATCGGCTCCAGCAGGACCGGCCCGGCATCGGCCAGCGCCTGCTTCATGGCCTGCGATCCGGCCACCTTGAACGCCATCTCTGAGGAGTCAACGGTGTGGTACGAGCCGTCGTACACCCTCACGCGCACGTCCTTGACCGGGTAGCCGGCCACCACTCCCTCCTGCATGGCCTCGACCACGCCCTTCTCGACCGCGGGTATGAAACCCGACGGGATGACGCCGCCTTTGATCGCGTTCACGAACTGGAATCCCTCACCGGGCTCGAGCGGATCGATCTCGATATGGCAGTCGCCGAACTGCCCCCGGCCTCCGGTCTGCTTCTTATGGCGACCGTGGGCTTTGGCGGACTTGCGAATCGTCTCCTGATACGGGACGCGCGGCGGCTTGAGGTTGACCTCGGCGCCGAAGCGCTCCCTCAGCCGCTCCACGATCACCTCCACGTGGACCTGGGACAGGCCGGCCACGATCTGCTCGCCAGTCTGCGGGTCGCGGTGCAGGTCGATGGTTGGGTCCTCCTCCTGGAGCCGCCGCAGCGACGAGAACACCTTGTCCTCGTCGCCTTTGCTCTTGGGCTCCACCGCGAACGCCATCACCGGCGCGGGCAGCTTGATCTGCGGCATGGAGATCGGCTCATCGCGCGCGGCCAACCAGTCTCCGGCCTTGGTCTCCTTGAGCTTGGCCACGGCCCCGATGTCGCCGGGACCGAATTCCGTCACCTGCTCGTTCTTGCCGCCCACGAACGTCAGCAGCTGACCGATCCGCTCCTTGGTGTGGGTGCGCGTGTTCAGCACCTGTGAGTCCGGGCCCATGACCCCCTGGTAGACCCGGAACAGGTTGATCCGGCCCGCGAACGGGTCGGCGCGGGTCTTGAACACGTAGGCGAACAGCTCCTTGTCCTCGGCCGGCTCGAGCGTCACCTCGCCGACCTCGAATGCCCCGTGTTTGACCGGTGAGGGCAGGTCCTCCACGATCGCGTCCAGCAGCCGGTTGGTGGCCAGGTTCCGCGTGGCCACCCCGCAGGTCACGGGGAACAGCGACCCATGGTTGGTCCCGTCCTTCAGGGCGGTGACGATCTCTTCGTGGGAGATCTCCTCGCCCTCCAGGTAGCGCTCCATCAGCTCGTCCGAGGACTCGGACACCTCGTCCATCAGCTTCTCGCGGTACTCCTGGGCCCGGTCGGCCAGGTCGTCGGGGATTGGGATCTGCTGGCAGTTGTCGCGTCCCGTGTCGCCGTACTGGTAGGCCTTCATGTCCACTAGGTCGATCACCCCGGACACCTCGTGCTCTGACCCGATGGGGATCTCGGTGGCCACGACGTGCGGCCCGAATGCCTTCTTCACCGAGTCGAGGGTGCGAAAGAAGTCGGCCCGCTCGCGATCCAGCATGTTCACGAACACCAGCCGGGCCAGGTCAAGCTCGGCCGCCCGCTGCCACAGGCGGTTGGTGTGCACCTCGACGCCCATGACCGCGTTGACCACGAACACGGCGGACTCGCACACGCGCAGGACGCCCAGAGCATCGGCCACGAAGCTGGCGTCCCCCGGAGTGTCGATCAAGTTCACCTTGCGGTCCTGCCACTCGAATGTGGACAGCGTCGCGGAGATCGACATCTGACGCGATTTCTCGTCGGCATCGGCGTCGGAAACGGTGGTGCCGTCGACCACGGAACCCAGCCGGTTGGTCGCGCCGGCCTGGAACAGCAGCGCCTCGTGCAACGAGGTCTTGCCACTACCCCGGTGACCGACGAGGGCCACGTTGCGAATCCGATCCGAGGCCTTGTGCATGCCTACTCTCCTCTCCTAGGTCGTCCAGAGAGGAGAAGTTATCGCTTCAGTCGAGCTCCTCGCCCAGCTTCGAGCGCAACCTCAGGACCGCCTTGGTGTGTAACTGGGACACGCGGGATTCGGTAACCCCAAGCACCTCCCCGATTTCCCTCAGCGTCAGGTTCTCGTAGTAGTAGAGCGCGACCACCAGCTTCTCGCGTTCGGGCAGCGCGGCGATCGCGTCGGCGATGCGGTCGCGCAACTCGCTCTGATCGACCATGTGCTCGGGATTGGGAGCGTCACGGTCGGGCAGCGTGTCGAGCAGCGACACCTGGTCGCCGGTCGAGTCCTGCACGTTCCACAGCTCGTCCAGCGCCACGATGGTTGAGTTGGAGATCTGCAGCAGGCTCTCCTGGAACTCATCCAGGGTGCAGTCCAGCTCGGTGGCCATCTCGTCGTCGGTGGGGGCCCTCTGGTACCGCGCCTCGAGCTTCATGTTGGCTCGCTCGATTTCCCGCGCGCGCGCCCTGACCGACCGCGGCACCCAGTCCAGGTTGCGCAGCTCGTCGATGATCGCGCCGCGGATCCGGGTGATGGCGTAGGTCTCGAACTTGATCTCGCGGGAGAGGTCAAACCGTTCGATGGCGGAAATCAACCCGCCCAGGCCGTAGGAGATGAGGTCCGCCTCCTCCACGTGACCGGGCAGTCCCGAGCCCATGCGGCCGGCCACGTACTTGACCAACGGCGAATAAGCCACCACCAGCCGCTCTCGCGCGCGCGAGTCACCGTTGGCCTTGTAGCGTCGCCACAGGTCCTGGAGCTCGATCGCTTTGACGTTGGTTTCCACGGCTCTCCCCCGCCTTAGGCCCGCGGATGCGCCCGGGAATAAGCGGATCGCAAGCGGGCTGACTCTACCCGAGTGTAAACCTGGGTTGTGGAGATGGTTGCGTGACCAAGTAGTTCTTGGATCGAGCGTAGATCTGCGCCTCCGTGCAACAGATGTGTCGCGAACGAGTGCCGCAGCGCGTGCGGATGCGCGTCGATCAGAGCCGGTGACGTCGCGGCGGCCCGCCGCGCCCAGGTGCGCAAACGCCGGCGCACGTCGGAGGTGTGAAGCCGGTTGCCTGACTTGGAGAGGAACAGCGCCGGCGACTCCGATCCGCCCAGTGCGGGTCGTCCCCGGGCCAGGTAGCGCCCCAGCGCCCGCAGCGCCGGCTCGCCCACCGGCACCAGCCGAGTCTTACCGCCCTTGCCCTCGACCCGAACACACTCGCCGTCGAAGTCGAGCGAGTCCACGTCGAGACCGACGAGCTCCTCGGCCCGCAAGCCCGAGGCGTAGGCCAGCTCGAACGTGGCGCCGTCGCGCAGTGAGAGCGGGTCCGTGGCGGGAATACGATTGAGCAGCACCGTGACCTCGCGCTCGGTGAGCACGCGCGGCAGTCGCTTGGGCTGCTTGGGCGAGGCCAGCAGCTCGGCCGGGTTCTCCTGTCGGGACCCCAGCTCGAGCTGCACCCGCAGCAGCGCGCGGATCGCCGCGAGCTTGCGCGCCACGGTGGCCGGCGCGGCACGCCGCTCACTCAGGCTGACCAGGTAGCGGCGCAGTTCGCGCAGGGTGATCGTGGCGGGCTCGATTCGGCGTTCGCTCGCCCACGCCGCCAGCTGGCCAGCGTCGATCGCGTAGGCCCGGCGCGTCTTGTCCGCCACCGCCCGTCTGACCAGGTCCCGGTCGAACGCCTCCAGCGCGGCTGTCCAGACAGGGGAAACCATAGTGCCAGAGGCTATTCGCCGCGCGGGCCTCCAAGCCTGCAGATCCCTACCGCGTCGGCCCTAGGAGACGTGTACGAGCGTGCCTACAGGCGTGTAGGGAAATACCTTGCCGGCCACGTCGAACGGCATCTCCACGCAGCCCAAACTCTGCGGCGATCCATACTGGGCCCGAGTAAACCCGTGGAGCGCATCGCCGCCGTTGAAGTAACTGACCCACGGTATCCCGGGATCGCTGTAGTGGCTGCCGTCCGGATTGGTCCCGCTCATCGTGGTCGACGTCAGGTGCTCGTAAACCGGGTAGGTGCCCGTCGCGGTCGGAGCCGACGAGATCCCGGTATTCACCGCCGTGGTCATCACGGTGTGGCCGTTGTGCCATAGGTTGAGCTGCTGGGAGCCGGTGCTGACCCCGACGAACGTGTACCCGAAGCTCGACTTCTTGTCGTCCACGGCTGCTTGGATCAGCGACTTCCACACGCTGGGACCGGGAGCGCCGTCAGTTGTCAGGCCGTGGTCGTTCTCGAACGCCATGATCGCGCCGCGCGTCATCTCGCCGTTGGTCCCGGGCGACCACATCGAGTGCAGCGCGTCGGGCACGTTGGGGTACCGCCAGGTGAAGTTCCCGGCCGGCGGGCTGACCGCGGCCTGCATCTCGCCCGCGGGAGTGTTGGGCGGGGGTCCGCCTTGGTAGTGGAAGTCGAGCGGCAGGTACCCCAGGATGGCCAGGAGCTGTTGCACGCGGAGCGGCGAGCCTCCGGGCACGGTCCAGTTGCCGCTGACCGCCGACCCGGTCTGGCCGCCCACCAGACGCACTCCGGCCGGCAGGCCGATGCTCACGTGGGCGCCCAACCCGTAGCCAAATCCCTGGGGCCGGAACACGATCGTGTGGCTGTCCTGCGTGTGCCAGGTCCCCTGGGTGGTCGGCAAGACCGGAGGCAGCGACTTGCCGAGGGCCTGGGATACCGGCTGGGAGAAGGTCAGCACAATCGGAGTCAGCGGACCCAAGTTGGAGCCGGGCGAGGGGTTGGCCACGGCAGAGGTCGCCGAGCCCGCCGGGAACCAGCTCACCACTGCGGGGTTCGACGTCTCCCAGGTGCGGGGAACCGCGGCCACCCAGATCGTCCCCGCGGCGGCCTTGCGGTCCAGCGTGACCTGGCTGCTCGGCTGCCCCAGGACGTGACGGGTCAGCTGGGTGGGGCTGGGTCCGGAGCTGATCGCCGCCACCGGGTCCTGGAACTGAAGCTGGAGCGGTCCCGAGCTGACGGTTACGTAGTGCTGCTGCAGGTGGGCCGTCGGCGCGGTCACATTCAGGGACAGGTGCTGGGTCTTGCCGGACAGCCAGGAGATCCACCCCGCACGTTTGACCACCACGTCGATGGAGATCGTCTCGCCCGCCGGCACAAGCTTCTTGGGCCAGATCTGCTTGCCTCTCAGCTCCACCGGCAGGGGTTGGCTGTGCGGGCCGCTGACCGCACTGATGCTCTGCACCGTCCCGCCGCCGAGCGGCATGTCGACCTTGGCCAGCGCCTGGGGATCAGAGCTCAGGCTGGCGCCGGAGGAGGCGAACAGCACCAAAACCCCTGCGACCACCACGACCACAGCCACCACCACCCCAAGAACGACATAGGGGGTGCGGCTGCGTCGCGGCGCCGGGGGCAGGGTGTAACCGCCCACATTCCTGCGCCCGCGAGGTGGCGAGGCCAGCGCCATACCGAGGAGAGCGTAGCGGCCCCGGCGGCCCTTACGGAAGGGTGCGGGGTACCAGTTAACGGTCTTGCAATGTTCCTTGCAGTGTGATGGCCGGCCGCTGCCGCTCCTGGCGCACCCTGAGGATGGCCTCACGGGTGGTGTAGCGATAGGGAAATCCGGTGGCTTTGAGCCGCCGGTTGTCCAGGCCGCGACCGAAGCGCAGCGCTTCGACGAGCTCCACCGGGGCCGGCAGACCGAGCGCTCGAAGGCTCGCGGTGACCCGGCCGATGCCGAACGGTGGCAGCACCGGCAGGACCGGCTTTTCCAGCAGCGCGGCGATCTCCGAGAGGGCCAGGACGCCGTCCGCGGCCACGTTGTAGGCCCCGGACAGCTGGCGATCGATCGCGTGGGCCAGTGCGCCCACCACGTCGTGCTCCTCGACCAGCTGCCAGCGCGGGTCAAAGCCGAGGATCGAGGGGATGAACGGCAGTCCGAGCAGCCTGATGTGCGTCCCTCGAGACTCCGCGCCGATCTCGTCGGCGAACCGGAGCACGGTCACCGTGATGTGCGGGCGCTGCCCGGCCAACCGAGCCACCGCGGCCTCGGCGTCGACCGCGTCCCGGGAGATCCCGGGGCGGTCGGGCTGACACGCCGGGTCCGCCTCACTCAAGAACGCCGGGGTCGTGGAGCCATAGCCGTAATAGTGGGCCGAGGATTTGAACACCAGCTTGCGTACCGGCGATCCCGGAGCCTCGAGCGCCGCCACCAGGGCTCGGGCCGTGGACGAGCCGAACCGCCGGCCCGGGGGCCGGGTCTCGACCACGGTGTCGATCCGGGCCGCCCGGAGGATCGCGTCGAGCCGGTCGGGCTCATCCGAGCCGGGGGCGAACTCCGTGCGCTCGAGCCGGTGGCGCGGTAGAACCGTGTCGATGCCCACGATCTTCTCCACCCCGCCGTCGAGCTCCAGGCGCTGAGCCAGCCGCCCTCCCACCGCCGAGGCCAGGCCGGCGATCAGGATGCGGCGGGACGCGGCTGAGGTCATCTCGGGTCGGGCCCGGAGAACCAGGGGCTGCGCCGCTGGGACAGCATCTCGAACAGACCGCCCTGGATCAGTCCCCGCACCCGCTGCGCCAGCTCTCGCTCCGCTTCGGGGGCGGCCGGGGGGGGCGGCGGTCGCACCGGCGCCAGGAACCTGATCACGAACTTGGCCGGGAGCGGTAGGAGCGGGATGACCGGCAGGCGGGTGGCCAGCCGGGCCATCACGGGCACGGCTTCCTCGCTGCCCAGGACCGCCACGGGAACGATCGGCGCCCGGGCGCTGATGGCCGCGGCCAGGAACCGGGATTCGGCGAACTCGCGGAGCTGGTAGCGCTCACGGATTGGCTTCTGGGCCCCCGCCCCACCCTCGGGGAAGGCGAGCACCAGCTCCTGTTCGTCGAACAGCAGCCGGTGGAGATTTGCCGGGTGCGCGTGGACCACGCCGAGCTTCATCAGCAGCGTCCCCAGCCCCGGGACACCGGAGAAGCTCTGCCGGCTGGCCAGATGAACCGACCGGTTATGGGCCAGCTCCTCCCCGACCGCCCGGGCGATCATCGCGCCGTCGAACGGCACCACACCCGCCCGGTTGGCCACCAGCAGGGCCCCGCCCCGGGCCGGAAG
>DASZGO010000331.1:0-4139 GCA_035938755.1 Solirubrobacteraceae bacterium | reverse complement strand
CCACTCCCTCCGCCAGTCCGCTGCGCAGCGTAGTCCGGATCAGGAACAGGGACATCGGCCCGAGCTGCAACGCGACGAAGAACCCCAGACCAAACCCAACGATGGAGGAATGCACCAGATCAGTGTCTCATGGTCCCGCCCGGCGACATGGCTCAGCGCGCGGGTGCGAGTACCTGGGGGCGCTATGCGCTCGCGGGCGCCTCGGACGGCCGCCCCCGAGCCAGCCGGCCCACCAGCAGGCCGAACAGGACGATCGCGGCCAGGATGTCGACCACGAGCTGCACGGTGATGATGTGGCGGGCCAGCTCGGACCGCGGACTGATTCCCGGAGCGCCCGCCGTGGTCAGCGTGCCCATGGCAATGGCCAGACCATCGAACCGGGTGAGCCGGGGGGACCAGTTGGCCGTGGTCCCGATCGACGCGTACCAGATGGAAAAGTCGAGCACCAGCAGCACGATCGCGTTCATCGTGGCCAGAATCACCCAGCCGAGCGAGTGGGATTTGAGGATCACGTAGCAGGCGAGCAGCAGGGCGACGACGATCTCCGCCACCGCCGGGACCACGACTTCCGGCAGGCTCCGTGAGGTTCCAGGCGTGATGGTCAGGTACTGCCACCACACGTACACCTGGCCGGCCGTGAAGTACGCCACGACGATCCAGCGGATCCGCTCGCGGGTCGCCCACTCCACCGGCTTGACCCTAGAGCTGTGGGCGGACGGCGCGCCTACGCCGCGCGAAGCAGCGTCGTGCCCGTCTGCTCAAAGCTTCGGGCTGCCTGAACGAACGCCCGGAACAACCCCAGGTGACGCTCTCGGTTCACCAGGCACTCGGCATGCCACTGCACGCCGATGGCAAAATCGCGGTCCTCGGCCTCGAGGCTTTCGATCGTCCCGTCACTGGCGCGACCGGTCACCCTCAGGCCGACCCCAGGCTCGGCCACCGCCTGGTGGTGAAACGAGTTGACCCGGGTTCGCTGGCAGCCCAAGATGCCCCGGAGCCGGCTCGGCCCGGTCAATTTGACCCAATGTGTGGGGACGTGACCCTGCTCTGTCTGACGATGGGGAATCGCGCCGCCCATCACCGCCGGGAGATGCTGATGCAGGGTTCCGCCCCGCGCCACGTTTAGCACCTGCATGCCGCGACAGATGGCCAGAACCGGCAGCCGCAGCTCATCCGCGGCTCGCACCAGGGCAAGCTCGAACTCGTCGAGCGCCCGCCAGGTCGGGCCCAGCAGCTCGTGCCGGCGCTGCTGGTAGCACACCGGGTCCAGATCAGGCCCGCCGGATAAACACAGCCCGGACACCCTCTGAAGTAGCCCCCGGACGCCGCCCGCCTCGAGTGGCGGCACCACCACGGGCAGGCCACCGGCCTGCTCGATCGCCTTCAGATACTTGACGCCGAGCGCCATCTCAGTTCGTGCCGGCTCGCCCTGGGGGGTCGGCACGACCCAGTCCTTGGTTCGGAGCTCGGACGTGCTGACGGCGATCAGAGGAGCTAGGCTTGCCTTACGGATGTAGCACCTCCCCTCGGTCAGACATCCGGTAGATCCGGCGTGCGCCAATCGTGGCCGCTCGCTCCGGGCTCGACATTGGCCACGCGGACAGGATTAATTCGCAAAATGCGTCCTGAGGGCCAGTCGCGCAACCACCTCAACGCGGGATGATGACTCGCATGGAACTGCGCACGATGCGCCGGGCCAGGTCAGTTGGCATTCCGGCGTGGGCCGAGTGGGCACGCTCTGAGCCCTACACCGTGGGGATCGAGGAAGAGGTCATGCTCCTCCACCCCGAGGATTGGCGGCTGGCTCACCAAGGTGACCAGATCCTGGCAAGCCTGCCGGACGAATTGGCCCGTCAGTCCGCGGCCGAGACCCACCAGGGGACGCTCGAGCTGGCGACGGTCCCGCACGTTCGCGCGCTGGACGCGGCCGCGGAGGTAGGCCGCCTGCGGCAGAGCCTGGCTGACGCGCTCCGGGACCGCGGTCTCGCCGGAGCCTGCGCGGGCACCCATCCCTCCGCGGTGTGGAATGACACCGAGGTCTCCAGCCGCGAGCGCTCCCGGCTGGTTTACGCGTCGATGCGGGAGCTGGCGCGCCGCGAGCCGACGTTTGCGCTGCACGTGCACGTCGGCGTGGCCGGCGCCGACAGCGCGCTGGTGCTGCAGAACCGCCTGCGCTTGCACCTGCCGCTGCTGCTGGCCGTCTCGGCCAACTCGCCGTTCTGGCAGGGACGCAACACCGGGCTGGCCTCGACCCGGATTCCGATCTTCCAGGCGTTTCCGCGCACCGGCGTACCCCGCGCGTTTCTGTCCTACGAGGACTACGTGGACACGGTCGACCAGCTACTGCGTTGCGAGGCCTTCCCGGCCCCCACATTCCTCTGGTGGGACGTACGGCCCCAGCCCCGCCTGGGCACGGTCGAGGTCCGGATCATGGATTCGCAGACCACGGTGGTCGAGACGGCTGCCCTGGCCGCGCTCATCCAGACGATTGCCCACTTGGAATTGGAAGAGGCGCCGACGGACCCAGCGCCGACGCTGTCCGACGAGGCTCTCCACGAGAACCGGTTCCTGGCGGCGCGCGACGGCATGGACGCCCGCTTCATCGACTCCGAGTGGCGCGTCCCCGCCCGGCTGGCGCTTGCGCAACTGGTCCAGGCGGGCCGTGAGCACGCCCAGCAACTGGGTTGCGAGGACGCACTCGATCACCTGGCCGAGACCGCCGGACACGGCGGCGCCGCCCGCCAGGTCGAGATCGCCGAGCGCCACGGTCTGGACGCTCTGACCGCCCGGCTGTCTGAGTGGTTCGTCAGCGGCCCGGCTGTCTAGCCCTCTAGCCGGGTTTACGGGCCGTGATCAGGGCCACCCCGGACTGTGCCTCCGGGTCATCGGGCTGGCCGCGAATCCAGGTCTGACGATCCCGTTGCCAGACCACCGAGAGGTCGGCGATGTCCCAGTCGGACAGCATCTCCCTTAGCTGAGCGAACGAGTAGGTGCGTTGGAACTCGTCCTGTCCCGGAGTCGGAGCGCAGGGCACGGTGAGAACCAGCAAGCCGCCTGAGACCAGGCGGTCGCGGATCACCGCCAGGGCAGCGGTGTCCAGCCGTTCGTCCGGGCCCGAGGGTTGTCCATAGGCGCCCAGCCCAAAATGCTCGAGCGCGGACACGGCCACCGCGGCGTCAAACCGGAGCTCGCTGGGGAGCTCGTGCACCATCACCGCAGATTGGCTGAGGCGGGGGTGCGCGAGCGGATAGCCGCGGGGATCGACCACGTGGACTTGGTGACCCAAGCAGGCCAGCGAGAGGGCGATCGTGCTCTCGCTGCCACCCACGTCGAGGACGCGGGCCGGAGCCGGGAGCGCTCCGACCGCCGCGAACACGTAGGGCTGCTCGACGATCCGCTCGTTCACCAGGAGCACCTCAACCGCGTCTGGCTCATACCTGACCGGAACCGGCGGGTTGAACCACAGGCCGGCCCGCGCCGCCGGCCCTTGTGGTCCCTCGGCCCAATTCAGGAACCGTGCCGTGTCGATCGGGATGACCAGCTCGCCATTGGGCTCCAGGCGGGCAAGCCGGCGCTCGAGCAGCGACTCGCCCAGCGCCTCGGTGACGAACCGCAGCTCGGTCTCGAGCCGATCCTGCCGGTAGTTGAAGCCGGCCAGGATCCACTCGATCCGCCGGTCCAGCAGCCGCCGGGCCGGCCACCCCAGGACTCGGCGCACCAGTGAGCTCATGCAGCCGCGACTCTATTCAGCGGGGGGCCCGGGCGCCGGACGGCGCTGGCCGCGCGCGCCCGCGGGTGAGCTGGCTAGCTCGGGCCGTTCGAGTTGAACATGTCGAGCGCGATCTTGGTCGAGCCGTCGGGCTGCGAGGCGTGCACCACTACGTACTTGCCCACGTCGATGACCGGCTCGGCACCTTCGGCTTCGATCCCCAGGCTGTAGCGTCCGTATTCGACCGTCAGATCGCCCGCCTCACTGACTTCGACCGGCTCGATATCAAGTGAGCGGGCGCCCATGTCGAGCAGCTGCTGCATCGCCGCCTGAATCTCGGCCCGTCCCTGGCAAGGCGGCGCCCCTGGGGGCAGGAACTTGCCGTCCTCGGCGTACAGGCTGGCCAGCGCCTGAGCATCCCGATTGGCCA
>DASZGO010000330.1:0-2942 GCA_035938755.1 Solirubrobacteraceae bacterium | reverse complement strand
GAGGCTCATGCTGGGATAATGGCAGTCAATGGCTGTCGAGCTCGGCGCGATCCTGGTTCCCATGGTGACTCCGTTTGGCGCTGATGGGAGCGTCGACGAGGAGGCAGCAGTCCGGCTCATGCACCATCTGGTGGACCAGGGCGCGGACGGGGTGGTGATCGCCGGGACCACCGGCGAGGCGGCCACCCTGACCGACGAGGAGCAGCTCGGGTTGATCGGCCTGGCCGTAGACGAGATGGGCGACCGGTGCACGGTGGTGGCCGGCGTGGGGTCCAACGACACCCGCCACGCGGTCCATCTGACCGAGCGGGCCACCGAGCTGGGCGCCCACGCTCTGCTGTCGGTCAACCCTTACTACACCCGGCCCAGCCGCCGGGGCATCGTCCGGCACTACCAGGAGGTCGACCGGGCCACCGAGCGCCCGATCCTGCTCTACAACATCCCTCAGCGGACCGGCTCGGACATGCCCAACGACCTGCTGGCTGAGCTGGCCCAGCTGGAGCACGTGGTCGGGGTCAAGCAGTCCAACCCGGACAACCTGGCCAAGATCGACGGGCTTCAGATCTACGCCGGCAATGACGACATGCTGGCGGAGGTGCTGGACATGGGCGAGCCGGGCGGGATCCTGGTCGCCGCGCATCTGGTCGCCGGTCAGATGCGCCGGATGGTGGACGAGCCCCAGCAGCGCCACGAGATCGACGCTGGACTGCGGGACGTTTACCGCGATCTGGGGGTGGCGCCGCTGGCCTGCTCGACCAAGGCCGCGCTCAACCTGATCGGACTCGAGGTGGGCGGCCCGAGGCTCCCGTACGTGGAGCTGGAGGCCGAAGAGCTCGCGGTGGTTCGCGAGATGCTCGAACGACACGGATTGCTCGAGACCGCGACAGCGTGAGCCTGCGCGTCCTCCCGCTCGGCGGGCTTGGGGAGATCGGCAAGAACATGATGGTCCTCGAGTACGAGGACCGGATCGTGGTGGTCGACACCGGACTGCGCTTCCCGACGGCCGACATGCTCGGCATCGACCTGGTGTTGCCGGACTTCACCTATCTGCGCGAGCGCGCGGAGGACATCGAGGCCATCGTCATCACCCACGGCCACGAGGATCACCTGGGCGCGCTGCCGTGGGTGCTACGGGAGCTGGGCCAGGGCATCCCGGTCTATGGAGGGCCGCTGAGCATGGCCATGGCCCGATCCAAGCTGGATGAGCACCGGCTGCGCGAGGTCGATCTGCAGGATCTGCGTACCGGTGAGGAGCTCGAGCTGGGTCCGTTCATGCTGGAGCTGATCCACATGACCCACTCGATCCCGGACTCGTGCGCGGTGCTCCTGGGTACCGATCTGGGCCAGGTGGTGGTGACCGGGGACTACAAGTTCGACCAGACCCCGGTGGACGGCGCACCGGCCGACGTTTCCCGCCTGGCCGAGCTGGGACGCGACGGCGTGCTGCTGCTGTGCGGAGACTCGACCAACGCCGACCGCCGCGGGTTCTCTCCCTCGGAGAGCGGGGTGGGGCGGCACCTCGAGGAGGTGTTTGGGCGGGCCGAGGGCCGGATTGTGGTCACCAGCTTCGCCTCGAACATCCACCGGGTGCAGCAGGTCATCGACGCCGCCTCGGCGCTCGACCGCAAGGTGGCGCTGGTTGGCCGGTCCATGCGCAAGAACGTCAACATCGGCCGTTCGCTGGGGCACATTGAGTTTCCCGACGGGACGCTGATCCAGCCGCAGGAGGTGGAGGATTGGCCAGACGAACGGGTGGTGGTGGTGTCCACCGGCTCCCAGGGCGAGCCGCTGTCCGCGCTGCGGCGCATGGCCCACAACGACCACCGGGTGATCAAGCTTCACGCCGGCGACACGGTGGTCTTCTCGGCCACCCCGATTCCGGGCAACGAGCGCGCGGTCAACGAGACGATCGATCGGCTCTACCACATCGGTTGTGACGTCATCACGCCGGCAGACGCGCCGATCCACGCCTCGGGCCACGGCTACACAGAGGAACTCAAGCTGATGCTCAACCTGCTGCGGCCGCGCTACGTGCTGCCGGTGCACGGCGACCACAAGCGGTTGCACCTCCACGCCCAGCTGGCCGACGCGGTGGGAATCGATCCCGACGACGTGTTCCAGGGCGAGAACGGGCTCCCGCTGGAGATCGACTCCCGCGGCGCTCGGTTCGGCGAACCCGAGCAGTCGGGCATGATCTTCGTGGACGGCGTGGACATTGGCGACCCGGCCGACGTGGCGCTGCGCGACCGCCGGATGCTGTCCGATGACGGGATCTTTATCGTGGTGGCCACGGTGTCCGAGCAGACCGGAGAGTCGGTGGTGGCGCCTGAGGTCATCTTTCGCGGGGTGCCGTTCATCGAGCAGGCGGATGGGCTACTGGAGGAGATCCGGGGAGCCGTCGAGGACTCGCTGCGCCGCGCGGTGGCCGACGGCATCCGGGAGAACGATCTGCTCCAGCAGGAGCTTCACGACGATCTGGCCGCGTTCGTCTACGACAGGCTGCGGCGGCGACCGATGGTGCTGCCGGTGGTGGTGGAGGTCTGAAGGACCTCCGCGGGCTCGGCTCCCGCGCTCACCGCCGGCAGGCGGACCACGAAACGGGCCCCGCCGCCATCGCCGGGCTCAAAGCTGACGCTCCCGCCGTGCGAATCGGCCACCGCCAGCACGATCGACAGTCCGAGTCCTGACCCGCGGCCTCCGTCGCGTACGAAGCGCTCGAAGATGCGTGGCGCCACTTCAGGCGGGATGCCGGGGCCGTCATCCTCCACCGTAAGGATGGCCTGGCCGTCGACCTGCTCGGAGGCGGCCCGAATGTGGGTACCGGGTGGGGTGTGCTGGACCGCGTTCTCCAGCAGGTTGAGCACCATGCGGTGCAGATCGTCGCGCACACCTGTGATCACGGCGGGCTGCGGATCCACGTGGAGATCGTGATCCTCGGCCAC
>DASZGO010000329.1:0-2244 GCA_035938755.1 Solirubrobacteraceae bacterium | reverse complement strand
TTGATCGTCGCGATTACGGCATCAACTGGCAGGCGGAGCTGCCCCGCGGCGGCGAAGTGGTGGGCTGGGACGTGGTCCTGCAGGTCCAGCTCGAGCTGGCCAAGGCGTAGCGACGATGCGGATCCTCGGGATATCCGGCAGCCTGAGACGCGGGTCGCACAACACCAACCTGCTCCGGGCGGCGGCTGAGCTGCTGCCGCCCGGGGTGGAGCTGGAGGTCTACGACGGGCTGCGAGAGCTTCCACCCTACGACGCCGACCTCGACGTGGAGGCGGCTGACCCGGCTGTCCGGCGGCTGCGTGAGGCGATTGCCGCCGCCGACGGCGTCGTGATCGCCACCCCCGAGTTCAACGGCTCGATCCCCGGCGTGCTCAAGAACGCCCTGGACTGGGCCTCACGTCCGTTCCCCGAGAGCGCCTTGCGGGGTAAGCCGGTGGCCGTGGTTGGCGCCTCAACCGGGCTGTTCGGCGCGGTCTGGGCCCAGGCCGAGACCCGCAAGGTCCTGGGAGTGATCGGCGCGGACGTGATTGACAGCGAGCTGCCGGTGGGCCAGGCCGACACGGCGTTCGACGACGGACGGCTGGTCGACGAGGACCTCAAAGCGGCGCTGGGCGAGCTCGTACACGTCCTGGCCGCCCGCGCGGCTGCCGCCGAGGAGTCAGTGGCGGCGTAGCCGGCGCGACCGAGTACTACCCGGTCCAGGGTCCGTCAACATACCTTTACGCATGACCGGGACCTCAGCGGCGCCAATGCCGGAGGAGCTGAATCCGCGCCGGATCGCGCGCCGGCTGGCGCAGATCGCTATCGCGGTGGCGGTGGTCGTGGCTGTGGTCGTGCTCGGCCCCGGCCTGGGCGACCTGCGGCACCAGCTATCGCGGGCCGCGCCGGGGTGGCTGGCCGCCGGCGTCGGCCTCGAGGTGCTGTCGGCACTGTCCTACGTGATCGTCTTCCGCGCCGTCTTCTGTCAGCGGATGAGCTGGAAGCTGAGCTACCAGATCGGGATGTCCGAGCAGGCCGCCAATTCGGTGCTGTCGGTCAGCGGCGCCGGAGGGCTGGCGCTCGGCGCGTGGGCGCTACATCGCGGAGGGATGAGTACTGAGTACATCGGTCGCCGGACCGTCGCGTTCTTCTTCCTGACCAGCCTGGCCAACGTGGGCGGCGTGATTGTGTTCGCGCTGCTGTACGCGGTGGGCGTGCTGAGCAACGACCCAAATGCGGTACTCACCTACGGTTTCGGGGCGGCCGCCCTCGCCGCCACGGCGATCGTGCTGGCGCTTCCGATGGTCCTGGCCCGGGACCCAGCCGCGCTCCGCCGGTCGAGCGAAGGTTCGGGTCGGGTGGCCCGCGGCCTCCGTTACGTGCGCTACACCCTGGGCCAGGGGATCCGTGACGCCGTCCAGCTGCTACGTCAGCGTTCGATCGGCGTTCTGGTCGGGGCGGTGGGCACGATGGTGTTCGACATCGCGGTGCTGGGCGTGTCGTTCCGGGCGCTCGGCTACTCGCCCGCCCTCGGCGTTCTGGTGATGGGCTATCTGATCGGGCAGCTGGGGGGCAACATCCCGATCCCGGGCGGAATCGGCGGCCTGGACGGCGGGCTGATCGGCGTGTTTGCGCTCTACCACCAGCCACTCGCCGTGGCGGCGGGCGCCGTCCTCATCTACCACGCCATCTCGCTGTGGGTTCCGGCGCTCCTG
Source organism: Solirubrobacteraceae bacterium (assembly GCA_035938755.1). Classification (GTDB taxonomy): domain Bacteria; phylum Actinomycetota; class Thermoleophilia; order Solirubrobacterales; family Solirubrobacteraceae; genus Palsa-465. Next base: position 550 of record DASZGO010000329.1, on the reverse strand, counting down.
GGGACCGTGGCGTTCGTGCAGCTCCGCCGTACCCTGCAGCGTGAAGACCAGCCGGCCCGCATGTGCGCGCCGATGGCCGAGCCGATCGAGGTGGTGCAGCGGCCGGCTCTCGTCAGCTGAGCCGCCGCTACGGCTCGTAGGTGTCGACGACCTCATAGACGCCCGACACGTGCTCGTTCTGCACGAACGCGGACATGTGATCCACCCGCCGGTTCTCCCGAGCGTCTGACTCTTCACGCCACGTGCGGTAGTCCTGCTCGGTCATGTCGAACAGGCCGAACGAGATCACCTCGTCCTCGTCCCGGATGTTGCGCGCGTGATACGCCCGCTGAAAGCCCGGCGGGGGGGCGTCGCCCGGATCCCAGGCCTCACGGAACTGCTCCCAGGCGCCCGGCTTCAGGCGGCGGGCGGTGAACATCACGATCATTGCGGCCTCCTACTGGAGATAGCGTTCGACAGTATTCGGGTCGCGAACTTGGGCCTCGTCGGGATCCTGCCCAAACTCCTCCCGGGCCCGGCGCTGACGTAGCAGGTCCCAGCATCGATCGAG
>DASZGO010000328.1:0-14820 GCA_035938755.1 Solirubrobacteraceae bacterium | reverse complement strand
AGCCGGCCTGGGGGGCTCGACCCTCCGCGGAAGGGTTCTCGATAGTCCTCCGGTGAAAGCTTTAGCTCTATCGGTCTCATTTCCACCGGTCTCGATCGTGCCGGACGCAGGCCGCCCGCTGACCGCCGTGATGCACGAGATCGGGCACGGTCTCGGCCTCGCTCACGCCGACACGGGCTCCGGCAACCCCGCCACGGGCCCGCACCCGGATGGGACCCCGGATTGTGGGGGCAACTCGAACCGTCAGATCGGGGAGACGTGGCCGCCCGACAACGAAGGCCGGCTCCAGAGCGTCGGGCTCGACCGACGCAACTGGAACATCTTCCAGACCGGCTCCCTGCCACGCACGATCATCGAGAACTATCCCGCCACGGGCAACAGGTATTACGACTTCATGTCCTACTGCCCCGCCGGCGGAGTATCCGAATCACAGGACTGGATCTCGCTGCGCAACTGGAACCGACTGGTGGCCTTTCACCCCCCACCGCAGACGCTCCCAGCCGCACCTGACCGCCGCGCCCGGGCTGCGAGCGGCACATCGCTGCGGGTGATCGCGACCGTCGATTCGGCGGGCAACACGTCGGTCTTCGATGTGGCGCCCGGACAGCAGACTGCGGCTGAACCGACCGCGGGGAGCCCCTATCGGATTGAGCTGCACGACGCCGCCGGCGGCACGCTCACGAGCGTTGTTCCCACCACGACCACGATCCACGAAGATCACCAGGGGTCCGGAGTGCTGCTCGAGGCGACGCTGCCGTTCACGCCCTCCACCACCTCGGTCGTGGTGAGCGCCAATGGGGCCGAGCTCGCGCGTCGCGCCCGCAGCCCGCACGCCCCAACGGCAGTGATCCTCAGCCCCCGCCCCTCGTCCCACATCGGCCGCGCGAATACGACGCTCGTGCGCTGGAGCGCCCACGACGCCGACGGCGATCGCCTTACCACGAACGTCGACTACTCGGCCGACGGCGGACGCCACTGGAAGGTGGTGGCGGGCAACGTCGGCGGCAGCTCGGTGCCCGTCCCCAGCCACCTGCTCAGCGCGTCGCGCAACGGCCGACTGCGGGTCCGGGTCAGCGACGGCTTCGACGTCGCAACCGCAATCTCCGGGCCACTGACCGTCGCCGGGAGGCCACCGCTCGTCCACATCACGACCAGCGGCCGAGGCGGCCGCATGAGAGCTGACGAGACACTGCTGCTGCAAGGCACCGCGTTCGACGACGCCAACCAATCGCTCACCGGCCGCAACCTGAAGTGGTACGCCGGCCGCCGGCTACTCGCGCGCGGGGAGCTCCTGGCCGTGCACGGCCTCCCGCCCGGGGCGACAACGATCCGGCTCATCGCTACCGACGTCCACGGCCGCTCATCGCAAGCAAACCTGCGGTTCAAAGTGCTCGCGGTTCCGGCAGCCTTCCGCGTCGTCGGCGCCCCGCTGCGGGTCGCGGCAAAGGCCCGGCACCTGCGGATCGTGGTCTCCTCAACCGTACCCGCCGTGCTCACGATCGCCGGAGTCCGCCATCCCGTCGCCCGCAAGGCACGAGCAATCACCGTCACGATCCGCCCAGGACGCTCGATGCTGCGCCTCAAATATGCCCTCAGCTCGCCCGGCGGCATCACGCGCGGAACGTATGTCGCCGCACGGTGATCTGAGCGGGGCCCGGATGACGAGCACAAGCCGGGCCGCACGCCAAGACTCCCCCTTGCAAGTACTCCCTAGGTGGGCGATCCAGGACTCGAACCTGGGACCTCTTCCTTATCAGAGAAGCGCTCTAACCGACTGAGCTAATCGCCCTTCAGCGGGACTGATTCTAACCGCGGGGGGACGTCGGCCCCTTAGCCGATACGCTGACCCGCCTCGTATCCGACCGACCATGAAATCGAAGCTGATCATCCCCGTCGCGCTGGCCGCTGGAGGCGGCCTGGCGGCGTGCGGCTCCAGCGGTTCTGCCCCGCCCCCACCCAGCCACGGCCTGGGCCGGCCGGTGCGCAGCTATCACGTCGCGCTCACCGGCAAGGGGTTCAAGCCCGCCGGCGCTCAACGGGGCAGCGGGGCGGCCGCGATCGCCCTACACCACCACGCGGTGGTGTGCTTCCGGTTCGCCCACCTGCACGGTTTCTCTGGGGCCACCACGGCGCAGATCGGTCAGGGCGCCAAGGGCAAGGCGGGCAAGGCCGTGCTCGAGCTCTCACGCGGACACACCCTCCGCCACAAAGGGTGCGTGCGCGCCTCCCGGGCCCTGGGGGCCGGGCTCGAGCGCACCCCAAGCTCGTACTACGTGGTCGTCAACAGCAAGACGTACCCCAAGGGCGCGGTTCGCGGCCAGCTCTGAGCGGGGAACTCAAGCCGCGGGACGGATCCGCAACCGGCGGACCAGCTCCAGCGCGTCCTCCTCTGACTCGACCGTGAGCTGAACCCGGAATCCGCGATCACGGGCCGGGCTCACGTCGACATCGCGACCAAGCAGTGGGCTCAGCACATCCTCGATCCGCTCCGCGGCCGCCTGCTGGTCCGGGTGCAATGACCTCGGCTTGGCGCCCGGCCGGCGCCCGGCGCCGGCCATCGCGCCCCCGGCGGCACGGGCCCGCCGCTCCAGCTCACGCACCGACAACTGGTTGCGCACCGCCGTGCGGGCCAGCTCACGCCGGACCGCGTGATCCTCGGCCAGCAGCAGCGCCCGGCCGTGTCCCTCGCTCAGCTGGCCGCGCTCGATCAGCTCGAGTGCCTCGTCGGGCAGATCCAGCACCCGGATCAGGTTGGACACCGCCACCCGGCTGCGGCCGACCCGGAGGCCGACCTCCTCACGGGTCAGTCCCAGCTCCTCCACCAGGGCCACACAGGCCCGCGCCTCCTCGACCGGATTGAGGTCCTCGCGAGCCATGTTCTCGATCAGCGCCAGTTCCAGTGACGCTGCGTCACCGTTCCGGCGGATGATGGCCGGGACGGTCTCGTGCTCGGCCACCCGCGCCGCGCGCCAGCGGCGTTCGCCAGCGATCAGCTCATACCGGCCTCCGGCCAGCGGACGCACCAGCACGGGCTGGAGCACCCCGCGGGAGCGGATCGAATCCGCCAGTGCCACCAGGGCCGCCTCGTCAAACGCCCGCCGTGGCTGGTGGGGATTCGGTTCGATCAGCTCTAGCGGCAGATCCCGCAACTCCTCCGCCTCGTCCTTGGGGGCGGCCGACAGGATCGCGGCCAGGCCCCGCCCCATCCCCTTGCCGCTACGGCGCGCTCGGCTTCCGGCCTCGCCTGAATGCGCCTGCGTCAAGTCATCCTTCTGTCGATCAGCCACGGGCAGCTACCTCCTTTGCGAGTTCGAAATATGCGTCAGCCCCGGCGCAGTGCGGGTCATGGTGGATCACGGGCTTTCCGAAGCTCGGCGCCTCCCCCACCCTCACGTTGCGCGGGATCACCGTATCGAACACCAGTTCGGGGAAATGGCCCCGCACCTCGCGCTCGACGTCCTGCGCCAGCGTGGTTCGGCCGTCGTGCATGGTCAGCAGCATTCCGGCCACGGTCAGCCTCGGGTTGAGCTCGCGCTGCACCAGGGACAGGGTGTCGAGCAGGCCGGCCAGCCCCTCCAGCGCGAAGTATTCGGCCTGAACCGGCACGATCACCTTGTCGGCGGCCACCAGAGCGTTGACTGTCAGGGGACCCAACGACGGCGGGCAGTCGAGCAGCGTGAATGCGTAGTCATCGCGGACCGGCGCGAGGGCATCGCGGAGGCGCGTCTCTGACTGCTCCAGCCGCGGCAACTCCATCGTGGCACCGGCCAGATCCGGGCTGGAGGGGGCCAAGGCCAGCCGCTCGATCGATGTGGGCGCGATCACGTCGGCCAACGCCACATCGCCCGTCAGCACGTCGTAGACGGACCGCTCAGCGTCCTTGCTCACGCCCAGACCGATCGTGGCGTTGCACTGGGGGTCGATGTCCACCAGCAGCGCGTCATAACCGGCCTCGGCGACGCATGCCGCCAGGTTCACCGCCGTGGTCGTCTTGCCGACTCCGCCCTTCTGGTTGGCGATCGCGTACACCGTGCCCATGCGGTCCCCAAGCTAGCGCCGGGCGCGGTCAGATGGGTTACGGCTCTGTCAACCCAGCGGCCGTTTGGCAGCGGCGCCCGGGCGGCGGGGGAATCCGGGTGGCGTCTCGACAATCTTGGTGGCCGAGTGGAGATGGCGATGCTCAGCGCCGGCGTAGGGAACGACCCGCCGGACGTCTCCCAGCTCCAGTCCCAGCTCAGCTGCGGCGGCCTCCGCGGCTAGCTCGCCGGGGCGGTCCCTTCGCCCCCGCCACGCGACGATCGAGCCGCCGAGCCGCAGCAGCGGGGCCGCGTACTCGAGTACCACGCTCAGCGACCCCACCGCTCGGATGGTCGCCAGATCGAAGCGTGCTATGCCCTCCGGCCAGGCTTCGGCTCGGGCGTGAACCACCTCCACGTTCCCCACGGAGCACGCCGCGGCCGCCCGTGCGATAAACGCGCACTTCCGGCCCGAGGACTCCAGCAGGACCAGGCTTGAATCAGGCCGGGCAATGGCCAGCACCAGCCCGGGGAAACCGGCGCCGGCACCGATGTCCACCACCCGCCCGGGTGAAGACAGCTCCGGGAGCTCCAGCGCCGCCAGCGAGTCCGCGATGTGGTCGCGCAGCACAGCCTCCGGTTCCCGCACCCTGGTGGGGGCCAGCGGGTCCGACGCCACCAGGTCGGCGAGCTCGCGCAGCTGCAGGACCGCTGCGCTCGGCAGGCGGTAGCGCCGACCCAGGGAGTCGAGGTCAGGCGGCGGCCGAGTCACGCCCGGTCGTTACTCGCGTCGGCCAGGCGGGCTCGCTCGCGAGCGATGAAGCTCGCGTACCGCTCGCACATGAGCTCAAACCGGGCCGCGGCGTGATCGTCGAGCGTCGCGGCGGAAAACGCCTCCTCGAGCAGAGGCAGAACGTCCCTGACCAGGGCCCGGCCACGGGCCATCCACTGGTAGTACGAACGACCGCCGTGGTGATAAGGACCGTAGAGCCGAGTGTCGGGAAATCGGTCCATGAGCCAGCGAAACAGCGCCTCGTGGCGCGTATGCATACGCAGCGTGATCTGAGGCTGCTTGCCGTCTCCGCCGAAGGACCCCTCGCCGATCAAGAGGCCCACCAACAGACCGTGGTCGAATTCCGAAAGCTCTGTCACCAGCCTGTTTCACCGTAGAGGAAAACGTGAAACAGCAGGCGGCCGGACGAGACTCCGTCGCGTGGGGCACCCACGCCCCTCGCGACGGAAACTAGCCCAAGACCGGCGCTACGACCAGTCTGCGGTCGGGTTCCTGGCCCTCGCTGTACGTCTCGACGTCATGTCGAGCCTTCAGGTGCTCGTGTACTACCTTGCGCTCAAGGGGACCCATGGCCTCCAAGGCCACGGGACGCTGCTCGTGTACGGCGGCCTCCGCGGCCTGGTCGGCGGCGGCGCGTAACGCCACCGACCGGCGTTCCCGGTAGCCGGCGGCGTCCACCACCACCCGGAGTGGGGCCCCGGTTCGCCTAAACGCGACCCGGTAGGCGAGGTGCTGGACGGCGTCAATCGTCTGACCGTGGTCCCCGACCAGCAGCGACAGGTCGTCGCCCACGAATTCCGCTTCGATGCCGTCCTCGCGCTCGGTCACCCGAACCTCGGCGTCCGCGCCAACGCCCGAGGCCACGTGCCCCAGCAGCTCCTCGACGGACGCGGCGGCTTGGCTCAGCTTCGGGTCCATGCTCAGCGACGACGCCCGGACCGCTTCTTCTTTTTACGCGGAGGCGGAGGCGGCGGGCTCTCGCGTCGCGATCGGCTCCTGGACGCCCCGACGGCGGCGGGCTCCTTCTCCTTCTCGTCGGGCGGCTTCAGCCGGTTGCGCAGCATCGAGCCCAGGCCACCTGAGCTGGCACCATCCGCTGGCGCGCCGTTGCCGCCGGCCGCCGTCGCGGCAGCCGGCACCACTGGGCCGATCCGTCTTCGCACCACGTATTGCTGGAAGATCGTCCACGTGTTGGTCGTGATCCAGTACACGATCAACCCGGCCGGGAAGCTGATGATCAGAACGACGAAGAACAGCGGCATCAGCAACATGATCTGGCGCTGCATCTTGTCCATGGCCGGTGTGGCCATCATCAAGCTCGAGGCCAGCTGCGTGCCGATGTACAAGACGATCAGCGCGATCAAAACCGCGCCAGTGGCCTTGTTGGTTAGGTCCGGGATGAACAGGAAGCCGGCGCCACCGTGGTAAAAATGGTGAAACGCCGGATTGGTGCAGTAAGTCGTCTGGCCCGCTGCGGCCTTCACCGAGACGTTGTGAGCGTGCACCAGGTTCGCCTGGAAGGCAGTCTGGACCTGCGGACAGATATCCGGCCGCAGGTTCTGCCGCAGCGTGTAGAACAGGCCGATGAACACGGGAAGCTGGGCTACCAGGGGCAGGCAGGAGGCGAACGGGTTGACCTCGTTCTCCTTGTAGAACTTCATGACCTCCTGCTGCTGGCGCTGCTTGTCCTCCTTGTACTTGGCCTGGATGGCCTTGAGCTGGGGCGCCAGCTGCTGAAGCTTCTGCATCGACTTGAACTGCTTGAACGTCAGCGGGATCAGCAAAGCACGCACAGCCACCGTGAGCAGCACGATCGCCCAGCCCCAGGACACTCCCACGTCGTCGTGGAAGAACTTGAGCACCGCGGCGAATACGTCGATCAGCGGCTGGAAGATGTTTCCGAGGACGAAGAACATGGTCAGGCGCTTGGGGCTGCGGCTCGCGACCTGAATAGCCGCTGGTCATCCACCGGGTCGAACCCTCCGTGGCTCCATGGGTTGCAGCGAAGCAGCCGCCACCCGGCCAGCACAAGCCCCCGCAGTATGCCGAATCTCCGAATCGCCTGCGCCGCATATTCCGAGCACGACGGGTAGTACTTGCACCGGCTTCCCAGGACCGGCGACACGACACGCTGATAGGCCCGGATGGGCGCCACGGCCAGCCGGCGCAGAACCCTCATCCTCGCTCATCCTCAAGCGTAGGTTCAGTGGCCACAGCAGCACTGCTTTTCGAGCCCAAACCCGGTGCCGCTCGAGCCACCAACTCCTCCAGGACCATGACGATGCCCGGCATTCCCTCACGCTCTACCAGAGGCCCGGCGTCCGGCCGAGCGACCAGGACGGCGTCGGTTCCGGCGGGCAGCCCGGACCCCGCCTCGGCGAACGCCTCGCGGAGCATCCGCTTGACGCGGTTTCGCTCCACGGCGCCACCCACCTTTCGCGACACCGACAGCCCCAGGCGAGGCGGGTCGTCGCTATCCCGGGGAAACACGTAGAGCACCAGCTCCCTGGACGCGTGCGAGCGGCCCTGGCGAAACACGCGATCGAAGTCGCCGCTGCGCGACAGCCTGGCCCGTCCCGACGCCGCGCTCCGTGCGCGGTGCCCGGCCCGAGCGCCGGCCGTCCCCTCCATCAGACCGTCAGTCGCCCGCGGCCCTTTGCACGCCGGCGCTTGAGCGTCAGGCGCCCGGCCCGCGTCTGCATTCTCGCCCTGAATCCGTGGGCTCTCGCTCGCTTGCGCTTCTTGGGTTGGTAGGTACGTTTCATGTGTCGCGGTCCGGCCGTGGACCTGGGTCCAGTATACGCGGGGGTTCGCCGGCCTCGGTTTTTCCCGCGCTTTGCGCCAAGGCGCCAAAACCCCGGCGGAGGAGATGTAAAGCGCTGGTATATTCGCCCGCCGAGCGTCCCGCGCTCGACCTCCTAAAAGCCGTTTCAGCAACCTCTTCCCAGAAGGAGCCGCTTGGCGCTGCCTGAGAACTCCCAGCCCAGCGAAGCTTGGCGCGCAGCGTGCTCCGAGCTGCGGCGAGCGCTGGGAGCCTCCACCTTTGAGATCTGGATCGCCCCGCTCGAGCCGGTCGCGCTCGAGGGGGGCCGTCTGCTCCTCGCAGCGCCACCCGGCACCCAGGCCTGGATATCTAAGCGTTTTGGTCCCGTGCTGGAGCGGTGCGTCCGGGCCGTCCTGGGGGCCGCCGCCAACGTCGCGATCGAAGCGGCCGGCTCACGGGCCACTCGGGTCACGGCGCCCAGCGCGCCCCCGGCCCCAATCAGCCTGAACCCCCGCTACAGCTTCGATCAGTTCATCATCGGAAACGGGAATCGCTTGGCCCACGCCGCCTCGCTGGCCGTGGCCGAATTGCCCGGCCAGGCCTACAACCCGCTGTTCCTCTACGCCCCGCCGGGCCTGGGGAAGACCCACCTCCTGCACGCCATCGGCAACTACATCACCGCCTTCGGTGGCTCCACATGCGTGCGCTACACCACGGTCGAAGCGTTCACCAACCACTTCCTGACCGCCCTGGGCGCCCGCACGCTCGACGCGTTCAAGCACAGCTACCGCAATGTCGACGTGCTCCTGATCGACGACGTGCAGTTTCTGGCCAGCAAGGCCAAGACCGAGGAGGAGTTCTTCCACACGTTCAACGCGGTGTATGAGACCGGCCGGCAGCTCGTGCTCACCTGCGATCGTCTGCCCCGCGCCCTGGTGGGGATCGAGGAGCGGCTGCGAGAGCGCTTCGAGGCCGGACTGGTGGCCGACATGGCGCCGCCGGACTTCTCCACCCGCGTGGCCATCCTGCGCAAGCGCGCGATGCTCGACCACGTATCGCTGGGGGACCCCTCAATCCTGGAGCTGATCGCCGAGCGGGTTACCGACAATATCCGCACGCTCGAGGGCGCGCTGGTCCGCGTCGTGGCCTATCAGTCGCTCACCGGTCGGGCCATCGACCGCGCACTGACGAGCACAGTTCTCGACACGATGTATCCACAGACTTCAACACGGCCTGGAATCGGCCGTATCCAGGACCTGGTTGCCAGCCGTTACGAGCTGTCGGTGGCCGAGCTCCGCGGCCCCAGCCGAGCCGCCCGCATCGCCTGGCCTCGGCAACTGGCCATCTACCTGACCCGGGAGGCCACCGATACGTCGCTCCAGGCGATCGGTCGGGCGTTCGGGGACCGCAACCATGCCACAGTGCTCCACGCCTGCAAACGCGTGGCCGAGCGCGTGGTCAGCGACTCACAGGCCTCGGCCGAGCTCGACGAGCTCAAGCGGACGCTGCTTTCAAGTGATCATGACCGACGTTGTTGACACACTCGGAGCGGACCGTTGTGGACTGCTTTTCCTGGTCGTTGCGAGGGATCGTCCGCTTCTCAACACCTTTTTCGCCCTATGACTGCTTCATCCACCTAAGGTAGTTGTCAATGAAGGTTTCTATCGATCGCGAGGCGTTGCTCGCCCAGCTCCAGTCGGTTAGCCGCGTTGCCAGCACTCGCAGCGCGATTCAGGCTCTGTCCGGCGTCCAGCTGGTGGCCAGCGGTGGCGCCTGCGAGCTCCGGGCGACCGACATGGACGTGAGCCTCCGGGTTCCCCTGGAGGCCGAGATAGCGCGCGAAGGCGTGGTGGTTCTGCCCGCTCGACTGCTGCTCGACGTCGTGCGCTCGCTGCCACCCGGCCCGGTGTCGCTGGAGGTGCGCTCGGCTGAGCAGGATGTCGAGCTGGCCTCCGGTAACGCCAAATTCTTCATCCGCACGTTGCGGTCCGAGGACTTTCCAACATTTCCCGAACCGGCGTCGGAGTCCACCGCGTCCATGCCGGTGACCGCGTTCGTCGAGACCGCGCTCAAGGTTGCCGGCTCGGCGTCACGCGATGAGACACGCCCCGTGCTCACCGGGATCCTCATATCGGCGTCGGACCAGGAGCTCCGGATGGTGGCCACGGACTCCTACCGGCTGAGCGTCAAGGAGACGCGGCTCGAGAAGCCGCTGAGTGAGGCGTTTGAGGTCAACGTGCCCGCTCGGGCGCTCCAGGAGCTGGCCCGGGTCGGCGCCACCGCGTCTGATTCGGAGCTATCGATCAGCGTGCAGTCCAATCAGGTGGTGATTCAGCTGGACGGCCTGGTCCTGTCCTCGCGCCTGATCGACGGGCAGTTCCCCAACTACCGCCAGCTGCTCCCGGAGACGTTCGAACACGAGCTGCGCATGTCGGGGGCCGAGCTGGGCGAGGTGGTGCGGCGGATCAGCCTTCTGGCCCAGAAGAACGCGCCGCTGCGGCTGGCCTTCACACCCGGCGAGCTGACGGTCTCAGCTCAGACTCCGGACATTGGCGAGGCGGTCGAGTCGCTGCCGGTTCCCTTCCAGGGCGAGCCCCTGGAGATCGGGTTCAACCCCGAGTTCCTGCGGGACGGCTTGGAGGCCGTGCAGGAGGGCGATTTGGTGCTCAAGATCATCAGCCCGCTGCGACCCGGATTGATCGAATCGGCCGATGACGGCGGGTTTCGGTACCTGATCATGCCGATCCGGCTCAACGTATAGGGGCCCCCGGGACGGGTTCCGGACGGCAGCCTGGATGCGCGTAGTCAGCCTCAGCCTGCGCGACTTTCGAAGCTACGAGCAGACCCGACTGACCCTGGGCGACGGCCTGACGGTGATCGCCGGGCCCAACGGCGCCGGCAAGACGAACCTGCTCGAGGCGGCGTACTTCGGCTGTACCGGCCGCTCGCCGCGGACCGCCAACGAACGTGAGGTGGTGCGGTTCGGCGCCCCGGCGGCCCGCGTGGCGGTCCACTTCGAAGACGAGAGCGGACGCCACGAGATCACGGTGGGCTTCGCCGCGGGCCAGCCCAAGCGTCTCCGGTTCGACGGAGCCTCGATCGAGCGGCTCCTGGACGCCCCCGGCCGTCCGCTCGTCAGCGTGTTCCTGCCTGATCGGCTGGAGCTGATCAAGGGGCCGCCTGCGCTGCGGCGCGGTCACGTTGACCAGTTGGTGGCCGCGCTGTGGCCCTCGCGGGTCCAGACGCGGCGGGCCTACGCGCAGGCTCTGGCCCAACGCAACGCACTGATTGGTCGGATCCGTTCGGGGCTGAGCTCCGAGTCCTCGCTGCTCGGCTGGGACGCCCAGCTCGCCGGCCACGCGGTGCGGCTGATGGGGGATCGCGACCAGGCCGTGGCGGCGGTCGCCGAACGCTGCCGGCGGATCAGCCTGGAGCTTGGACTTCAGGCTGAGCTTCTGGTGTCCTATCGCCGCCGCTCGCGGGCCGCCACGCCAGAGGAGTTCGCCGCGGAGTTACGCGAGCGCTCCGCCCAGGATGTGGAGCGGGGGTTCTGCACCCACGGACCCCACCGGGATGAGCTGACCACCCGCCTGGCCGACCGCGAGCTCCGGGCCTTCGGGTCTCAGGGCCAGCAGCGGGTGTCGCTCTTGGCCTTGCTGCTGGCCGAGCGCGACGCAATCGCCGCACAGCGAGACGCCCCACCGCTGATGCTCCTGGACGACGTGCTCAGCGAGCTGGACCCTGTGCGCCGGCGCGCTCTGATTGACCTCCTGCGCTCCGAGCCCGGTCAGTCCGTGATCACCACCACCGACCCCGACCATGTGCCGGGCGTCGATGGCGTCGACGTCCGCTGGCTGGAGGTCAGCGACGGCCAGGTGCTGGAAGGGTCCCTGACCGGGGCCGGAGAGGTCGCGTGAGTCCCTGGCGCCGCAGCCCGCGCGCGCTCGGGGCGCCGCTGCACGTACTGCAGGATCGTTGGGCGCCGGCGAGCCTGCTGGCCGATGCTCAGCGCGCCTGGCCGGCTGCCGTCGGGGACGCGATCGCCGCCGAGGCCAGCCCCGTGTCAGAGCGCGGAGGAGTGCTCACGGTGTCCTGCTCGGCGTCGGTTTGGGCCCAGGAATTGGAGCTCATGGCCCCGGCGATACTCGAGCGCCTGAACGGACTCTTGAGCGACCGGAAGGCGGTGCGACTGCGGTGTGTGGCGGTTCCTCCACGGGGTTGACATAAGCACGCGCTCGGTCGCACGCTCACCGGTGCGGGATCTCGTCACTGAGGCGTGACAAGTTTGTCGCGTTTTGCAGGCAAAAATTGACTAAATGCGGGGCCGAATGACCGGCCCGTGTGCTACCCTTATTGACACAATCTTGCGGCGCCCCGGTATGCGGTGTTTAGCGCGAATCCGGGGCGTCTCCATGTATCGGAGGATTCTTGGCAACTGACGGCAGCGCCAAACGGCGCGCGAATACGGATACCAGCTACGACGCGGCGGACATCACCGTCCTGGAGGGTCTTGAGGCGGTCCGTCGGCGCCCGGGAATGTACATCGGCTCCACCGGGCTGCGGGGGCTCCACCACCTCGTCTACGAGGTCGTGGACAACTCGGTCGACGAGGCGCTGGCCGGTCATTGCGACGAGGTCTCGATCGTGATCCATCCGGACAACTCGGTGACCGTCGCCGACGATGGCCGAGGGATCCCTGTGGCCGTGATGGAAAAGGAGAACCGCCCCGCGGTTGAGGTGGTACTGACCGTGCTGCATGCCGGCGGGAAGTTCGGCGAGGGCGGCGGCTACAAGGTGTCCGGCGGCCTGCACGGCGTCGGCGTTTCGGTGGTCAACGCCCTGTCCGAACATCTGGACGTGGAGGTCAAGCGCGACGGCTTCGTGTGGACGCAGTCCTACGAGCGCGGCCACCCGCTGGGCGACCTCAAGCAGGGCTCCGCCACCAAGGAGACCGGCACCACCATCACCTTCTGGCCCGACCCCGACATATTCGAGTCGCTCGATCTCGACTTCACCACGCTCGAGGAACGCATGCGGGACACCGCCTTCCTGACCCGGGGCCTAAAGATCATCTTGGTCGACGAGCGCGGTGAGGGCCACCGAGCCGAGTTCCAGTACGAGGGTGGGATCGTCGATTTCGTCGGCTACCTGAACCGCAACAAGGAGCCCATCCAGCCCAAGGTGATCGCCTTCGAGGGTGAGAGCGACGAGGGCGCGGTCGAGGTGGCCATGCAGTGGAACAGCTCCTACCAGGAGTCGGTGTTCTCGTTTGCCAACAACATCAACACGCACGAGGGCGGCTCGCACCTGAGCGGGTTCCGCTCGGCCCTCACCAGCGCGATCAACAAGTACGCGCGCGACAAGGGGTTCCTCAAGGAGAAGGACGAGAATCTCCAGGGCGAGGACGTCCGCGAGGGTCTGACCGCCGTGATCTCGGCCAAGCTGACCGATCCCCAGTTCGAGGGTCAGACCAAGACTAAACTGGGCAACCCGGGCATGCAGGGCTTCGTCCACTCGATCGTCAACGCTCGGCTGAACGAGTTTTTCGAGGAGAACCCCAAGGACGCTCGGGCTGTCATCTCCAAGGCGGTCTCGGCCGCCCAGGCCCGCTTTGCCGCCCGCAAGGCGCGCGATCTGACCCGCCGAAAGTCGGCCTTGGAGAACTCGACCCTGCCGGGAAAGCTGTCGGACTGCTCGGTCAAGGACCCAGCGCTGGCCGAGTTGTTCGTGGTCGAGGGCGATTCGGCTGGTGGCTCGGCCGTGGATGCGCGCGACCGCAACACGCAGGCCATCCTCCCGCTGCGCGGAAAGATTCTCAACGTCGAGAAGAGCCGGATCGACAAGGTTCTGGCCAACACTGAGGTCCAGGCGCTGATTACCGCCATCGGCACCGGCGTGCGGGACGAGTTCGACATCGAAAAGGCCCGCTATCACAAGGTCGTCCTGCTCACCGATGCCGATGTGGACGGGGCGCATATTCGGACCCTGGCCCTGACGCTCCTGTTCCGGGAGATGCAGCCGTTGATCGAGGCCGGCTATGTGTACATCGCCAAGCCGCCTCTGTATCGCCTGACCCGCGGCCAGAAGCACCGCTACCTCGAGCGCGAGTCAGAGCTCGAGGACATTCTGCTGGGCGACAAGTTCGAGCGCATCCAAATCTTCGATCGCCACGCCAAGCAGTTCAAGCTGACTGACAGCCGCTGGAAGCGGTTCACCCGCCTGCTGAAGCAATACCACGGTTGGGCAGCCGCGCTGCGTGCCGCCCACGGGCACGGGGTGATCGACTTCCTGCAGCAAGCGCGGTTGCTCGAGGAATCCATCACCGACGTGGACTCGCTCCTGCGCCACGTGTCCAAGAACGGACGCAACGGCGAGAGCGGCCACGCATTCTCGGTCGAGCTGGTCTCGCAGGACGATGAGCAGCTGGTGCTCAAGACGATCGAGACGAAGACCGGTCTGGCCGCCACACATCGCATCCAGCGCGCGACCCTAGAGGCCCACGAGTATCGCCGGCTGACCGACGTACATCGCGACCTGGCCGAGCTGGCGGGCACGCCCCCGTTCGAGGTGAAGCTGGGCGAGAACCGCCACGAGGCGGTGTCGTTCGAGGAGCTACGGGAATCGGTGCTGGCGGCGGCTCAGAAGGGCATCGAGTACTACAGGTTCAAGGGCCTGGGCGAGATGGATCCCGATGAGCTCCGCGAGACCACCATGGATCCGGCCACGCGCACCCTCGTACGGGTGACGCTGGAGGACGCAGCCTCGGCCGACATGGTGTTTTCAATGTTGATGGGTGACCAGGTCGAGCCCCGGCGCGAGTTCATCGAGGACAACGCGCTGGCGGCCAACCTCGACGTGTAGGAGTAGGCGATGGCGACGATTGACACCATCGGCGGCGGCAACATCGAGCCGCGCGGCCTTGAGGAGGAGATGCGCTCTGCGTATCTCGACTACGCCATGTCGGTCATCGTCGGGCGTGCGCTGCCCGACGTGCGCGATGGCCTGAAGCCGGTCCATCGTCGGGTACTGCACGTGATGAACGAGCTGGGCCTCCAGCCCAACCGCAAGCACGTCAAGTGCGCCCAGATTGTCGGCGAGGTGATGGGCAAGTACCACCCCCACGGTGACTCGGCGATCTACGACACGCTGGCCCGGATGGCGCAGGACTTCTCGATGCGCTATCCGCTGGTCGACGGTCACGGCAACTTCGGCAACATCGATGGCTGGGGCGCAGCTGCCATGCGCTA
>DASZGO010000327.1:0-7216 GCA_035938755.1 Solirubrobacteraceae bacterium | reverse complement strand
CCGTAGCGCATCGCGTCGAGCAGGAAGCCAAACCGCTCCTGGGCCTCTTCGGGACCGATGCCCAGCAACTCGAATACCCGCTGCTGGACCTCCCGCTCGTGGATACGGATCGACCCGCCGCCGATCTCAGAACCGTCCAGGACCAGGTCGTAGGCCCGTGAGGACACGGTCCCCGGATCCGATAGGTCGCCCACGGGGGCCGTGAACGGATGGTGAGCCGCCTGCCAGCGCCCGGTTTCGGCGTCCCAGAAGAAGGCCGGGAACTCGACGATCCACAGCACGTCGTGGCGAGAGTGATCGATCAGGTCGAAGCGTCGGGCGATCTCCATACGCAGCGCGCTCAGCGCCTGACCCACGGTGATGGGCTGGTCGGCCACGATCAGCAGCAGGTCGCCCGGCCCGGCCTCGAGCGCCGAAGTGGCCGCGTCGATCTCCTGCGGCGAAAGGAACTTGGCCACTGGCGAGCGCCACCCCCCGTCTTCGACGAACGCCCACACCAGCCCCTTGGCCCCGTGCTGCTTGGCCAGGTCGGTCAGCCCGTCCAGGTCGGCGCGGGACAGCTCTCGCTTCCCGGCGTTGATCCCACGCACCACGCCGCCCGAGGCCAGCGCGCCGGCGAACACCTTGAACTCGGTCTGTGCGACAGCGTCACTCAGGTCGTGAAGCTCCATGCCGAACCGCGTGTCCGGTCGGTCGATGCCGTATCGGGACACCGCCTCGGCGAACGTGATGCGGGGCCACGGGGGCGACGGAACCGGGAAGGCTTCGCGCTCGAACACGGCGCCCATCACGGACTCCATGCAGTCGATCACGTCGTCCTCCTCGACGAAGCCCATCTCCAGATCGAGCTGCGTGAACTCCGGCTGGCGGTCGGCCCGGGTGTCCTCGTCCCGGAAGCAGCGGGCGATCTGGTAGTAGCGCTCCAGCCCGCCGATCATCAGCAGCTGCTTGAACAGCTGCGGCGATTGCGGCAGCGCGTAGAACGAGCCTGGCTGGATCCGCGCCGGCACCAGGTAGTCGCGGGCTCCCTCGGGCGTCGAGCGGGTCAGGTCTGGGGTCTCGATCTCCAGGAAATCGCGCTCGTTGAGAACCTCTCGCATGGTGGTGATGACGCGATGGCGCAGGGCCAGCGCCTCCTGCATCGTGGCCCGCCGCAGGTCCAGCGCCCGGTGGCGCAACCGTAGGCTCTCATCCACCGTGTCCCCGTCCTCAAGCGGAAATGGCGGCGTCTCGGCATCGGCCAGCAGTTCGAACCCCTCCACCGCGAGCTCGATCTCGCCGGTGGGAAGCGCCGGGTTGACGTTCTCAGGCTCCCGCCGGCGGACGACGCCGCTCGCGCTCAGCACGTCCTCGGAGCGCAGACGGTGGGCGGCGGCGTGGGTTTCGGCCCGCTCGGGGTGGAACACCAGCTGGACGATCCCTGTGCGGTCGCGTAGGTCGATGAAGATCAGCCCGCCGTGGTCGCGGCGGCGGTTCACCCAGCCGGCCACCCGAGCCTGGGTGCCCGCGCGCTCGCCAGTCAGCTCGCCGCACCAGACGTCGCGGTAGCGGTTAGGTCGCGGAGCCTTCACGCCAACCTGCTTCCCCGCAGGATCGAGGGGATCACCTGATCTGGGTCGAGCTCCTGCTGCTCACCGGACTCCATCTCCTTGAGGCTGGCGGCCTGAGCGCCGGCGACGATCGCCACGTAGCGGGCGCCCAGCCGATCGGCGTGCTTGAGCTGTCCCTTGAGCGACCGGCGCGACAGCTCGAGCTGGGTCTGCAGACCGGCCTGCCGGGCCTTGCGCGCCAGCTGAAATCCCTGCGGTGCGGCCTCCGGCTCGGCCAGGGCCACGAACAGGTCGACCACTGGTGGTGCGGTGGGCAGCTCCCCGGCCGCCAGCAGCATCCGCTCCACCCCGGCGGCCCAGCCGCAGGCCGCGGTGGGCGGGCCTTCCAGCTGCTCGATCAGGCGGTCATAGCGCCCACCACCCCCCACGCCGGACTGCGCGCCGAGCTCATCGCTGGTGAACTCGAACACCGTCCGCGTGTAATAGTCGAGGCCGCGAACCAGGGTCGAGTCGATCTCGTACGGGACGCCGGCGCCGCCCAGCAGCCGCTGCACCTCGGCGAAGTGCTCGGCATCCTTAGGCGCTAGCCGATCGAGCAGCCGGGGGGCGCGCTCCATCACCGCCCGGGTGGCCGGGTCGGCCCGGTCGAACGCCCGCAGCGGGTTGAGCTCCAGCTCCTTGGAGATCCCCGTGAGCTCGGCCCGGAGAAAGACTCGGAGCTCTTCCCGGTACTCGGTCCGGGTCTCGGGGGTGCCCAGGCTGGACAGGCGCAGCCGGGCCCGCACGCCGATCGCCTCCAGCAGCTCGCTCAGCAGCACGATCAGCTCGGCGTCTGTTTCCGGCTCGGCGGAACCGATGGCCTCGGCCCCCACCTGCCAAAACTGGCGGTAGCGTCCCTTCTGCGGCGCCTCGGCCCGGAAGAAGCTCGACAGGTACCAGAGCTTGACCGGCTGCGGGAGCTTGTGCATGCCGTGCTCGATGTAGGCGCGGCACACCGGGGCGGTGCCCTCCGGACGCAACGTGAGTGACCGGCCGCCGGCGTCCGAGAACGTGTACATCTCCTTCTGGACGATGTCGGTGGCCTCCCCCACCCCGCGGGCGAACAGCTCGGTGGCCTCGAACGCCGGCGTCTCGATCCGGCGGTAGCCCGCGGCTCCCAAGACCCGTTCGGCGTGTCCCTCCAGCAGCTCACGGCGCGCAGCGTCCTCCGGTAGCACGTCGAACGTGCCGCGCGGCGCCTGGATCCTAGTCACCGGTTCTGGGCTAGCTCCGCCAGGAACGGGTTGGTCGCCTGCTCCTGTCCCAGCGTGGTTATCCCCATGTGTCCGGGATACACCGTGGTGTCTGGCGAGAAGCGCTCGACCAGCGTCTCGATCGAGGACAGCAGGGTCGGCCAGTCGCCGCCCGGGAGATCCACGCGTCCCACCGAGCCCTGGAACAGGACGTCGCCGGAGAACAGCACTGCATCGTTCTCGATCGCGTAGGTCACGTGGCCTGGGCTGTGGCCGGGGGTGAACAGGACCTCGATCTTCATTCCGGCCAGCTCGAGTGTCTCGCCACCCGTCACCGTGTGATCGGCCTGATAGCTCTCGAACGGCCCGAAGCCCGGCCAGGGCACGTAGTCCATGATGTTGGCCAGGACCTCCCGTTCGATCTCCGGGCACCACACCGGCGCGCCGGTTGCTTCGGCCACGGGCGCCACCGCGCCGATGTGGTCGAAGTGGGTGTGGGTGACCAGGATCGCGTCGACCTCGATGCCGAGCGCCTGCACCGCTTCCAACAACCGGTCGGGTTCGTCACCCGGGTCGACGATCACCCCTCGGCCGGAGCCCGGCTCGCGCACCACGAAGCAGTTCTCCTGCACCGGTCCCACAGTGAACATGCGGACGTCGATCACTTGCGCGCCGCCTTGCGCTGGCGCCGGCGGTACAGCATCAGCTCCAGGTAGTAGCCGGCCGGGATGTAGATGACCAACGCGATGACCGTGAACAGCAGCGCGCCGGCCACGGCGTTCTTCTTGCTGTGGTTGACCACGAGGATGAACACGAACACGATCGCTGCGGCCACGAAGGCCCGGGTGACCGACGACTTCCAGGTCGGGGGGCGGTTCAGCCGCTCCTCACGCGCGGTGGCCCGCGTCTGCTTCTTGCGCTCTTCCGCCGTGGGCGGACGGCCGGTGCGGCCCCGCGTCTGGATCGTTCCGGCCGGAGTCCCCCGGTGCTTTGTCCGCCGCTTGCGCTTGGTCTGGGCCATGGTGGATGTGAGCTTAGTGCGTTAGCGCAGCGCGTCCTCGATCGTGGCCCGGTTGCGCAGCGGCACGTCTTCCGGAAATTCCTCCAAGGCCGCACGTGGCGCCAGCCCCACCAGCTCGGCCTCGGCTACCGGGGCGTGCCGCCGTATCGCTGCGATCACCTCGGCCAGCGGCGCCCGGTCGTGATCCTCGATGTTCATCGACACCTGGGCCACACCGCGGTGCTCGAGCCACACCCCTATTGCCCGCACCCCAGGCAGGCCCTGGGGACCGGTCTCCCGGATCGCCCCAGCCACGGCGCGGGCCGTGTCGAGGGTGGCCGGCGGGGCCAGCTCCACGTTGAATGCCACCAGGGGCGGGCGAGCCGCGACCAGCACCGCCCCGGCCGTGGGGTGAAATTGCGGCGGCCCAAAGTCGGGCACCAGCTCGCGGGAGGCGATCCGCCGCGCCAGCACGGTCGGTCCACCAGCCCGCAGCTGATGACGGGTGCGGCCCTGCGCCAGCTCGCCGTAGACGAGCACCGGCAGACCGAGCTCCTCGCCCAGCCGGTCGCCGAGCACGAGTGCTTCGGCGCACGCCGCTCCGCGGTCCTTCGCGCGCGCGTAGACGATGGGGGCCACGTCAATCGCGCCGATCCGAGGGTGCGCACCCTCCTGGCGTGTGATGTCGATCTCGGCCGTGGCCACCCGGGCCCCGGCCACCACGGCTTCGGCCAGCGCCCCGGGCTCGCCGGCGAGCGTGAACACGCTGCGGTGATGATCGGGGTCGGAGTGCACGTCCAGCCGTCGGGCGTCGAACGCCTCGGCGATCCGGTCGATCAGCTGCTGATCTCGGCCTTCGGAGACGTTGGGCACGGCCAGCAGCAGGGTCACAGCACGTAGCGACCTTCCTCCAGGACCACCCGGTCGTCGATTCGCAAGGTGGCGTCGAGCACCACCGCATCGAGGTGGACCGGGACGGAGACGGTCCCGCCGATCCCGGCACTGGCCCCGAACGCCACGTGGACGGTGCCGAGGATCTTCTCGTCCTCCAGCACATTCCCCGTCAGCGTAGCCCGGTCATTGGTCCCCACGCCGAGCTCGGCCAAGTTGCAACCCAGCTCGCCGTGCGCGCGCAGGCGCTCAAGGAACTCCGGGCCCAGGCCACCCTGGGCGTCGACGATCCTTCCGCCGCTGACCCTCAGCGCGGCCGGCTCATCACTCAGACCGAGTGCCGCCAGACTCGAAGCGACTACCGTTCCCTCGCCGCCCGCTGGCGAGATGAACCCCTCCCCGCAGGGCAGGTTGCCGAACGCGCCTCGCTGGCCCAGCACGCCGTCGTCGGCGATGCCGCGGCGTCCGCTCAGCTGGACCGCGAAGTCGGAGCCGCGAGGGCAGGTGAGATGCGCCTGCTCGGCGGCGCTGAGCAACTCCGCCACCTCGCGAGAACGCCGACCCATCGTCTCAAAGTCGACCGCCATCACCCGAGCCAGCATCTCTTCGGTAACCCCGGGCATGGTCGCGCCTCGGGCCCCGGCATCGGTGGCCGCTTTGCGCGCCGCGGTGTGGCTCAACGACCGGGACGTGGGTGCGATGAACACATCGCTGGCTCGCAACGCGCCGGCCACCGTGGCCGGCGGCTCAGCGCCGTCGTTGGCCCGCGGGTCCATCAGCACCAGGACCGCATCCGCTCCTGCATCGGCCGCTTCGGCACGAAGCGCCTCGCCGATCGGCCGGGTGGCGGGATCGACCACCACCGCGACCTCTTCGCCGGCGGAGACCGCCAGGCACTGGTGAATCACCGTTCGGACCGCTGGGCCAAGATCGCTCATAGGGCGGCTGATCATAGGCGGCCAACACCGCCGATCCCGCTCGTCCTCGTGGGTGGCGTCGTCGTAGACCAGGGGGTCGCATACTTACGGGCCGTGCCGACGATGGATCGCTCCAGATTGCTCATGCGTCTGCTGCCCTGGGTCGCGGTAGCGGCGCTGCTGGTGATCGTTGCCAGCGCCATCCAGCTGGCGTCCGGCGGCTCGCACCAGACGCCAAACGCCCTGGCCTCCAATCGGTACCTGGACCCGGGAACACCGCTGTCCGGCCGCGCCCCCGATTTCACGCTGACCGACCAGTTCGGAAAGCCGGTCTCGCTTCGGTCCTTCCGCGGCCGGGCGGTGATCCTGGCCTTCAATGACTCGCAGTGCACGACGGTGTGCCCGCTCACCACCCAGGCCATGGTCCAGGCCAAGCGCCTACTGGGTCCGGCCGGCACCCGGGTACAGCTACTCGGGGTGAACGCCAACCCGCAGGCCACCAAGGTGAGCGACGTTCGCGCGTACTCGAGTTCGCACGAGATGATGTCCGAATGGCATTTCCTCACCGCTCCGCTGGCCCAGCTAAAGCGCGTGTGGGACGCGTACCACGTCCGGGTGGAGGTGCAGCAGGACCAGGTCAATCACACACAAGCCGTGTTCATGATCGACCCGCGGGGCCGCCTGTCCCGGCTCTACGTGACCCAGATGTCGTTCGCGGCTGTTGGTCAGTTCGGCCGGCTGCTGGCCCAGCGAGCCTCGGAGCTTCTGCCGGGCCACCCCCGCGTCTTGGGGGCTAGCTCGTACGCCGAGGTGCCGCCGATTGGCCCTGAGACACGGGTGTCGCTGCCCAGCGCCGGTGGCCCGGCGATGAGCCTCGGGGGTTCAGGGACTCCACAGCTGACGTTCTTCTTTGGCTACTGGAACACGCAGACGTTCCCGCTTCGGGACCAGCTGGCCGCGCTGGGGCGGTACGCGAGCCTGGCCAAGTCCGCTCGGCTGCCGCGGGCCGTCGCGGTCGATGAAGCCAGCGTCGAGCCTGCGCCCGGCCAGGTCCCGCAGCTCGTGCGCTCACTTCACCCGTCGGCGTCGTTACCGGTGGCGATCGACCGGTCGGGGCGGGTGGGCGACGGCTACGAGGTGCAGGACCAGCCCTGGCTGGTCCTGACCAGCGGTACCGGCCAGATCCTGTGGCATTACGACGCCTCGACCGACGGGGCGCTCACTACCGCCGACCTGATCCGCCACGTGCGAGCGGCCCTCCGCGCGGCTCCCCAGTATCCCGGCGCGGGGTCCGCCGCGTCCGCCGCGCTCGCCGGCTCGCCGCAGGCGCTGGCCGGCCTGCACAGCCAAGCCGGGCAGCTGCTCGGCCCCGAGACAGCGCTGCTGGCCCGGCTGACCTCGCTGCGCGGCTACCCGGTGGTGCTGAACGCGTGGGCTTCGTGGTGCGGCCCGTGCCGCAGCGAGTTTTCGCTGTTCGCCTCGAGCTCGGTGCGCTTTGGCCGCCAAGTCGCCTTCCTGGGTGTCGACACCAGCGACGCCAGTGGCGATGCGCAGACTTTCCTAGCCTCCCACCCAGTCAGCTACCCGAGCTATCAAGCCGCTTCCACCGACCAGTTCCAGGGCCTG
>DASZGO010000326.1:0-3992 GCA_035938755.1 Solirubrobacteraceae bacterium | reverse complement strand
GGCATGCTGGCCGGCGCCCGAGCCGGCGAGCTCAAGCGTGAGCTGGAGGACTAGTTGTCGTTGCGCCGGGTGCTGGGCGGGCTGGTGGTGGCCGGCTGTGTCCTGGGCGTGAGCGCCCCGGCGCCGGCTCGGATCATCCAGGCCACCTCGATCCTCCCCCCCGGGGAGAGCGGGTTCGTGTCGCTCACGGGCGTAGCCATGGGCACCGGCTCGCCCCACCTCTACGACCAGCAGACGCCGTTCATCAGCTTCGATCGCAAGGACGCGATGTTCAACCAGTCGGGCAGCGAGGAGGACCCGGCGGCCGGCGTGAAGATCGTCCGCGACCTCTACGGGGTGCCGACCATCACCGGCTCCAGCGACTCCGAGCTGTGGTGGGGCGCAGGCTACGCCACCGCCGAGGACCGGCTGTTCGAGCTCGAGGTGTTCCGTCGGGCCACCACGGGACACCTGGCCGAGGTACTTGGCGCAAGCTACATCCCGATGGACATCGAGGTCCGCCGCGACTTCTACACGTCCGACGAGCTGACCCGCATGTTCAGCACGCTCCCCGCCGATCTGCAGAGCCGCTACCGGTCGTACCTGAACGGGATCAACGCCTGGGTTGACCACGTCAGCTCCAGCCCCGGCGACATTCCCGCGGAGTATGCGGCCGTCGGCCTCACCCCCGCCCACTTCTCGGTCACCGATCTGGCGGCCATCGGGGTGTATCTGGCTCGGACCACCCCAAACACCGATGGCGACGACCTGAACAACATGCACGCGATCCAGGCCAGTGGGCCTGCCAAGTTCGACCGGATCCTTCCGCTACGGATTCCGGGCCAGATCGCCACCATCCCCCGCTCGTCCGGGCTGTTCCCCTCAGTTCCGGGGCGCACACCGGCTCAGGAGCGGGCGGCGCTGAAGCGGTCCTACCGGTTCGTTCGCGGCCTGCCGCTGCCGCCGTCCAGCGAGCTGGGTGCCGAGGTGGTGAGCGGGAGCCTGCCCCATATGTCCTCCGCCGCGCTTGACGCGGCTCGGGATGACGGAGCGCTTTCCATGTCGCCGCTGCACCGGGGCGGCTCATCGATGGTGGCGATCGGAAACCTGCGCACCCACCACGCGTTCCTGTTCAGCGGTCCGGAGCTCGGATTCTCGGCCCCCGAGGAACTCTACGAGCAAGAGCTCCACGGGCCCGGCCTCGACGTCCGCGGCGTCACTGCGCCGGGTGCGCCGGTGATCGCCATCGGACACAACGCCCACGTGGCGTTCGGCCTGACCAGCGGCCTGTCACAGACCAACGCACTGTACGCGGAGCACCTGGTACCGGGAAACCCCGACGCGTATTACTTCCACGGCCAGGTCCGCCAGATGGACTGCCGGGTGGAGACGTTCAACTACCAGTCTCCGCCCACCTCTCTGCTTCCGCCCGGCGTCCTCACCTCACCCCCGCAGTCGGGCTCATTCACCGCCCGGCTGTGCCGGACCGTCCACGGGCCGGTCCAGGCCCGCGTGGGCAACATCGCCTACGCGCGACGCTACGCCACCTGGGGGCGCGAGATCGACACGCTCCCGGCTCTGGCTGGAGTGGACACCGCCCGCAGCGTGGCCGAGGTCGATCGTGCACTGGCCGGAGCCAGCTGGAACGAGAACCTGGCCGCCGCAGATGACCGCGGGCACATCGGGTACTGGCATCCCGGCCTGCTTCCGATCCGGCCCAAGGGCTGGGATGAGCGGCTCCCGTATCCGGGCGGCGGCCAGGCCGAATGGAACGGACTCCTGCCCGTGGCCCAGCGCCCACACGTGATCGACCCGGCCCAGCACTGGCTGTCCAACTGGAACAACATCCCCTCCCAGGGCTGGACCACCGGCAACGATCCGGCCTCCGAACGACTGGCCGGGCCGTGGTTCCGGGTGGCCTGGCTGAACCGCCAGGTGGGGCGGGTGCTGGCCCACCCGTCGTTCGCCGCCATGAACCAGATGATCCACCAGGCGGGCAGCGTGGCCGAGCAGCGCCCGCTGGCCGCGCCGCAACTGCACAAGGCGCTCCACGGAGCCCGCGGACCGGCCGCCGTCGTCCTGCGCACGATCCTCAAGTGGGATGGCTCTTACAACGAAACCGACTCGGCCGGAACCGTCGACCCCGGCGTGGCCGCCTGGCAGACGCTCAAGGACCAGCTTCAGGCCATCGCCTTGGCTCCCCTGGGCCCGGCCGGTCAGCTGATCGGGGGCGGCGAGCCGAACACGGAGCACGTGTTCGACGTCGACCTGGGTCAGGCCTACGCGCTGCGCACGCTGAAGGCGGCGGCCTGGCGGCGGGCCGCGGCGGCCACATTCGATGCGCTGGCCAAGCGCTTCGGGTCCAGCGACCCCACGCACTGGCGCGGCAAGCGGGCCCTGTTCAGCCAGAGCGCGCTGGGCGCCGAGCAGCCGCCCGACATGCCGTTCTTCGACCGCGGCACGTTCGAGCAGGTGATTGAGCTCGGCTCCTGATGCTTGCCGTGTTCGCCGAGAAGATCGATGCCGATGACCCGCTGAGCGGCCTGCGCATCGACCAGCGTCCCGAGCCTGAGATCCCGCCCGGCTGGACCACGGTCACCGTCAAGGCGGCCTCGCTCAATCACCACGACCTGTGGTCACTGCGCGGCGTGGGCCTGTCCCAGGACCGGCTGCCCATGATCCTGGGCTGCGACGCGGCGGGGCTGGACGAGGAGGGCAACGAGGTGGTCGTCCATGCGGTGATCTCGGATCCCGATTGGCGCGCTGATGAGACGTTTGACCCCAAGCGCTCCCTGCTGTCCGAGCGATATCAGGGGACGATGGCCGAGCAAGTGACCGTGCCCCGCCGCAACGTGCTGCCCAAGCCGTCCGAGCTGAGCTTTGAGGAGGCGGCCTGTCTCCCCACGGCCTGGCTTACCGCCTACCGCATGCTGTACACCCGCGGCGGCGTGGTGCCGGGCATGACCGTGCTGATCCAGGGGGCGGGCGGTGGAGTGGCCACGGCGGCCATGATGCTCGCCAGCGCGGCCGGGGCCCGAGTGTGGGTCACCGCCCGTTCGGAGGAGAAGCGCCAGCAGGCCCTGGCCCTGGGGGCGCACGCGGCGTTCGAGTCGGGCAGCCGGCCGCCTGAGCGGGTCGACGTGGTGATCGAGACGGTCGGCGAGGCCACCTGGGCGCACTCCGTGCGGTCGCTCAAGCCGGGCGGGACGCTGGTCGTGTCCGGGGCCACCACCGGCCAGTCGCCGCCAGCCGAGCTGAGCCGCGTGTTCTTCCTCCAGCTCTCGGTGATCGGCTCGACGATGGGCACCCGCGACGAGCTGGAGCGGCTGATCAGGCTGTGCGTTCAGCGGGACCTGCGGCCCACGATTGACCGGACGCTGCCGCTGGAGCAGGCGCGGGAGGGGTTTGCGGCGATGCTCGACGGGAGCATCGTCGGGAAGATTGTGCTCACGGTCTAGCGGTGGGGATGCCGGTGCTTCTTGCGCCGGTGCTTGGGCGGCCGCTTCGGCTTGGGCTTGGGCTTGGGCTTGGCCGCCGGCTCCGGCGCGAAGGCCTGGGGCACGAATCGGAGAATGAATGACCTGATCGGGCCCTCGGCCACCCGGGCGTACACCCCGGGCTTGCCGGGCTGCGCGCACCCCGAGCCGAAGCTGGTCGCCCCAGCCAGGCGGAAGTCGTGACCCACCGGCACCAACAGGGGACCGCCCGAGTCTCCCTGGCAGGTGTCGGTCCCGCCCTGGGGATAGCCGGCGCACATCATCGTGGCCGGGTCGAACGAGCCGTCGTTCCCGGCTTCGCTCAGCCCGTTCGGATAGGCCTGGGCGCAGAACGCGTCAGTGGTGATGGGTACCCGGGCATAGCGCATCTGGGTTGGCGGATTCGAATCGTTCTGCGAGGTGGTGCCGAAGCCGGCGATCGTGGCCAGGACTCCGGGCCGCCAGCTGCTGCGCTCGCCGGCCGCGGCGATCAGCATCGGCTTGACCCGCGAGGGCTGATCCAGCTTGAGCAACGTG
>DASZGO010000325.1:0-3425 GCA_035938755.1 Solirubrobacteraceae bacterium | reverse complement strand
ATCGGCGCGCTTGGCGTCGGGGGCTACATCGCGCTGGCCGGCCTGTGGGCGGCCCCGGTCAGCGGCGTGTCGATGAATCCGGCCCGGTCGTTCGGGCCGGCACTCGTGGCCGGCGACTGGAGCGCGTATTGGGCGTACGTGGCCGGCCCGCTGCTCGGGGCCGCCCTCGCCGTCGGCGCGGCCTGGGTCCTGCGCGGCGCCGGGGGCGACGCCGCCGCGCGGGCCGCCGCATCAGGACGCCAGCAGGAGTCCCAGCCCTCCGCCCCGGACTCGTCGGGCGCCTAGACCCCGGCCTCGGCCTGGACGCGGCCAGCGGAGATGGCTTGCTTGAGCGCGGCGTAATCGCGTTCGTTCTGGTCGGCGTAGGCCTCGGCGAACGCCGCGATGGCGCGATCGAACTTGTCGGCTGATCCGAGGTAGCTCGCGATCGCGATCGAGTCTCCGGAGCGGGCGTGCGCCCGGGCCAGAGTCCACGCGCACAGCCGGGCGTAGCGCGTCATGCCGGACGCTCGCATGGTGGCAATGTCGGCTGAGGTCTTGGCGTCCCAGAGCTGGCGGACGTAGAAGTCACGCGTTTTGCGGTCGTCAAGGCTGTGGGGCTCGTGCACCCATCCCAGGAAGATGTCGCCCGCCGCCTGCATCAGCCGCTGGCCCTCGACCACCCGCTGCCCTTGGTTTTGAAACTCGGACTTGCCGGCGAATGGCTCGAGCACCGAGCGGTCCGCCTCCTTGGCCTGCAGGAACAGGGGATCGTTCGAGTCACGTCCCAGGAGCAGGATCACCCAGCAGCGCGTGCCCACGCTCCCCACTCCGACGACCTTGCGCGCCAGGTCCGCGTAGCGATAGCGCTCCAGCAACCGGCGGTGATCGCCAGACAAGCTGCTCAGGTAGGAGTCGAGCAGGTGACGAGCCTTGCGTCCGAGCCGCCGGCTTCCCGGGTGGTCGACCAGGTCCTCGATCGGCACGATCAGAGGCGGGTCGGCCAGGATCTTCGCGTCACCGTTCTGCTTGACGGCAAGCTTGGCGAACGCGCGGGCGCTGTTCTTTCGCCGGCCCTTCTCCAGCGTTTTGTCCAGCTGCCGGGCCTGCTTCTGGCTGCCCGGCGCACGCAACAGCCTCTGAACCTCGGTGTCGTTCGCTTTGGCGTACCACACGTCCAGTGTCTTCATCCCGGCGAACCGGCGCATGGCCTGCCGGTACTCGTGCACCGCTTGACAAATCATCGTCTCCCGGGGCTTGGGGGCAAACCCGTTCTCCCGCCCGGCCACGGCCAAGCTGGCGGCGAGGCGCTTGACGTCCCATTCCCACGGTCCGGGCAGCGTCTCGTCGAAGTCGTTCAGATCGAACAGCAACTCCCGCTCGGGCGACGCAAACCCACCGAAGTTCGACAGGTGTGCGTCGCCACACAGCTGCACCCGGATCCCAGTCCGAGGCGTGCCGGCGAGGTCTGAGGCCATCACGTACGCCGCGCCTCGGAAGAAGGCGAACGGCGAGGCTGACATGCGTCCGTAACGGATCGGCAGGAGGTCCGCGACCCGCCCGGCCGCCTGCTCCTGGAGCAGGGCGATCGGATCTGGCCGGGCCGCGGGTGGCTCCCACGCGGCGTGACTCGAGCGCGGCGTCTGAGACCGCAGCGAGCGGCCTCTGGCGGCGCGATCGGCCGGCGAATCCTCGACGGTCGGTATGCGCGGGCGTCCCGAGGACGATGAGTGCTGCACCTCTATCTGGTGGAGTGTTTCAGGATCGTGGCTGTCGGACCAGGCGCCGCCTAGTGCGCGTGAACCTCCGGGTGGTGTTCACCGGGCTATCAGACCGGGATGGTCGGCCGATGAGTCTCGCTGGCTGCGTCTCGGACGGACCGTAGGCGACAGCCGGGCTTGGTCAGCAGCAGCTGGGCGTCACGGATCCGGCGCTCAGCGAAGCCGGCCTCGCAGTAGGCCAGGTAGAGGGTCCAGAAGCGCTGGAACGCCTGGTCGTAACCCAGCTTCTCCAGCTCTTCGGCGTGGGCGATGAACTTCTCGCGCCAGCGCCGCAGAGTGGTGACGTAGTGGACGGTGAGGTCCCGCAGACCGGCGAGCTGCAGGTCGGTCTGGCGGGCGAGGTCGCGGCTCAGCGCGGCGATTGAGGGAAGTGATCCGCCGGGGAAGATGCGCTGCTTGATAAAAGAGCTGGAACCCTTCTCGATCTCATACGCCCGGTCGTCGATCACAATCGCCTGGAGCAGCATCGCTCCGTGAGGCTCGAGCAGCCGGGAGCAGGTCCCGAGGAACGTCCCCGTTTGCCGCCAGCCCACGGCTTCGATCATCTCGATCGACACGAGCTTGTCGTAGCGGCCGCGCAGGTCGCGATAGTCGGCATCCAACACGGTCACGCGATCGCCGATACCGGCTTGACTCACCCGCTCGGCGGCATAGGCGTACTGATCGGCTGAGATCGTGGTCGTCGTGACGTGGCACCCGCGGGTGGCCGCGGCGTGCAACGCGAAGCTGCCCCAGCCGGTTCCGATCTCCAGCACCCGGTCGGCGGGCCCCAGCTCGAGCTGTTCACACACCAGCTCCAGCTTGGCGAGCTGCGCCTCCTCAAGCGTCATCCCGGACCGCTCGAACAGCGCGCACGAGTAAGTCAGCGTCGGATCGAGCATCCGCGTGAACAGCTCCTGGCCCAGGTCGTAGTGCGCGGCGATGTCTCGTCGGCTCCGTCGGCGCGTGGGTGGGCGCACCGATACCCGGATAGCTCTCCACGGCCGCGCCATCGGCGCCACCCAGGCCCGGAGGCGATCAAGACGGTGAGCGTTCCGGGCCGCCAGGCGAACCACTGCCACCAGGTCAGGCGAGTCCCACAGTCGCTCGGCGTATCCGTCAGCCAGACCCAGACTGCCGCGCAGCAGCAGCTTCCACGCGCCGGGCGAGTGAACGGTGACCAGTGCCTCCGGTCCCTCCCGCCCATAGCGACGCGCTCGGTTTGCTTCGAGCACCACAAGCTTTCCCGACGCCACGCGCCGCAGCATGAGCTTGATCAAGGCTCGGGCGATCCGGTTCATGGTCTCAATCTTGACGCCTGCTGCGCAAATTACGCAGCGATGCCACACGGAAATCCTCGCAGGTGCCACGATCGCCGTATCCTGCTCGGCGACCTGGCGCGACGTTTGCGCGGCGTAGCTCCCACCGAGAGGAAATCCGATGACCAAGAGAGCTGACTTCAACGCCGAGGAGTGGTCCACGGTGGTTGACGCTCCCCTCTACGCAGGCCTGCGGGTGATCGCTGCTGACCGAGGCGGAAACCTGCGCGAGTCGCTGGCCATGGGCCGCGCCTACCAGGAGGCGCGTGCGCACCACGGGGAGAACGAGCTACTCGACGAACTGCTCAAGTCGCCGCCCTCGATCGACCCCGAGCGGGTCCGCGAGGTGCGGGACAGCATCGGCGAG
>DASZGO010000324.1:0-3410 GCA_035938755.1 Solirubrobacteraceae bacterium | reverse complement strand
AGCGTCGGCCCGCCAGAACGGCGAGTTGGCCGACAGCCCCAGCAGCACCGGCACGTGGACCCGCATCCCGTTGGCCACGTGGATCGCCTTGTCGGGATCGTCGACCCCCACGTGGACGTGGACGCCGAAGATCAGCTCCTGGCGGGCCACGAAGCGCAGGTCGGACACCAGGTCTCGGTACCGCGACCGGGCCACGATCCGCTGGTCCTCCCAACGGGCGAACGGATGGGTCCCCGCCGCACCGATGGCCATCCCCTTGCTCTGAGCGGTCTCGATCACCTGGTTGCGCAGAGCCCGCAGCTGTTCGCCGGCCCGGACGGTGTCGGGGCAGGGCTCGGTGGCGATCTCCAGCACCGACTCCATCAGCTCAGGCTTGACCTCGCCGGCCGGGGCCGGCTCGAGCATCGACTCGATCGCGTTGACCAGATCGAGGGTCTGCTCGTCCACGATCATCAGCTCCTCTTCGATCCCGATCGTGTAGGGCGGACCGGTGAAACGGTGCTCCACGGCGAGGCAGCCTAACGAGGGCGAGCGCCGTAGACTCAGGAGCCGACGTCCACCAAGTAACGGGGAGAGGTCAGATGGCTCTGGGATACGACGGAAAGCTGTACATCCTCGCGTTCGACCACCGCGGCTCGTTCCAGAAGAAGATGTTCGGAATCGAGGGCGATCCTTCTCCGGAGCAGACACGGACCATCGCCGACGCCAAGCACCTGATCTTCGAGGGCATGCTTCAGGCGGTCAGCCGCGGCGCAGAGGCCGGCGTCACCGGCGTCCTGGTGGACGAGCAGTTCGGCGGCGACATCCCCAGTCAGGCTAAGGAGAGGGGGCTGAAGCTGGCCATGCCGGTTGAGAAGTCCGGCCAGGACGAGTTCGACTTCCAGTACGGCGACGAGTTCGGTGCCCACATCGAGCGCTTCGATCCCGACTTCTCCAAGGTCCTGGTCCGGTACAACCCCGAGGGCGACGCCGAGATGAACCGCCAGCAGCTCGGCCGGCTCAAGCGCCTCGCTGACTGGCTCCACCAGAGCGATCGAAAGTTCCTGTTCGAGCTCCTGGTGCCGGCCACTGAAGAGCAGCTGGCCAGCGTGGGCGGGGACACCGATCGCTATGACGCCGAGCTCCGGCCCGACCTGATGTGCCGGACGATCGCGGAGATCCAGGACGCCGGGGTCGAGGTTGACGTGTGGAAGATCGAGGGGGTGGACGAGCGGCGGGACGCCGAGCGGCTGGCCGAGCAGGCCCGCTCAGGCCCTGGCCGCGAGGGCGTGACGTGTGTCCTGCTGGGCCGCGGCGCCTCCACCGAGAAGGTGGAGCACTGGCTCCAACAGGCCGCGCCGGTCGAGGGCTTCATCGGGTTTGCCATCGGGCGCTCGATCTGGTGGGACGCGCTCAAGGGCTTCCTGTCCGGCAGCCTGGAGCGCTCGGACGCCGCCTCGCAGATCGCAGATAACTATCTGCACTTCGTCAAGGTGTACGAGGGTCAGGCGGTGGCGCGGTAGCCATGGCCACGCGGATGCGCCAGAGCCTGCAGGACTTTGAGGAGAAGTTCCGCCGTGACATGGAGCACGAGAACCGCCAGAGTCAGCGGCTCCAGCGTCACGTCCGGATCCGTTCCCGCAACCGGAACATCGAGCGCCAGAAGAAGATGGGCTCGTTTCGGTTCTGGATGCTCGTGCTGGCGCTCGTTGGCACCGCCGTCGGCGTGACCGCGGCGATGTTCGAGACGCTGTACCTGCTCCTGGGCTAGAGCGCGCTCAGCTGTCGGCGCCGAGCCCGCGGAGCGCTGCGTCAACTTCCTCGCGTGCGCCCTTGGTCGAGCCGTCCTGCTCCTGCTGAATCTCCAGGTAGACCTCTTTGCGGAACACTGGAATGGTCCGCGGTGCCTGGATCCCAATCCGCACCTTCTCGCCCATGATGGCCAGCACCGACACCTCGATGTCGTCGCCGATCATGATGCTCTGGTTCGTCTTCCGGGTGAGTACCAACATCTGGTGACTGCCTCCCTGCTCGCTTTTCAGTGTGGATTAGACCGGCTCTGTCCTTGCGCGAGAAGCCGGTCACCCGCGGCGCCCAGCATAGCGCGCCGGGTCCGATTCGTACAACCGTCCAGACTGACATGTGTCCATCTTTGGGCCATTCGTCCGGGTGGGGGGACCGGTGCTCGGCGAGCCCGCACTGCCCGGGGCGGAGTCTCGCGCAGACGGGCGCTGTCGAGGGGCGGGGTGCCGGAGGCGCGGCCTGTATTACTCTCCCGCGTCATGGCGCGCCGATCACTTCGCCCTGAGTTGAACCGCATCCGGGCCTGGGTCCGTCAGGGCCGTACCGACGCCTGGATCGCCCACCAACTCGAGGTCACCGTCCAGGAGATCAAGACCTTCAAGCGTGACCACGACCTGGCCGAGGGCACAGACGCCGAGGCCGCGGGCGTGGCGGCCCCGGATTTCGACGACGAGATCGACCTCCGAGCCGAGGACGACGCACTGATCGCGGCTGAGCTCGAGGCCGCCGAGACCCGGCAGGCCGACGCCCCCGAGGAGAAAGCAGACTCCGACTCCGACTCGGACTCGGACGACGAGCCCAAGCCGCGCCGCCAGCGAGGCCGCCGGGGTGGCCGCCGCGGTGGGCGGCGCAAGGCGGCCGGGCCGCTTGAGGCGACGTTCGACCACGGCGAGGAGGGCTACGGCCTGTGGCTTGACCCCGCGGTCAAGGACGACCCGGTCTACGCCGAGTACTGGGCCGGCCACCGCCCGGTCGAGGTGGCGATCGAGGAGGACCAGATCGTCATCCGCCGGGTCGGGGAGGATGACAGCGAGGCGGAATAGCCGGACGCTGGTTGGGCATCCTTCAGGGATGCGCTACAGCGAGGCGATCCAGCTCTGGCGAGACGGGGAGCGCCGGCTGCGCGGAGCCGAGCCGGAGTCGCGAGTCGTGCTCCAGCGTGTCATCGACGCGCTGGTCGACGAGCTGCACCGTCGGTTGGGCGGCGCTTTCACCACCACGGAGCTGGCCGAGCTCTACGACCAGGGAACCGATTGGTGCTTCGAGGTGGCCGTACGCATAGCCCCGGCTGATCCCGAAGCCTGGGACATGCCGACGGTGTGCGGCACGGCGTTCGCCCGCTACGCCCGCGAGGCCAGCGACTACCGGCCGGCGGCGGCTGAGCGCCCGCCGGGGATGGTGCCGGAGTAAGGGGGAGGCTCGGGGCGCGGGCGGGGGTGGAGGCGGCCGGACGCGGGCGCAGCTCTGGCCCGTTACCGCCCGGCCGCCCCAGTAACCACGTAAGGTCGCTCACCGGGGCGGATCATGCCCAGGGCTCGGGCGTCCTGCTGGATGCTGGCCGGGCTCTGGAGCGCCTGCTGCTGGGCGCTCAGCTGCGCATTCTCATGCTGGAGCCGGGCCACCTCGGC